>NZ_JBEZJI010000044.1:0-78442 GCF_040649435.1 Actinomadura sp. NPDC048955
TGCTGGTGAAGCGTGCAAACTCCACTACGCCCGGAGGTCTTCTTGCTGATCAAACACCTACCGGTCAGGTGTCACCAAGATCATGGCCAAGTACATCTAGGAGTTCGAGGTTGGGCGGCTCGGCTCGGTGGCGGCTGAAGAAGAGGTCGTCGGGGGCGAGGTTGTTGGCCTCTACGTGGGCCTTGAGCTTGGCGACGATCTGGGGGCTGATTTTGAAGCGGCGCCAGCGCTTGCCCTTGGGGTAGTCCTTCACCAGGAAGCGGCGGCCTTCGGGGTGGAACTTGGGGACGAGTTCGACCACGGAGCGGCTGACGGTGAGGATGCCGGTGGCGAACTCGAGGTCGTTGACGCGGAGTTCGGTCTGCTCGCCCCAGCGGAGGCCGCTTTCTATGTCGGTCTCGACGAGGAGTTGGGCGGTCGCGTCAGGGAGCGCCTCGTAGATACGGGCGAACTGGTCGGCGGTGATGATCTGGCGCGGCTTCTCGGGGACGGGGTCGGTCTTACGCCGCGGCTGGGGTGGTAGACGAGGACGCCGTCGTTGACGGCGGTGGTGAAGATGGCGTTGAGGATCGCCGTCTTGCAGTACTTGATGCGGTAGGCCGAGGCACCCTGCTTCTTGAGGTGCGTGATCCACTCACGGACGGTCTTGATGTCCTGCAGCCTCATGTCGCCGAAGTACGGCATGACGTGGGAGGCGAGGGCGTAGGCGTAGTCCTGGCGCGTTGACGCCTCGATGCGGTGGTTGGGGAACCAGCGTTCCTCTACGTAAGTGCGGAAGGTCTGGCGAGCGCGGCGGGGGTCGCCCGCCTTGCCTTCGGCGATGTGTCACTCATTTGTCACTGGATCATGGAAATCCGAGCGTCATCGGCAAGCACAGGATGGCATAGAAAACGGCCCCTGACCTGCAGTTTAGCGGGTTGGAGGCGATCTCCGAGAGGTGTTCAACTGCCGCTTCCAAACTGGCTACGCGGGTTCGATTCCCGTCGCCCGCTCCCACCCCGAAAGCCCAGGTCAACCGGCGTCCGGCGACCTGGGCTTTTGTACTTCCTCGGGGCTGTTCCTCGTCTACGTGCCAGATCCGTGCCAGATCAGGCAGGGATGAGCGCTCCTGACGGCCCCTCCGGGGCGTCCAGGTCGTCCGTCGGTGGCACCATCAGCCGCCCTCCGATCATCAGGTTGAGCCCATCGGCGATCTTCTTGTCACGCTCGCTTGTGGCGCGCCGCCCTTCGAGACGGTGAACACCCGTCCGTCGGGGCCGGGCTCGGCGTAGCTGTCGAGGTGCGCCCGAAGCTCGGGCAGGATCGCCGTCGGCAGGACGACCCTTCCGCTCCGGCATCGGTTTTAAGGCCTCGACGCGCTGAGCGCCGCTGTTGAGCTGGGCAACCGCCTTGCGCGCTGCTTCTTCTCGCGGCCCTAATCGCTTCGACCGGCCCGTCGATCCTGCAGGCGGCGGAGCGCCAGAGTGATGACTGCGGTTAGGAAACCGGCAAGGAACCCAGCGAGCGCCCCCAGCACCCCGGTTCCGATAACGGAGTCGCTGTTTGGATGGTCGACATCTTGGAGGAAAGTGCCTACAGCACCGACCAGGAGGCCAGTGCTTAGTCCGACTGCGGTGTACTTTCCGAACATGTGATCGCCTCGGGTGTGGGTGAGGCCGTATGAGTCGATCGTGAAGGGTCAGGAACTCTGCGGGACGCGAGTCAGCGCTTCACTTTGGCCTCGGAAGAATCAGGCTACCGACTTTAAGTAGCGCCAAGGCGCGTGCCGCGAGCAAGGGTACAGCCCGTCCGCCGATTGGGGGCTCTGAAGGTCGGACATCAACGATGACGAACTGCGCGGCCGGTCAAGGGGCGGCGAGCGCCCCGCCGCGCACCGTGCAGCTATCACCAGGTGCTCAGCGAACGGCAGTCACCAGGCCGCGCCACCGCCGATATGGTTCCGCCATGGATGATGCCAGCTTCCTACTGGAGTGGCTCTTAGAGGTCGTAACAGAATCGGTGGGCGAGGCGTCGCCAGCAGATAATGGCTGCGGACAGGGTCATGGACGCCTCGTGGATGTCGTCGCGGATTTCCCAGCGGATGCGTAAACGGCGGAACCAGTCCAACTGCCCGGCGGCGTGCAGCTCCTCCAGCAGCAGACGGTGCAACCTGTCCCACACGCCTGCCTGATGCCACTCGGCCAGCCGCCGCCAGCACGTCATGCCCGACCCGAACCCCAACTCCTGGGGCAGGAACTCCCACCGGATCCCGGTGTGCAACACGAACAAGATCCCGCACAGCACCTTGCGGTCGTCCAACCGCCTACGCCCAGGGTGGCGCTTACGGCGCTCCACCTTCGGCAGCAGCGGCTCAACCCGCTCCCACAAGCTGTCGCACACGATCCATAGAGGTTGCCCGCCCTTACGCACCCGCCCACACCACACCCAACATCACGCAATGTCGCTTCACATACACATTTTGTTATGACTTCTAAGCGGTGAACTTGAACGGGGAGGAAGCAGAGGCGTGCTCCTCCAGCCAGGTGAGTTTCAATAAGCGTGTTGACCGGTGTTTGATCCGCCCAAGCTTCTCCAAGGGACGGCAGATTCTCTTGGCATCTTCCCCGGAGTGACAGCGGCCAGAGCAGAGTCCCCCGTGTACGGCCAGTCAGGTGAGCACTCTCTGTGACTGCCCTTGGTGTCAGGGTCGTTCGCCAAGGGCTGGGGAGTGGCCGGTCGTGATCGTTGCCGACTTACCCGATCGCCTTCCACCGGACCCAGGTGTCGATACCCTCGGCCCGGTAGCGTGCGCCCGGGCCGAACCGCCACTCGGCCAACATGCGCAGCGCATCAGCCGGCGCCCGGCGGTGCGGCGTGAGCAACGATTTCAGCTCGTCATACCGCGCGTCGAGCCCTCCGTGCCCTGGATGGCTGTCCACCCCGGCCTCTCCGGCCTCATAACGCCGGTTCCACTCGACATAGATGACCCATTGCTCGCGTTCCATCGCCGCAACGTCGTCGCTCGCGGGCCACACGTAGTACTCAACTTCATCAACCATGTCGAACTGGTTGAGGCTTTGGAAGTAGTGCACCTTGCCGTCTACCTCGGTAAGACCTGCGCGTACGCCGTCATACCGATCCAGTTCGACGAGGACACGCCGAAAGCCGTCGGCAACGAGTCGATCTTCGCTCCAAGTCTCAGCCACATCGGCAGGCTAGCGTCCGCCTCGACGAGCCGGCAGCGGGCGTCGGCCCGCGACCGGGCCCTGCTATCGGGCCCGCGGCGGGGCCCTCGTGGAGGAGGGGCCGCGCGGTCGCGGACGAGCTCAACGCGACCACGTCGATCTCAACAACCCTGCGCATCGGCGCGGCTTGTCGGCGGGTGTCCACACCTGGCGTCGGGGTCCGACCCGGCCGCCGCGGCCCGCAGGCAAGTGTGCCCTGCCGTTGCGGTGTGCAAGGTCGAGCCACGGATGTAAGTGCGTCCACCGGCGGCCCCGGCGGTCGCCACCGCAGCGGTGAACAGGACGGTGTAGGCCCCTCCTTGGCCTCTCTTCACGGGGTTCTAATCCCAGGCCGGGGTAGCGGGGTCAACCGCACCGCGATAATGCCGAATGAGGCAGTCGGCAGCCTCATCCAGATCGGCGTCCTTGGTTCGCGCATAGCTGATGCGCCCGAGCCGAACGCAACGCCGGCTGCTCCCCTGGCTGAAGGCGATGGTGTCGGCTCCGGAGTCCCGTAAGAGGACGCCGCCCACGGGCGGCAGGTCGGTCAGCGGGTCGCCTGCCCGAGCGCCAGGAGATTCCCTTCGCTGTCGCGGAAGAACGCGCCACGCTCGCCGCGTCCCTTGCTGGGATAGTTGCTGGGGACGGTCACGATGTCGCCCTCGACTTTGAAGCGGGGAACATCGATCGCCTCGAATTGCAGTCCGCGTGCCCGTAGGTCGGTAACGACCTGGTCGAGGTCGTCCACCTCGAACCCGATTTGCGTTGAGGTGCCCGAGGCGGTCCCGGACGAGAGGAAGAGATGGAACTCCGTTGTCCCGCACACGTAGCGCAGTCCGCCCTCGCGCTCCTCGACGGCCTCCAGGCCAAGCCGGTCCCGGTAGAACCGCCGCGCTCGGTCCAGGTCCTGGCAGGGGAGCTTGGTGATGGCATGCGCGGAGTCCAGCGGCCCAGCCATAGCGTGCCTCCTCATAGTGGCCACCAAAGAGCAACGGTAAGGATCGTAGCCAGGCGAATCGGCCGCGTGACCGGGCCAGACGGACCGCGCCGATGGTGTACTCGACCCCTCGATGAGCATCGACCTCGCCGACAGGGGTGCCGTTAACGGCGCCCCATGGCAGGTGATCCCACCGCCCCCGCAGCGACGGTCGCGGTGCCTGACAGGCCCGGGATCGTCCCCGCGGCCAACCCGACAACACCGGCTGCGGCCATGAACGTGCGCACTGCACCACCTCTTCTCTGATCTCGGGGATCCACGACGGCTGGCCGAACCCTGATCGGGGCCGTCCACGAACGAACTCATCGCACTACCCATGCGCATGAGGCCGGGGACATCCGATCAACAGACAGCCCGACCTGCCGGGTGCCGGGTTCGTGGCACCGGCCCGGCCCGTCAGCGGCAGCCGCGGCGGGTTCGTCTGCGCACGGGTCGACGCCTGCTGGTGGGGCGGTGCTCCGAGCGCGGTGAGACTGCGACGCTCACTCGGCGTCGTGGACGAGCAGGGCGATCTGGACGCGGTTGTTCAGGTCGAGCTTGCGCATGATGCGTGACACGTACGTCTTCACGGTGGTGACGCTCATGTACAGCTCGGCGGCGGCTTCGGCGTTGGACAGCCCGCGGCCGACGGCCTCTGCCACCCGGCGCTCGCTGTCGGTGAGGCAGGCGAGCCGGGTGCGGGCGCCCGTCCGGGTCTGGTGGTCCCGGCCGGTGACATGGGTGATGAGCTTGCGGGTGACCGACGGGGAGAGCATGGGCTCACCGGCGGCGACGCGCCGGATCGCCGTCACGATCTCGGCTGGTGGGGTGTCCTTGAGCAGGAAGCCTCCGGCGCCCGCGCGCAGGGCACGCAGAACGTGCTCGTCGGTGTCGAAGGTGGTCAGGACGATGACCTCGGGGGCGCCGTCGGCGGCGCGCAACAGGCGGGTCGCCGTCAGGCCGTCGGTCCCCGGCATCCGGATGTCCATGAGAACCACGTCGGCGCGGGTGGCACTCACCGCCGCGGGCACCGCGGCACCGTCGGCGGCCTCGCCGGCGATCTCGATCCCCTCGACGCCCCCGAGCATGGTGGCCAGACCCGCCCGCACCAGCCATTCGTCGTCGACCAGCAACACCCTGATCGGTTCCGGCATCACGCCTCCCACGGCAGCCACGCGCGCAGCAGGTGGGCGCCGGCCACCGGGCCATGCTCCAGCCGCCCGCCGGCCAGCGTGGCACGCTCGGACAGCCCGGTCAGGCCGGTGCCGGTCCCCGGGATCGCCGGACGCCCGCGATCGGAGCCGGGGCCGGGCAGCGGCTGGTGGACCTGGACCTCCAGCCCGTGCCCGGCCTCGCCCCGCACGGTGACGGTGACCGGCATGCCCGGCGCGTGCTTGCGCGCGTTCGTCAATCCCTCCTGGACGACTCGGTAGGCGGTGCGCCCGGCCAGGGTGGGCACCGCCTCCACGTTCCCGACGTCCATGGCCAAACTGACCTGTGCGCCCGCGCGCCGCGACTCCTCTACGAGGCCAGCCACACCGGCGAGCGAGGGCGGTGGGGCGTCCACGCCGTCGACCGGGTCCTCGCGTAGCAGCCCGATCACTTCGCGCAGGTCAACCAGCATCTGGTGGACGCCGCTGCGGATCACTCCGGCGGCGCGCGATATCTCCTCCGGCGGAGCGTCCGGGCGGAACTCCAGCGCGCCGGCGTGCACGCTGAGCAGGGACATCCGATGGGCGAGCACGTCGTGCATCTCGCGGGCGATCCGCACCCGTTCCAGCCGCCTGGCCTCGGCCTCCCGGAGGTGCCGGTCGCTCTCGGCGCGGCGGGCCCGCTCGGCGAGGGAGGCCAGGAGCTGGCGTCGCGCGCGGATCGCCTGCCCCCAGCCGACCGTCGCGGCGGTCAGCAGGGCGATGATCGCAACGCTCGCCGCGTAGGGCAGATCGGGAGGGGGATGCAGCGCCACGGCGATCATCCCGGTCAGCACGCCGAGCGCGCCGATCCCCGCCGCCACGGACCAGGAGCGCCGCACGGAGACCGACAGCGTCGCCACGAACGCCGCGCCCACGGCCGCCAGGGACACGGCCGAGACCGCCGTGACGACCAGCGCCAGGCCGACCGGCCGGCGGCGGCGCATCACCAAGGCCGAGCAGCAGGCGAGCCCGGCCGCCAGGTCGGCGTTGGCGAGCGTGTCCGCTCCCCGCGCGTAACGAGGCCAGAGGTTCAGCGCGCCGATCACCACCGCGACGCCGATGGCGACGGCGTCGACCACGGGGGCCGGCGTCGCCCCTGTCGGCGTTTCGGCGACCGGGTCACGATCCGGCTCGGTTCGACGCGCCCCCGGCGCCGACCACCATGGGGTCCTCATGTCCGTGACGCCCAGAAGCGGCAGTGGTGACCGGCGGCCAGATCGGTCTGGGAGATCCCGCCGCGCGCGGAGTCCAGCGACTGGGTGGCCGGGAACCTCGGCCAGCGGGGCAGCCCCGCCCTGTTCGGATCGCCCTGGGCGGCGAACGCGGCCCAGTACATGGTCATCGATTCGGACAGGTTCCGTTGCGCGGGGTCGAGCCGCACGGACGTGCCCTCGATGTCGAAGAGCAAGGGGAGCTCCGAGCCGTGATAGGCGCCGGGCGGGTAGTCCTTGGGGAAGATGCCGAGGAAGTCCGGGACGTTCGGCTCGGCGAACTCGAAACTGAAGACGGGCACGTGGCGGGCCAGAAGCCGGTCGGCGGCGAGGGTCGGGCACACCCATCCGACATCGGTGCCGACCGCGGCCCAGGCCAGCGCGGCCGGGGAACCCGACTGGCCGGAGTACGCCCCGGGCGGATACCGGACGTAGACGCGACGAGCCAGGCGCTCTCCGAAGGACGTCGCCAGCAGAGCCCGGTAACGGGCGTCATCGATGGGCTTCTCCGCCTCGAAAAGGCTCCCGAACAGCCGGTGTTCGTCCCGGGTGTTGCCCTGCATCACCGGTACCCGGTGGAAGGCGCCGGTTCGCAGTGCCTTGACCGGGTCGGTGGGCAGCGCCCAGGTCCCGAACGCCGGCATGACGAACTGGCCGTTCAACGCCAGGAGCTCCCCGGTTTCCGTCCGGCGCAGGCATGCCGGTCCGTCCGGTCCCGCGCAGCCCAGCCCCGCCGCCGCGGAGGCGCCCCGAGCCTGCACGGCCGTTCGGGGCGCCCAATAGGAGATGGCGTCGAGCCTGGGAGCCATCACGTTCTTTGGCCAGCTCTGCAGGCAGGAACCACTCTGGATGATCGCGCGGTGGAAGAGCCCGGCCGCCGGGGGCGAGACCAGCTGGGCGCAGACGCTGGCCCCGCCCGAGGACTCTCCCATCAGCGTGACGTTACCCGGATCGCCGCCGAACGCCTGCGCGTTGGCCCGTACCCAGCGCAACGCGGCCCGCTGGTCGGCCAGAGCGTAGGTGCCCGACCCGGCCATCCGGGGATGGCCGAAGAACCCGAACACGCCGAGCCGGGAGTTGACGGTGACCACCACGACGTCGCCAGTGGCGGCCATGCGGCGGGCATCGAAGTCGCTGCCCGAACCCGAGCTGAACGCTCCGCCGTGCAGGTACACCACGACCGGCCGGCGCTCAGAACGGTTCCGGCGGGGGCCGGTGACGTTGAGGTAGAGACAGTCCTCGGAGGAATGAGCCGCGACACCACCGGTCTCGTCCAGCTGGGCGCATGCCGGTCCGGGCTCGCTCGCGTCGCGTACCGCCGTCCAGGGACGAGGACGGACCGGCGGGCGCCAGCGCCTGGACCCGGTCGGCGGCTGGGCGTAGGGAATGCCCTGATAAAGCTCCGTGCGTCCCGCCGCGACTCCGCGCACCGGACCCAGATCGGTGCGCACCACCAGGTCGGCGCCGCCCGTCGTGACCGCCGCGCCGACCGCCGGGACGCTCAAAGAGAGCGTCATCAAGGCCGTCACGACCCATACCGGCTTGGCCGTCTGCCACCTTCGTCGCATGCCCGGCTCAGCCATCGCTCGATTCCAGCCAGCTCTTCAGCAGGCGGGTCCACTTGCGGTTGGCGGTGGTCTCCAGGAACGTCTTGTGATCCACCATCAGGTAGATCTCGCCGGCCGTGACGGTTTCCACGATGAGCGGCCTGCCCGAGTTCAGCAGCCCGCCGACGAACCGTCCGTACAGGTCGGTGTACTCATTGGCCACCGATCTCACCTCCTCCGGCCGCAGCACGAGATCGGACCCACCATGCCAGCCGCCGATCACAAGGCGGTCGGGATGGAGCTCCAGCCGTCCGGTCCGCGAGAACAGCACCCGCTGGTCCACTCCCGCGGCGATCCGGTGACCTCGCTTGCGCCCGGCGAGCTCCTCGGCCGGGGAACCGGCGTACGACCCCGCCGCAAGGGGAACCTTCGATTCGCTCATGATCCCAGGCTCCCGCCATGCCCGGGGTGCCCACAGCCTCCAAAAGAAGGCAACGCGATACCGACTTTGGTCGGCCGGAGCTGTCCGCCCGGTCGATCAGGCGGTACACCGCGTCGCCGTCGAGCCTGTACGGCTGGGCCTCCCGGTGATGGACTCGCCGCCACGCAATCCGGTGAGCGAGGACGTCACACCGAAGATCGACGAGCAGGACGCCTCGACCGCCACCAGGATCCTGGAGCAGGGGGAAGTCCGGGCCGTGGCCGAGCAGGTCTAGGGGGACGGCGTGCGGCCCGCCTAGGGCGGGCCTGCTCGGGGCGTCGGCGCTCTCGAGCACCGATCTTGCCGGTATCCGGTTGGATGCGGTTCTGGGTCTTTCTCGTGGGGCCGCGATGAGTTCTGCGGTGTCCGGTGGTCTTAGCGGTCGTAACAGAATCGGTGGGCGAGGCGTCGCCAGCAGATAATGGCTGCGGCCAGGGTCATGAACGCCTCGTGGATGTTGTCGCGGATTTCCCAGCGGATGCGTAAACGGCGGAACCAGTGCAGCAGGCCGATGGTGCGCTCGACGACGTAGCGGTGGACGCCCAGCCCGGACCCGTGCGGGGCGCCGCAGGGGCGATAACAGGCTTGATGCCCTTGGCCCACACCAGGTGGCGGTATTTGTCGTGGTCGTAGCCGCGGTCGGCCAGCAGCCGCCCGGGGCTTCGCCGAGGCCGGCCGACCCGGCCCCGGACGGGCGGCACCGCCCCAAGCAGCGGCATCAACTGAGTGACGTCGCCCGCGGTTCCCGCCGGTCAACGACACCACGAGCGGGGTGCCGTGCCCGTCGGTCAGCAGGTGGTGCTTGGAGCCCGGCCGGCCGCGGTCGACCGGGCTCGGCCCGGTTTTGGGCCGCCCTTGAGCGCGCGGACGTGCGAGCTGTCGATCACCGCCCTGGACCAGTCCAGTTGCCCGGCGGCATGCAGCACCTCCAGCAGCAGACGGTGCAACCTGTCCCACACGCCGGCCTGATGCCACTCGGCCAGCCGCCGCCAGCACGACATCCCCGACCCGAACCCCAACTCCTGGGGCAGGAACTCCCACCGGATCCCGGTGTGCGCGCTCAGAGTTCTATGGGGCGGCCGCCTCACGGTCTGACCGGCACCGGCGGAGGATCAGCACGGTGGCGGAGCTTGCGTCCTCAACGCGGTTCCCCTCTCCCGAACGTCAGGCGTTCTCCGCTGACGACGGGCCGGTGTGGCCGCCGTAGGTGGCGATCTTGTATTCGGTCGCCGCCAGCGACAGGGTCAGCTCCTTGAGCTGGCGGCGGATCGTGTCGCGGTGTTCGAGCAGCAGGTCGAGGCGCTCGGGGACGGTGTCGTCGCCCTCATCGGCCAGCCGCATGTAGTGCTGAAGGTCGCGCATGGCCATCCCGGACAGGCGCATGCGGGTCAGGAACACCAGTCTCCGCACCGCCGCCGCGTCGTAGCTGCGGTGGCCGCTGGCGTCGCGGCCAACCTGCACCAGTCCGATCCGCTCGTAGTAGCGCAGCGTGTGCGGCGACATGTCGAGCAGGTCGGCGACCTCCGTGATGGTCATGGGGTCGGTGGCGGCGCCGACGTCGACGAGGCGGTGGATCACCTCGACCGACATCGGGCCGTCGACCGCGTCGAGGGCGGCGAGCGCCTTCGACATCAGATCGTCCGTGGCCATGGCGCCACTCTAGATCGGCCGGGCGGATGCGGCGGCGCCCGGGAAGTCGGCGGCACGTGCGGTAGGGGCCCAGCGTTCGAGCTCCTCCAGGTTCTGCCGGTAGGACCTTCCGATGCGCTCGACCGCCTCACGCCCGAGCGGAAGGCGCAGCGGCAGCTCGTCACCGGCGACCAGGTCCACGATGATCTCCGCGGCCCGTGCTGGATCGCCCTCCTGCATCCCGTCGGCGCTCGCCATGTCGTTGCGGACGGCCCCCAGCAGCCCGGTGTACGCGGCGCTGGCGTCGGCGACCCCGAGCACGTCGGGCGCGTTGAAGGAGGTGCGGAACCGGCTCGGCTCGACGATCATCACCCGGACCCCGAACGGCGCGACCTCGCCGGCCAGCGCCTCCGACCAGCCTTCGAGCGCGAACTTGCCGGCCGAATACGCACCGACACCGGGGAAGGAGATGCGTCCGCCCTGGCTGCTCATCTGCACGATCGTGCCCGACCCCTGCTCGCGGAAGTACGGCAGGACGGCCCGCACGAGCGCCGCCGGACCCAGCAGGTGCAGTTCCAAAGACGCGCGAAGCTCCTCCTCGCCGACCTCCTCGGCCGCGCCGACGACCCCGCGGCCGGCGTTGTTCACCAGTACATCCACCCGACCGAACCGGTCGACCGCCGCCCGTACGACATCCCCGGCGCGCCCGGTGTCACACACGTCGAACTCGACGACCAGCACCTGGTCGCGGTGGGCGTCCGCGAGGTCGGCCACCGACCCGGGCCGCCGCACAGCCAGCACCACGTTGTCGCCCCGCCCGACCGCGCACTCGGCGATGGCACGGCCGAAGCCCGCCGACGCGCCGGTGATGATCCATGTCCGCGAAGTCCCTGCTTGTGATGTCATGCCGGCGACGCTAGAAGTTCGAGCGCGCTCGAACGCAAGCACGGCGTCCGCCACTGCTCGCCAACGGTCTGCTTGCCGAGCCGTACCTCGTCCCTTGTCCCCGAACCCAGGACCGGATACGCCCACCACGGACCGCCGCCCTCGGCTCGCTGAGGATCCTTCAGTTCGCCGCAAGCCCCTGGGACTTCCAAGCCCCCCGCTTGGGTCCGTGCTACCAGCCTCAATTGGAGGACCGGCGGCTGGGGACGCCTTCGGGAGCGGAGGGCCAACACGGAAGGTCCGGCCCCTGAACGGGAACCGGACCTTCGTTCTTGACGAGTCGCTAGCTCGGCTCGATGCCAAGAACCGGCGAAGGTCGACCGTCACGATGCGGTAGCTCGTGCCGATGCGGATCACCTTGCAGGGGAACTGCCCTTGCCGGGCGAGCTGGTAGGCGCGTGTACGCCCGAGCCCGGGGGCACGGGCGGCGATCTCAACGCTGACCGTGGTGGGGAGTACGAACAGCTGGCTCATCTGCTTCACTGTCCGGCTCCCTTCCGGGAGTTGCCCAACCACCTCGCCCGTCCTCTGCTCTCTGGAGAGCGCAATGTCGCGGGACGATTGCACGCTGGCTGCGTGAAGCAGGCCCCTGCTGTGAACGTGGTCGATCGCGCTGCGCGGCCTGGTTGATGGCCTCCGTGGACGCAATCTGAAGCGGGGGGGTGCGGTGGGTGGCCATGGTCGCCCCCGTAGGGGCAACCGGAGGGCGACGGGTTGCGTCAGAGTGGTGAAAGGGCGACTTGTTCTGTGAGGCAAGATCCACAACGACCGTTGGAGCAATGATGGCCGCACCCGAAAAGCGCATTCCTGGGCAGAGCAACGCCGAGTATGAGCGACGCCAGGATCCCAACGCGAACTTCATCGGGACACAGTCGCTGCAGGGTGGCGGAGACCCTTCCTTTGTGATCAGGGCCTCTCAGGCTTTCTCCGCTTGGCGCAGCCGCCGCAAGGACCGCAAGTCGAGCTAGGGGCGCGGCCGGTCCCGAATCGGCCTGCGGTGGCGCGGCCCGGCGGCACCGCGGCTCGTCACCTCAGCGTCACATCGACCTCAGTAGCGAATTGGTCGTGGTTGCGGACGATCGTCACGTGCACGGTTCCGGCATCGACTGGCACGATGACGCCGAGTTCTTTTTCGCGCGTCAGGTCGCCGACGACCAGGGCGCCGCTCGCAATCTCCAGAGGTCCTGCGAACACCGGGGGTGACGGAATGCGCGAGCCATTACTACGGACGCGCACCTCTACGAGATCGTCAACGAAGCAGGCCGTGCCAACGATCAGGAAGGTACGGCCAGCGACGAAGCCGCTCGCGCAGTCGTCGGGATCGAAGTACTCAGGGGACTCCGAGTCGGTCACGTGGAGCAAGCCGGCTCCCAGGCCACCCCGAAATTGTGCGATGAGTCCTGGGGCAGCGTTCGCCCTCGCCATCGGCGAAGCGTAGCGGAGGCGATCGCGGGAACGGATGGCCCACGTTGCGTGCAGTGGGGCCGTCCGTTCGCTGGTCAGCCAGGGCCTGCTAAGCGCCTAGTGGAGTGACATGTCCCCCCACCGGGCCCTCTGCGTGCCCCTCATGGAGATGGCCTTCGACTGCGACGCCGAAGGTGTGCCGGAGGCTGGTTCGGTAGACTTACAGACATTGGTGTTCTGTCGAGGTGGGGGCGGGATGGGGCCACTCCAGCCGGGGGATCCCTCCAGCGTCGGCGGGTATCGGGTTCTTGCCCGGCTCGGGGCGGGTGGGATGGGGGTCGTCTATCTCGCTCGGTCTCCTGGGGGGCGGCTGGCGGCTCTCAAGGTCATCCGGCCTGAGTCCGTCGGTGACCCGGGATTTCGGGAGCGGTTTCGCCGTGAGATCGCCGCCGCGGGGAAGGTCAGCGGTCTGTACACGGCTTCCGTGCTGGACGCCGACGCCGACGCGGCGCAGCCCTGGTTCGCCGCCGCGTTCGTTCCCGCGCCCACGTTGAAAGAGGCCGTCGAGGACGGTGGGGCGCTGCCCGAACCCGCGGTCCGCGCTCTGGGGGCAGGGCTCGCCGAGGCGCTGCAGGCCGTCCACGGGGCGGGGCTGGTGCACCGCGACCTCAAGCCCGGCAACGTCCTGCTGGCCGAGGACGGCCCCAAGATCATCGACTTCGGGATCGCCAAGGTCGTCGACGCCACGCAGATCACCCGGACCGGGGGCATGATCGGCACGCTGGCGTACCTGGCGCCCGAGCAGATCGCCGGTGCGAAGGACGCGGGGCCCGCGGCGGACGTGTTCGCGCTGGGGGGCGTGCTGGTCTACGCGGCGACGGGGGCCCGGCCGTTCGGCGAGGGCGACCCGGGCGCGCTGCTCTACGAGATCATGTACGGCGAGCCCGGCCTGGACGGGTTGCCCGCGTCGCTGCGGGGCATCCTGGCCGCCTGCCTGGACAAGGAACCGGCGCGGCGGCCTCTGCTGACGGACGTGCTCGCGGCACTGACCCCCGTTGACTTCTCGGCGCTCCTCACCCCGGCCCTGCGCCGGGACCTGGCGGTCAGGGAGACCGAGGCGAACCGGATCTCGTCCGGGCCGGTGGCGCTGCCGCCGCCGCTGCCGAGGATCGAGGAGACGGTCTCCGGTGGTCTGCGTCGGCGGCGCGTGCTGGGGCTGGGCGCCGGGGCGGCGGTCGCCGTGACCGGCATCGGCGCGGGGACGGCGGGCTGGGCCCTGGCGGGCGGGAAGTCCAAGCCCGCCAGGCCCGCGCCTCGTGGGAACGCCCTCGCCACGGCGCCCGCGCCGGCGTGGACGTTCGTCCCGCCCGCGCCCGTCTCGTCCGACGAGTCGCACCTGCTGGTCTCGGGCGGTGTCGTGCTGTGGGGCGGCGAGGACGCGACGTACGGGGTGGACGCCTCGTCGGGACGGCGGCTGTGGACGGCGGACGTCAGCATGTTCCCGGGCGGCGCGGTCCACGAGTCGACGTTCGTCCTTCCGAACGGCGGCGGTCTCGACGGGAAGACGACGATCACCCTGGTCGACGCGGCGTCCGGTGAGCCGACGCATCTGCCGATGCCGGACGGCGCGTTTCCCGGTTCCGTCTTCGGCGTGGCCGACGGCGCGGTCCTGCTGGAATCGGGGACGTACTCGGACGAGGACGTCCCGACCGTGTGGGCCGTCGACCTCGCCGGTGGCAAGGCCAGGTGGCGGTTCCCCGTCGCCGACTCGGTCATCGAGGGCGCCCTCGACCGGAACGGTCTGTACCTCAACGTCGAGCACACGCTCAGCGCCGTCGACCTCGCCACCGGCCGCAGGCGCTGGAGCGTCGACTGGTCCGGAAACGGGCGGGAGTGGCTGACCCAAGGCATCACGGTCGCCGGCGGCAGGGTCTTCGGGAATTTCGCCGACACGCTCCAGGCCGTCGACACGGCCGGGGGGAAGAGGGTGTGGTCGCGGACCACCGGCGCGGAGTTCTCCTCCGTCCTGCTCGCGGGCCGCAACGTGATCTTCAGGGGCGACGATCTGCACGCCCACGACCGCGCGACCGGGGCCCCCGCGTGGACGCTGGCCGGCCCGGAGAAGTTCGTCGACCAGCCGGGGCGGGACGCGGCGTCGGACGACGTCGTCGCGGCCGCGTTCGGTGGCGGCGCGCCCCACGGCCTCTTCGCCGCCACGGCCTCCGGCCGGGGGCTGTGGGTGCACTGGGGCGATGTGCATCGCGCCAGGGAATGGGGCGTCGTCGTGTCCGGCTCGTCGGTCTTCGCGACCGATCATCAGCGGCTGCTCTGCTTCCGGACGGGCTCGTGACGGCCGCGCGCGGGCCCGAAGACCCCGACCGCATCGGCGGGTACCGGGTGCTGCGGCGGCTGGGCGAGGGCGGCATGGGACGGGTCTACCTGGGCGCGTCCCCGGCCGGGCGGGCGGTCGCGATCAAGGTGGTGCGGCCGGAACTCGCCGGGGATCCGGGGTTCCGGGCCAGGTTCGCGGCCGAGGTCGCCGCCGCCCAGCGGGTCGGCGGCGCGTTCACCAGCCCCGTGGTCGAGGCCGAGCCGGACGGGGCCGTCCCGTGGCTGGCGACCGCGTACGTCAACGGCCTCAGCCTGAAGGAGACGGTCGAGCGCTACGGGCCGATGCCCGAGCCGCTGCTGCGCACGCTCGGCGCGGGGCTGGGCGAGGCGCTGATCGCGATCCACGCGGCGGGGCTGCTGCACCGCGACCTCAAACCGGCCAACATCCTGCTGGCCAAGGACGGGCCGCGGGTCATCGACTTCGGTATCAGCAAGGCCGTCGACGCGTCCGCCGACGGGCCCACGCGGGCGCTCACCTCCGAGGGGCAGATCATCGGCTCCCCCGGTTACATGGCCCCCGAGCAGATCCGCGGCGGAACGCTCACCGCGTCCGCCGACGTGTTCGCCTTCGGGGCGGTGCTGGCCTTCGCCGCCACCGGTCGTCCCCCGTTCGGCAGAGGCGCGTTGGCCGCGGTCATTCACCGGACCCTGCACGAGGGGCCCGATCTGGACGGCGTCCCGGCGTCCCTGGAGCGGCTGGTGGCCGCCTGCCTGAGCGGTGACCCCGGCGAGCGCCCGCCCACCGGGCTGCTGCCGTCGCTTCTCGCGGCCCACCCGGCGGCCGCCGGGTGGCTTCCGGGCCCCCTCGGCGAGGAGTTGCGGCAGCGGGAGGACACGCTCCTCCTGGACATGCGGGAGCTCGCCCGGTCCCGCACCCGCCGGCGGCTGCTGCTCGGCGGCGCCGCCGCCGCGGGACTCGCCGTCGTCGGCGGCGGGACGGCCGCTGCACTGGCCACGGCCGACGGCGGGGCCGGACGCAGGCCCGCCCCGCCGAAGCCGCTGTGGCGGACGACGATCGGCGACCTCGGCGACCGGGGCTTCGCCGTCGAGGTCCTCTCCCGGACGGTCGTCCCCCACGACGAGGGACCGGTGTACCGCTGGCACTCGCTCGACACCGGGCGGCAGCTGTGGTCCAGCAGGTTCTCCGTCGCGGCCTTCGGACCGAACCTGATCTACGGGGTCGCGGACGACAGTGGCTCGCTGATCGCCGTGGACGAGTCCCACCGGGTCAGATGGACCAGCGATGTGACCGGCGGGGACGACGCCCCCGAGCTGCAGGGACCGGACAACGGGACACTCGTCCTCACCGGCCGGAACCACACCGTCGTCGGCGTGGACGCCGCCACCGGCATGCGGCTCTGGGCCTACGAGTGGCCCTCCGCGACGTCCCTCGTCTTCCTCTACGGCATCACGAACCGCACCGTCGTCGCGATCGGCAACCAGGGGGCGAAGAGCCTGCTCGTCGGGCTCGACACAGCGACGGGCGCGCTCCGCTGGTCCGACCCGGACGGGAGCCTGACCTTCGTCCCCGAGGGCGGCGGGAACCTGATCTTCCGCAATCCGTCGGGCGTCACGCTTCACGCGCTGGCCGCCGACACCGGCCGCACGCTCTGGAGCGTCGAACTCCCCAAGGCCGCGGCGAAGCCCCAGGACGAAACGCAGCTCTCGCAGAACTTCATGGTGGCCGGCGGGACGGTCTACACCGGCGGCCCGACCCTGTACGCCCTGGACGCGTCCACCGGCCGGGAGCGGTGGACCTACACACCGACCTCGCCCGGCGGGCAGGAACGGAGCCTCCTGGTCAGCGGGAAGTACGCCTACATCCTCGACAACCCGCAGCTCGTCGCGCTCGACGCCCGCACCGGCCGCCGGGTCTGGTCCGTCAACACGCCCGCGGCCCGCACCGCCCGGCTGATCGCCGCAGGCGGAATGATCTGCACCGGCGTGACGGGCACGGGCGCGGGGCTGTACGGCTGGGACGCCGAAACGGGCGAACTCGTCTGGAACCACCCCGCCTCGGCTTCCGCTCCGACCAAGCGCTGGGCGCTCACCACCCGCGACCGCACCCTCGTGGCCGCCCACGACAAGACCCTCCTCGCCTTCCGCCTCTCCTGAAACGGTGGTCGACAGGGCTCCTGGAGGCGATCCCGGACACCCCCTAACCACACTCAGTACCATCGCCGATACGCATCGCGACGCGTCCGGTGCCCTCGTCATGGCCCCGACAGTGCCTGTCTGTGGGGCTCGTCCGAGCGAGCTACGGCACGGGTGGTTCGCAGAGGAACGTCGCGGATCGGCTGTTTCTGGCCTCGTCCACGGCCGCGACTCGGGTGAACGAGCGCGGGCTCATCGTCGCCTTCCACGCGTCGATCGGTTGCACGCGCCACTCCGTGTGCTCGGACGGGTCCAGGACGATCCTGCCGAGTTCGGCGGCCGTGAGCGTTCCGCCGTCGAAGACGAACCCGATCTTCGCGCAGGGCCACGCCGGTTGGGCCGGGAGGAAGTGCGTCAGAAGAAGAACGGGCGGTCCGTCGAACTCGATGCCGGTTTCCTCCCTGCACTCCCGCACGGCCGTGGCGAACGGGGTGGCGTCGCCGTGCTCGACGTTGCCGCCGGGGAACTGCCAGGTCTCCACGCTCAGTGCTGAGCGCAGGGCGAGGGGATCGCCGTCGACGTCGGTGAAGTACAAGGCGGCGTACATGGTGGCATTCGGAAGAGTCCGGACGTACTCCTCAGGGGGCAACCAGCTCACGGGACTCCCAATCTGCTCGGTGAAGCAGTGTCCTCGGCATCATGGCGGCATGAGCGCATGGGTTTACATACGGGGATGGGTGGAGTTTCACGGGCAGAGGGGCGAAGCCGAGCGCATCATCCGCCGTGGGGACCCTGCGGGGTGGGCGTTTCCGGAAGGGGGCTGGCTCGACGCCGCGTGCTATGCCCGGGCCGTTCGCTCTTCCGGTTCCGATGATGTTCTCGACCAGGTCCGGCGGATCGCCGCCCTCCCCGCCGTTGACGAGGACGGCGACCGCGTCACCGGGCTCTTCCTCGTCTTCCACGAGGAAGGGCACCAGACCGAATGGCAGGTCAGGGACGGACAGGTCATGGTCGCCCAGGCTCCGGCCCGCTACGACTACCTCTGGCGATAGTCGTCGGGCCCCTCGACCTGGCGTGGGCCAGTCTCACGTGTTCGCAGTCGTTTCAGACCCGGTTTTGCCTTTTCGGATACGTCGGGCGCCTCTAGGCTCCGCTGCTATGGAGCCCGACGCGTTCACGAGTTCTCCGGTGGTCTGGCTAGTGACCGAGGACGTCCATCTCATCCGTGCCGACACCATCACCAGCATCGGCGTGACCGGTGACCAGCTCATGGTCTGGCAGGGCGACCGGGCTACAACGGTGGTGCAGGCCGGCCTTCGTCCGCAGCTCACCACGAGCCACGCCGGCATCCTGGCCCAGCGTCTCGCCGCCGCTGCCACCACCCCGCCCCGCGATCCAGCGGGCATCCCCTTCCCCGTCGTTTACGTGTGGTTCCAGCTCGACGATGCGCGTGAGCCCTGCTGGCAGATCATGGTCGTGGGCAGCAGCGCACATTCCGACCCTCCCGTGCCGCCCTTCAGCGCCGGCATGACGGACTGAGCCGGTCCCCTCCGGCCAGGACGGGCCCACTGTCCGCCGGAGAGGAGAGAGCACCGCGGTCCTGTTGACCTTGCCATGCCCCCATCATACATTCACTCGTTGAGTGTATGAATGGATGGGTGGTGGCGGGATGCCGGGCGGGACGGCTGTGGTGCTGGGCGGGAGCGTGGCGGGGTTGTGCGCCGCGGGGGTGCTCGCCCGGCATTTCGAGAAGGTGGTCGTGCTGGAGCGGGATCGGCTGCCGCCGGGGGCCGAGCATCGGCGGGGCGTTCCGCAGAGCAAGCATCCGCACTTCCTTCTCAACTCCGGCCGGCGCGCGATCGGCGAGAT
The DNA here is from genome assembly GCF_040649435.1 of Actinomadura sp. NPDC048955. Classification (NCBI taxonomy): domain Bacteria; kingdom Bacillati; phylum Actinomycetota; class Actinomycetes; order Streptosporangiales; family Thermomonosporaceae; genus Actinomadura; species Actinomadura sp. NPDC048955. The sequence goes on from NZ_JBEZJI010000044.1 coordinate 18,944, forward strand.
CTTCCCCGGGTTCGAGGAGGCGCTGATCGCCGCGGGCGGGATGCACCTGATGCCGTCGATGGACGCGGCCTACTGCGAGAACGACGGCTGGGCCCCGCGCAAGTCCGGATCGATGACGATGGTGTACAGCTCCCGGGTGCTGATCGAGCGGGTTCTGCGCGACAGGGTGCGTGAGCTGCCGGCCGTCGAGATCCGCGAGGGCGTGACGGTCACCGGGCTCCGCACAGCGAGCGGCCGGGTCGAGGGCGTCGAGTACGGCGGCGAGGGCCGCCTGGACGCCGATCTGGTGGTCGACGCGCTGGGACGTGGCTCGTCGGTCGTGGAGTGGCTCGCCGCGGACGGGTGGCCCGCGCCGCCGGAGAGGACGCTCGACGCCAAGGTCACCTACACCTCGCGCTGGTACGACCTGCCCCCGGCGGAGCGGCGCCCGGAGACGTGGTGGTGGAAGCACCTGGTCATCACGCCGACGCAGGACGGCGGCGACCACCCTGCCGAGCACGAGTTCCTCAGCAACTTCTTCCCCATCGAGGGCGATCGCGCCATCGTGTGCATGGGGTCGTGGGGCATCGAGATGCCGCGCAGGGTCGAGGCATTCGAGGACGCGCTGGACCGTGTGCGGACGCCGGTGTTCGCGCAGGCGGCCCGTGCCTGCACGCCGACCTCGGGGGTGCATCTGACGCGTTCGACCGGCAACAAGTGGCGCCGCTTCGACCTGCTCGACGCGCCCCCGATCGGGCTGGTGTGCGTCGGCGACTCGATCTGCGCCTTCAACCCCTTCTACGCCCAGGGGATGAGCTCCGCCGCCCGTTCCGCGCTCATCCTCGGCGAGGTGCTGGGCAGGCGTGACGCCGTCGACCTCGCGTTCACGCGCGAGTTCCTCGGCAGGCAGAAGAAGTCCCTTCAGGTGCCGTGGATGCTGGCGATGGCCCGTGACCAGGCCTACGACTTCGCGACCGGGACGGAGGTCGCCGCGGCCTGGCGCCGCGGGCTCACCGCGCGCCTGAGCTGGCCGGTCTTCAACGCCATCACCGCCGCGAGCCGCGAGGACGCCTACGTCGAGCGGACGTTCGCCCAGGTGTTCAACCTCGACAGGTCGCTCGGGCAGATGGCCGCCGATCCGCGGTTCTGGTTCGGGATCGCGCGCTACAAGCTGCGGCGGCGGCTCGGCCGCACCGTCGTGCCGCACGGGTTCGACTACCGGCGGGATCCGCCAGGCATCGACTTCACCGGTTACACCGCTGCTCGCGGTGCCTCGCAGGCCCGCGACGACCTTGTCGGCACCTGACGCGAGGGAGCGGCTCATGGGCGACACCTGCGATCCGGCGGCCGAGCGCGTCGCCGAGAAGCTCGGCTTCTCCTGCCACGGCGCCGATCCCGTGGTGACCTTCCGCAACCCGTTCGACCTCGCCGACGGCAGCATGGCGGTGCTCGAACTGCTCATCGTCGGCGGCGCGGTGTTCGCCCTGGTCCATGCGTGGCGGCGGTGGCGGCGCGACGGCGACCCGGTCAACGTCGCGCTGTGGTTCGCGTCGGTCGTCTATCTGGCGGTGATCGAACCGCCGCTGTACTTCCCGGGCTGGTTCGGTCTGCAGGACCACGTCGGGTTCATCTTCTCCCACAACGTGTTCACCGTGCAGTTCATGTACGACCGGCTGCCGCTCTACATCGTGGCCTTCTATCCCGCGATCTCGCAGCTCGCCTACGAGCTCGTCCGGGCGCTGGGCGTCTTCGCGCGGCGCGGGCCGCTGGCCGGCTCGGTGGCGGTCGCGTTCGCCTGCCAGGTCTTCTACGAGGTCTTCGACCAGCTCGGTCCCCAGCTGGGATGGTGGGCGTGGAACACCGCCAACGAGAAGATCAACCAGCCGGCGCTGGCCTCGGTGCCGATGAACAGCATGCTGCTCTTCGCCTCGGTCTCCTTCGGCGCGATGACCTACCTCGTCGTCCGCCTGGTGGGCGGCGGGGACGGCGCGCTCACCGGCCCGCGGATCGGCTGGCGCACCCTCGTCGCCGGTGCCGTGACACCCCTGGCGATGGTCGTGGTGAGCGCGCCCAGCGGGGCCTTCGAAGGCCGCCTCGGGGTCCAGCGGACGATCCTCGCCGCCGAGCTCGCCGCGGTCTGGGTCGCCGGTCTCCTCCTGCTCGCCGACGCCTGGCGCGCGGAGCGCGCCGGCAAGGGCGTCCCGGTGGTGTCGCCGCTGTTCGCGCGGATCTACCCGGCGCTGTACCTCGGCGTCCACGTCGTCCTGTGGCTCGTCGCGCTGCCGGCGTTCCTCGCGTCGACCGGCGGCGTCACCGAGCAGGGCACGCCGGTCGGCAGCCTGTGGTACGCCGCGCTGTGCGCCGCCGCCGCGTCCGGGATCATCGTGGCCGCGCTGCGCGCCGCCGCGTCACGGCGGACGCCGGAGCCTGTGCGATCCTGAAGCCCATGGGGCACCACGGCTGGGGAGGCCGGCCTCCCGCATCGGAGGCGGAGGCCCGGCAGCGCATCGTCGACGCGACCGTCCGCTGCATCGACAGGCACGGCGTCGTGAAGACGACCCTGTCGGACGTCGCGAACGAGCTCGGGGTGACCCGCCAGACCGTCTACCGCCATTTCGGGCGCATCAGCGACATCATCGGCGAGGTCGCGGCCCAGGGCGCCGAGTCGTTCGTCGACCGGCTGATCGCCCACCTCCAGGGGGTCGGCGACCCGGCCGAGGCCGTGGTCGAAGGCATGATCTTCTGTGTGCGGACCATTCCGGGCGAGCCGCGGCTGAGCCTGCTGCTCCAGCTGGAGGACTCCGCCGCCTTCGGCCGCGGGGCCACCACCGCGGACGCCATCGCCTACGGCGCCGAGATGCTGCGCCGCTTCCCCGTCGACTGGGCGGCCGCCGGTGTCGGGGAGGACGACCTCGACGGCCTCGCCGAGATCGTCATGCGGCTGCTGACCTCGCTGCTCCAGCACCCGGGCGAGCCGCCGAAGGACGAAGCCCGGCTCCGTGCCGTCCTGTACCGCTGGCTCGCCCCCGGCCTGCGCCCCGGCGGCGTCACACCGGGGTGATCGGCAGGGACCGGCGGGGCTCGAAGGTGAAGGCGGTGCCGGTGCTGAAGCGGACGACGGCCACCTCGCCGGGCTCCGGGGCGGGGTCGTCGCGGCGGACGACGGCCAGTTCCCACGAGTCGCCACCGGAACCGGTCACTTCGACGTCGAGATGGGCGTCCACGGCTCGGACGATGGCCTGGAGCGCGGTCGTCCACGTGGGGCCGCAGAGCGAGATCCAGGCGCCGTCCTCATGCGCGGGGGACGGACGGACGGCCACGCGCGCGCCGTTGATGTCGGCGTCGACGTAGGCGGAGGGGTTGAGGAGGGGGTGCACCGCGAGGAGGCGGGCCGCTCCCTCGGGGTCGCGCGGCAGGTCCAGGGCGCGGGCGAGCCGCTCGGCGGCGACTCCGGCGATGCCGACGAGCTGCTTGCGGCGGATGCGGAGCAGTTCTCCGTCGTCGGCGGCCCGCCGGGCCACGGAGAGCGTGAAGGCCCGGTTGAGCAGGTGCATCTGGAGGCAGACCTCGTCGGCGATCCGTGCCAGCGCGGAGCGGGAGAAGGCGGCGAAGTCGAGGTCGGAGAGCAGGGGCCCGGAGTAGTCGGCGAGGCCGTCGTCGGTGGGGTCGATCGGCGCGAGGGCGAGGGTCGCGGCGCGGGACCGCTCGTTGTCGGCGAGGAGCGGGATGCCCTGCGCGTCCGGGTGGGACCGGTCGATGATCACGGTCCACGCGCAGTGGGGGCGCCGGTCGGCGGGCCGGCGCGGCGGCCGGTGGATCGGCCGCACCTGGGCCTTGGGGTTGGTCGCGACCGCGGTGGCGTCGAAGGTCGGGTCCTCGATGTCGTGGCACATGGACCGGACGTAGTCGTCGCCCATCGGCTCCACGTCCATCAGGGCGCCGCAGTGGTCGAGGTGGAACTCGCCGTGCCACCGGTCGTGGACGGTGTAGCGGAAGTCCATGAACTGCGGCGGGGCGCCGATGTCGAGCTGGAGGCCCTTGAAGATGGTGGGGACGTCGCCGTTCCCGGGCTCGTCGGGGGCGTAGCCGAGGGCCCGCTGCATCCGCCCGGTGTAGATCGGGCTCGATGCCGCCCACTCCTCGATCGCGATCCGCGCCATCTCCTCCCGTCCGAACGCGGAGATGCACCACGCCATCCCGGAGCGGTCGATGAGCTGCCCGATCAGGAGCAGCTCGGGGACGACGACCGCGAGCTCCTCGCGGGTCAGGTCGGCGTACCGGCCCGGAGGTGTCACCGGAGGGTGGGCCATCTGCGGATCTCCTTGGTCTGCGGCGGGCGGAGGACGGCCTTCGTGCGCACGGCGCCATAGTAGAACGCGTTCCAGAGGAACTGGAAGAGTGTCCAGACAGTTGTCCGGAGAGTCGGCCGGTAGGCGGCGGCCATTGCGGCGGCGCAAGCCCGCACCCTATGTTGGACATGTGTCCAGCAAGCTGGCCGGTGCGGCTCGGCGGACGCCGTGGCGCGGCCTCCGGCACACCGCCCGGTAACGCGTTCTACTAGCCGTCTCCATGCCCTGCGAGCCCGTCGAGGAGCATCATGGCCATCCGCGTCCTGCACGTGGCCACCGGCAACGTCGGCCGCATCGCCCTGGCGCAGCTGATCGAGGATCCCCGCTTCGAACTGGCCGGGCTGGTCGTGTCGAACCCCGCGAAGGTCGGGCGCGACGCCGGCGAGCTCGCCGGACTCGACGCGGTCACGGGCGTCGCGGCCACCGACGAATTGGAGGCGGCCCTCGCCGCGCGGCCGGACTGCACCGTCTACTGCGCGATCGGCGAGACCCGGCTGCCGGACGCCCTCGCCGACATCGGCCGGATCCTCGCCGCGGGCAGCGACGTCGTCGCCTCCTCGCCGGTGCCGCTGATCTACCCCTGGGGGCTGCTGCCGGACCGCATGATCCGTCCCATCGAGGACGCCTGCCGGGCGGGCGGGACGAGCGTGTTCGTCACCGGGGTGGACCCCGGCTGGGCGAACGACCTGCTCCCCTTCGCGATCGCGAGCACCTGCCGGCGGGTGGAGCAGGTGCGCTGCTCGGAGATCGCCGACTACGCGACCTACGACGGCGGCCCGGTCCTGTTCGACTTCATGGGCTTCGGACGTCCCGTCGGGGACCTGCCGAAGATCCTGCGACCGGGGATGCTGGCCGCGTCGTGGGGCGTCAGCCTCCGCATGCTGGCCCGGGGGTTCGGATTCGAGCTCGACGAGATCACCGAGTGGTTCGAGCAGGAGCCCGCGCCGGAGGCGTTCGACGTGGCCGCCGGCCACATCCCCGCGGGCGGGATGGCGGCCCTCCGGTTCCAGGTCGGCGGCGTCGTCGGCGGCAGGGAGGTCCTCGTCATCGAGCACACGACCCGGCTGCGCGGCGACCTGCGTCCCGACTGGCCGCAGCCCGCGCAGGACGGCGGCTCCTACCGGGTCGAGATCGTCGGTGAACCGTCCTACCGCGTCGACGTCTGCCCGACCAGCGCCGACGGCGACCACAACCACGCCGCCATCGCCTCGGGCGCCGGGCGCGTCGTCAACGCGATCCCCGACGTCATCGCGGCGCCGCCGGGACTGCGGACGCCGCTCGACCTGCCCTTCACCACCGCGCGCGGCGTCTTCGCGCAGGCGCTGGCCGGCTAGGGCACCGCGACAGAAGGGACGGCGAGCATGGGACGTGTGGACGGGAAGGTCGCTCTGATCAGCGGCGGGGCCCGCGGGATCGGCGCGGCAAGCGCCCGGGCCCTGGCCGCCGAGGGCGCCAGGATCGTGATCGGCGACATCCTCGACGACGAGGGCGCGGCCGTCGCGGACGAACTGGGCGACGCGGGCCGCTACGTGCACCTCGACGTGACCAGCGAGGACGACTGGGCGGCGGCCGTCGAGGCCACCGTCGGCGCGTTCGGCGAGCTGAACGTGCTGTTCAACAACGCGGGGATCGCCAACGGCGCGTCCATCAACCGGTTCAGGCCGGACAAGTGGCGGCAGATCATCGACGTCAACCTCACCGGCCCGTTCCTCGGCATCCGCGCGGCCACCGACGCGCTGATCGCCGCCGGAGGCGGTTCGATCATCAACAACTCCTCGATCGAGGGCCTCCGCGGCACCTCCTGGGCGCACGGCTACGTGGCCTCGAAGTGGGGACTGCGGGGCCTGACCAAGTCGGTCGCCGTCGAGCTCGCCCCGCACGGCGTCCGGGTCAACTCGCTGCACCCCGGCCTGATCCGGACGCCGCTCACCGAAGGGATCCCCGACGACATGGTCCCGATCCCCCTCGGACGTCCCGGCCTGCCCGAGGACGTCGCCTCCTTCGTCGTCTTCCTCGCCTCCGACGAGTCGTCCTTCGCCACGGGGTCCGAGTTCGTCATCGACGGGGGGACCGTCCAGCAGATCCCCCACAAGGGGTGACCGCGGCGGGCCCGGCAGTGGTAGAGAGAGTACGGTGCGAGACTCCTCAGACGAACCTGCGCCCGGCCCCACCGACTACGACGCCGAACTGCGGCGGCACGACCGGATCTTGCGCCGGGCGGCCGGCGTCCGGCTCCGCGACCGCGTCCTCGACATCGGATGCGGTTCCGGGCGGACGACCCGCCAGGCGGCACGCGCGGCCGGGGCGGGCAGCGCGCTCGGGGTCGACGTCTCCGCGCCCGCCGTCGAGCGCGCCCGGGAACGCGCCCGGGCCGAGGGCGTTCGCAACGTCGCCTTCGAGCACGCCGACGCCCAGGTCCACCGCTTCCCGCCCGAGGGCTTCGATCTGGCGATCAGCAGGTTCGGCACGATGTTCTTCGACGACCCGGTCGCGGCGTTCGCCAACGTCGGGCGGGCGCTGCGCCCGGCCGGACGCCTGGTGATGATGGTGTGGCAGCCCGCCGAACGCAACGAATGGGAGGTCGAAATCCGCCGAGCCCTCGCCGCGGCCCAGAAAGAAGAGGAGGCTCCCGCCGGGCCGGACGCGTTCTCCCTCGGCGACCCGTCGACCGTCGAGCAGATCCTGGACGCGGCGGGGTTCGCCGACATCGCCTTCACCGACGTCCACGAGCCCGTCTACTACGGTCCGGACGTGGACGCCGCGCTCGACTGGGTCCGTGGCTTCACCTCCACGAGCGAGGCCTTGGGAAAGCTGGATCCCGCCGCCTCGGAACGTGCGGTCGCGCGCCTGCGCGAGATGCTCGCCGCCCACCTGGGCGACGACGGCGTCTGGTTCGACTCGCGCGCCTGGACCGTCACCGCGCGGCGCCCCTAGCCGGGCCTACCAGGCGCCGGATTCCATGGAGTCCTGAACGCGCAGCAGGACCGGCCAGGTCATCGGACCCACGATCCCGTCGTCCTCGACACCGCCCCACCGCTGCACCGCCTTCACGGCCTCCTCGGTCGTGGCGTCGAACATGCCGCTGATCGAGACCTCGGGGTGGCTGCGCGCCAGCAGGAGGCCCTGCACGGTCTGCACGTCCTCCCCGGTGGCGCCTCTGGCGAGCGTCGGAAGGTTCCTCACCATGCTCTCCGTCCAGTCGTCGTAAGCGGGCCGTCCGTAGCCGGCGATGACGCCGGCCGCGCGGATGCGGCGCTTCACCGCGTCGTCGGTGTTGCCCTCGATCGTCTGCAACCGCCCTCCGCCGAGCGAGAACTCGACCACGCCGGCGTGGTCGATCGCGTCGATGGACTCGGTGCCGCCCCAGTCGTAGAACACGATGTCGCCGGGCTTCGCGGCGTTCACGCTGCTGACCGTCCCGCTGTGCCAGCGTCCGATCCTTTTGAAGTCCTGGGCGTGCCACGGGGTGTAGGCGCGGTCCCCGCCCGGCAGGACGGCCTTGGCGTTGCCGCTGTGCCGCGCCCAGTAGGTGACGGCCATGTCGCACCAGGGGGCGCGGAGGTACTCGTCGCCGTGCCTGGACGCGTACTCCCGCGTGATGGCGTTCGGCCGCCCCGACATTCCGAGCGTCTTGCGAGCCTCGGCGACCATCTTCGCCGCGGTCATCGCCGCTCGCCTCGCTCGTGGATCGGCGGGCCCCGGAAGATCCCGTCGAGGTCGGGCGGGCCGTAGAGCCGTTCGAGGACCTCCTGCTCGTCGGGCTCCGTGGCGACGTGCACGTCCGGGTGGGCGTCCACCTCGTCCATGTGCTCGATCTCCTGGTTCATGCTGTCCTCCTGGTCGCGCACGCGCTTCCGCCTTCACGGGAGCCGCCCGGCCGTGACGGCGCTGACCTGGGAGCGGCGACGTCCGCACGGCACCGCTCGCCGCGGCGCAATCTGAGGGCGGCACAATTTCGAGACGGCGACGCTGACGAGCAATGATTCACGTTCAGCAACAGGCCGCTACAGAAAGTATGTCGCCGCGAAAGCGGCGAATCTCCAGCGGAACGGAAAGAGGCTTATCGCCTTCTCAGCAGTTCTTCCGGTCTCCGGATCGTCAAGGCCTTGCGGTTCACCCGTCCCGGGGAAACCCCGCATGACGCGAGCTGCGCATTCACACGAATGCTGCCCAATGAGTTCTGAGAAACGGCTGTCGCATCAGATGCTCAGGGGCTCTCGGTATTGGCGCGTGCCAGCAGGGCGGCGCCCAGGAGGCCGGCCCGGTCGCCGAGTTCCGCGCGGACGATCCGGGGGACGCGCTGGAAGGTCAGCCGGGCCGCCAGCGAGGTTCGCAGCGGCTCCAGGAGGAGTTCGCCGCTGCCCGCCAGCCCCCCGCCGACGATGACCAGTTCCGGCGCGCAGACCGTGGCGTAGGCGGCGAGGGCGACGGCGAGCGCCTCGACCGCCTCCCGCCAGACCGCGACGGCGACCGGGTCGCCCGCCGCCACGCGCGCCGCGACCTCGGCCGCGGACACCGGCTCCCCGGTGCGGTCGGCATGGGCGGCGGCGATCGCGGACGCCGAGGAGTACCGCTCCAGGCAGCCCCGGCCGCCGCATCCGCACGGACGGCCGTCCGGGTGCACGCGCAGATGGCCGATCTCCCCCGCGTAGCCGCCGGCGGCGTACGGGCGGCCGTCGAGGATCATCGCTCCCGCGATCCCCGTCCCGATCGGCAGGAACAGCAGGTCGCGGCACTGCCGCCCGGCGCCCAGGACCGACTCGGCCAGACCGCCGGCGCGCACGTCGTGGCCGATCGCGACGGGCAGGTCCGTGCGTTCGGCGAGGCGGGCGGCGAGGTCGAGGTCGCGCCAGCCCAGGTTGGCGGACAGGACCACCCGTCCCGCGGCCTCCTCGACGATCCCCGGAAGCGCCACGCCCACGGCGTCGACGGCGTGTCCCCCCGCTTCCGCCTCGGCGAGCAGGTCCGTCACCAGGTTCAGCACGCGCGCGGTCACCTCGTCCGGCCCTCCGGCGGCGCCGGTGTCGCGGGTGCGGTCCAGCAGGACGTCGTGGGCGGGGCCGATGATGCCCGCCTTGATGCGGGTTCCGCCGACGTCGAGCGCGACGACGACGCCGGCCGATCCGCGCGACGTCCCGTCCCTCTTGTCGGCCTGACCGGCTGCGATGTCCCGTGGGCTGTTCACCGTCCCACCTTAGGGGGTTTTCGTCCGGAGCATTGACATTAATCGGGCGCATCCTCCATGCTTCCCGGCATGGAGAAGCGGGCGGACGCGCTGCAACGGCTCCGGCGGACCCACGAGGGCGCCGTGCTGGCGGCGCTGCGCGGCGAGGGGCCGATGAGCCGGACACGGCTCACCGAGCGCACCGGCCTGTCCCGCACGACGCTTTTCGCCATCATCTCCGAGCTCATGGAGCGCGGCGCGGTGATCGAGTCGGGGGCCGAGGACGACGGCCGGCCCCGCGGCCGGGGGCGGCCGGCGACCCGCGTCTCCCTCAACCCCGACGCCGGCCTGCTGGTCGGCGTGGACCTCGGCCGGCGGCGGATCCGGGTCGCGATCGCCAACATCGCCCGGCAGGTCGTCGCCACCGCCGTGGACGACTCGGCGCCGGACGCGGACGAGAGCGAGCAGGCCGACCTCGCCATCGCGCTGGTCCGCAAGGTCTGCGACGACCGCGGCATCGGGCTGCGCGCGCTGGAGGCGGTCGGGATCGGCCTGGTCGGGGTGATGGACGCCCCCGACCGGCGGCGGCGGGCCGCAGAACGCCTGGAGGCCGCCTTCGGGACCCGCGTCGAGGTCGACAACAACGCCCGCCTCGCCGCGCTGGCCGAGCAGACGTGGGGCGCCGCGCGCTCGGCCGAGGACGTGGTCTACGTGCGGTGGGCGGTCGGCGTCGGAGGCGGCTTCATCTCCGGCGGGCGCCTGCTGCGCGGCGGGCACGGGGCGTCCGGCGAGGTCGGCCACGTCTCGGTCGATCCGGCGGGGCCGCGGTGCCACTGCGGCGGGCGCGGCTGCCTGGAGGGGCGGATCGGCGTGCCGGCGCTGCTGGAGGCCGCCGCGTCGCGGGGCGTCCGGCTGACGGGCACCGACGACCTGCTGGAGGCCGCGCGGTCCCGGACGCCCGAGGTGACCGCGGTGGTCGTCGAGGCGGCCCGCACGCTGGGGACGGTCCTGGCGGGCACGGTGGCCCAGCTCGACCCCCGGCGCGTCGTCGTCGGCGGGGACCTCGCCACGCTCGGCGGCCTGGTCCTCGATCCGATCAGGTCGGCGATCGGCGAGCTCGCCCTGCCGGGCAAGCCGCGCGCGCTCGACGTCGTCCCGGCCGACCTCGGGCCCGCCGCGTCGGCGATGGGCGCGATCGCCCTGGTCCTCAAGGAGCAGGACCCCCTCCCGCCCGGCCCGCGGCCCGCGGACCCCTAGATCCGGCCCGACCTGCGCCTCCGCAACAAAGCGCCTATTTCTGTCAACCCTCAGGAATTAATGAACGGAGTCCCGTGCCCCCTCGCAACGTCCTGATCCTCATGACCGACCAGCACCGGGTCGACACGCTGGGCTGCTACGGCAACCCGGTCGTGCGCACGCCGGCGCTGGACGGGCTGGCGGCCGAGGGCACCAGGTTCGACCGGTTCTACACGCCGACCGCGATCTGCACCCCGGCCCGCGCCTCCCTGTTCACCGGCACCCATCCGTTCCGGCACGGCCTGCTCAACAACCCCGAACGCAACGGCGGCGCCAAGGACGAGGTGGACGACGAGTTCCCCAACTTCGTCCGGCCGCTGCTGGGCGCGGGCTACAACGTGGGCCACGTCGGCAAGTGGCACATCGGCCGCGAACGCGGCCCCGAGTACTACGGCATGGACGGCGAGCACCTGCCCGGGGCGCTGAACCCGTTCCACCATTCGTCCTACCAGGCCTGGCTCGGGGACAACGGGCACCCGCCGTTCAAGGTGCGCGAGGCGGTCTTCGGCAAGGCCCCCAACGACTCCGGGCGCGGCCACCTGATCGCCGGACGGCTGGAGCAGCCCGCCGAGGCGACCGTCGAGCGGTTCCTCGCCGACCGGACGATCGAACTGATCGACCGGTACGCGGGCGACGGGCGGCCGTTCGCGCTGACGTGCAGCTGGTTCGGCCCGCACCTGCCCTACCTGCTGCCGGACGCCTACTACGACCTGTACGACCCGGCGGACGTGCCGCTGCCGGCGTCCATGGCCGAGACGTTCGCCGGCAAGCCCGACGTCCAGCGCCGCTACGCCGAGTACTGGTCGGCCGACCATTTCGACGCCGACGCCTGGCGCAAGCTGATCGCCGTCTACTGGGGCTACGTCACGATGATCGACGAGCAGGCCGGGCGGATCCTCGACCGGCTCCGCGAGCGCGGCCTGTGGGACGACACGGCGGTCGTGTTCACCGCCGACCACGGCGAGTTCACCGGCGCGCACCGGCTCAACGACAAGGGCCCGGCGATGTACGAGGACATCTACCGCATCCCCGGGATCATCCGGGTGCCGGGCGCGCCCGTCCGCGCGGTCGACGAGTTCGCCACGCTGATCGACCTGCATCCGACGATCCTCGACCTGGCCGGGCTGCCGCCCGGCGACCCCTGCGACGGCCGGAGCCTGCTGCCGCTCGTCCGCGGGGAGGACGACCCCCGCCCCGAGGTGGTCGCCGAGTTCCACGGCCACCACTTCCCCTACTCGCAGCGGATGATCCGGGACCGCCGCCACAAGCTCGTGTTCAACCCCGAGAGCGTCCACGAGCTGTACGACCTGGAGGACGACCCCCACGAGCTGCGCAACGTGTACTCGGCGCCCGCCTACGCGGACGTGCGGCGGGACATGACCGGCCGGCTCTACCGGGAGCTGGTGCGCCGGGGCGACCCGGCCTACACCTGGATGAGCTACATGGCCGACATCGGCGCCGGCCGGGCGCCCGACGTCGACGGCGTCGCGGACGAGGTCGCGTGATGGCCGCCGCCGGCCGGAGGCGGGAGCGCCTGCGCGCCGCCTCGCTGACCCTGGCCTCGGCCGTGCTGGGCCTCGCGGTCTGGGTCGGGCTGTCCAGGAGCGGGATCGACGGGTTCCCCGGCCCGCTCCCGGTGGCGCGCCGCGCCGGGGAGCTGATCGGTGACGGCACGCTGTTCGACGACCTGCTCGCCAGCCTGCGCCGCGTCCTGATGGGCTTCGTCCTCGGCGTCGTGCTCGCGGTCCCGGTCGGGTTCGCGATGGGCTGGTACCCGGTGGTGCGCGGGCTGTTCGAGCCCTGGCTGCAGTTCTTCCGCATGATCCCGCCGCTGGCGATCATCCCGCTGGCGGTGGTGCTGATGGGCATCGACGAGACCCCGAAGGTCTTCGTGATCTTCCTGGCCGCGTTCCTGTCCTGCGTCGTGTCCACCTACCAGGGCGTGGTCTCGGTCGACCGGACGCTGATCAACGCGGCCCGGGTGCTCGGCGCCGGGGACCGGACCCTGTTCACCGACGTGGTGGTGCCGGCCTCGACCCCGTTCATCCTGGTCGGCATGCGGATCGGGCTCGGGGCGTCCTGGGCCACGGTCGTGGCGGCCGAGCTGATCGCCTCGCAGGGCGGGCTCGGCTACCGGATGCAGCAGGCGCAGCTCTACTACGAGCTGCCGACCATCTTCGTGTCGCTGATCGTGATCGGGCTCACCGGACTCGCGATGGACCGCCTGCTGCTGCTCGCCGAGCGGCGGCTCACCGGATGGCAGGAGCGCCGATGAACAAGATCTCTTTCCGGGACGTCACCCACCGGTTCGCCTCGTTCACCGCCCTCGACGGCGTCTCGCTGGACATCGCCGACGGCGAGTTCGTCACCGTCGTCGGGCCGTCCGGCTGCGGCAAGAGCACCCTGCTGAACCTCGCCGCCGGGCTGCTCGCGCCGGACGCCGGGACCGTCGAGGTGGACGGCGCCCGGGTCGCGGGACCCGGCCCCGAGCGCGGCGTCATCTTCCAGCAGTACGCGCTGTTCCCCTGGATGAGCGCGCGCAAGAACGTCGAGTTCGGGCTGAAGATCGCCGGAGTGGCGAGGAAGGAGCGCCGCGCGACCGCCGAGCACTACCTCGACCTGGTCGGCCTCGCCGACTTCGCCGACGCGCTCCCGAAGACGCTGTCCGGCGGGATGAAGCAGCGGTGCGCCATCGCCCGCGCCTACGCCGTCGACCCGTCGGTGCTGCTGATGGACGAGCCGTTCGGCGCGCTGGACGCGCTGACCCGCGTCCAGCTCCAGGACGGGCTCCTCGACACCTGGACCCGGGAGCGCCGCACCGTCATGTTCATCACCCACGACGTGGACGAGGCCGTGTACCTGGCCGGGCGGGTGGTCGTCATGGCCGCGCGCCCCGGCCGGATCCACAAGGTCGTCGACGTCGGGCTGCCCTATCCCCGCACCGAGGAGATCCGCCTGTCGCCGGAGTTCGACGAGCTCCGCCGCGAGGTCTGGACGGCCGTCTACCACCAGCCCCCCGCCCCGACCCCCGAAGGGACAGCACCATGAGATCTCTGCGCCTGATGGCCGCGTCGCTCCTCCTGCTGCCGCTGGCCGCCTGCGGCGGCGAGGAAAACGGCGGGACCACCGTGAAGTTCGGTTACATCGCCGACTTCTCCGGCGCGGCCACCCTCGCCGCCGCCGACAAGCTCGGCCTGTGGGAGAAGGCCGGGCTCAAGCCCCGGCTGAAGGTCTTCACCAACGGCCCGCTCCAGATCCAGGCGCTCGGCGCCGGCGACCTCGACTACGGCTACATCGGGCCGGGCGCCACCTGGATGCCCGCGTCCGGCAAAGCCAAGATCATCGCGGTGAACATGCTCGGCCAGGCCGACCGGATCATCGCCACCCCGGAGTCGGGGATCACGAGCGTCGCCGGGCTCCGGGGCAGGAAGGTCGCCGTGCCCGAGGGGACGTCGGGCGACATGCTGCTCCAGCTCGCGCTGAAGAAGGCGGGGATGACCCCGAAGGACGTCAAGCGCGTCCCGATGGACCCGAGCACGGTGGTCACCGCGTTCTCCTCCGGCAAGGTGGACGCCGCCGCGATCTGGTACCCGCTCATCGACACCATCAAGAAGCGCACCCCCGGGCTGGTGGAGCTGTCCAAGAACGCCGACTTCTTCCCGGCGATGTCGTTCCCGAGCTCCTTCGTCGCCCGCAACCAGGTCGTGAAGGACGACCCGGCGACCGTGCGCAAGGTCATCAGGGTGCTCCAGCAGGCCAACGACTGGGTGGACGGGCACACGGCCGAGGCCGAGACGACGGCCGCCGCGTTCGTCAAGGTGCCGCCCGCGCAGTTCAAGGGCGCGTCGGCCGTCACCAAGACGTTCAGCTCGGCGGAGCTGACCCGGCTGACCGGGGACGGGACGGTGAACGGCTGGTACAAGGGCCTGTCCGACATCTTCGTCGCGATGGGCAAGCTTCCCTCCTCCCCCGACCCGGCCGCCTACTACACCGCGAGCCTCTACACCAACGCCGGCAGCAAGTGACCCCGGACCCGGCCGGCGTCCGGCCGGCCGGGCCGCCCCTGAGGAGGCACACCCCCATGCCCCGTCAACGCGTCCCCCTGTCCCGCCGCCGCACGGTCGCGGCCTCGCTCGCGGCCGTCCTCACCGCCGCCCTGTCCCCGCTCGCCGCCGCGCCCGCGCGGGCCGGCACGGCCTGGGACCGTCCCGCCGCCGGCCCGCTCGGGCTGGTGCCGAAGCCGGTGTCGGTCGAAGCGGACGGCGGCCCCGGCTACCGGCTCGATCCGGCGACCTCCATCGCGGCGGTCGGCGGCGGGGCCGCGGCGCCCGCCGCCTACCTCGCGAAGGTGCTGCGGCCGTCCACCGGTTACCGGCTGCCGGTCGTGTCCGCGAGGACCGGCCGGAACCCGATCGTCGTCAGGGTCGGCCAGGGGCTCGGACCGGCGGGCCGCCCGGAGGGCTACGACCTCACCGCGAACCCGGCGCAGGTCGTCATCGAGGCGTCCACCGCCAACGGCGCCCTCAACGGCGTGCAGACCCTCCGGCAGCTCTTCCCCCAGTGGGTCGAGTCGCCTGCGAAGGCCCGCGCCGCCTGGACGGTGCCGCACGTCGAGATCAGCGACTACCCGCGGTTCGCGCACCGCGGCATGATGCTCGACGTCGCCCGCAGCTTCTACCCCGTGGACGAGGTCAGGAAGTACATCGACGCCGCCGCGCAGTTCAAGATCAACCGCCTGCACCTGCACCTGAGCGACGACCAGGGCTGGCGGATCGCGATGGACGCCCCCGCGGCGAACCCCTCCGGGATCGACTACGGCAGGCTCACCTCGGTCTCGGGCTCGACCGCGATGACCCGCAACTCCAGCGGCCAGCAGATGGGCACCGAACCCGGCGTCACCGGCTTCTACACCAAGGCCGACTACGCCGAGATCGTCCGGTACGCGGGGGCGAGCGGCATGACCGTCGTCCCGGAGATCGACATGCCGGGCCACACCAACGCCGCCCTGCACGCGATCCCCCAGCTCAACAGCGCCGGATCCAAGCCCGCCCTCAAGCCGGGAGAGACGACCGTCCCCGCCGACGGCACCCCCAACGTCGGGTACTCGTCGTTCGACGCCGCCAACCCGGTCACCTACGAGTTCACCAAGCAGGTCCTCACCCAGCTCGCGGCCATGACGCCCGGCCCGTACCTGCACATCGGCGGGGACGAGTCGCACAGCACGAGCGGCGCCGACTACCGGACGATGGTCGACGCCTTCACCGGCCAGGTGGACGCGCTGGGCAAGACGGTCGTCGGCTGGAACGAGACCGCCCGGACCGCGCTCCCGCGCGGCAACGCGGTCGTCCAGTACTGGGCGGGCGACAAGTCCGCAGTGGCCGGCGCCGTCACGGGCAGGGGCGCCAAGATGATCCTCTCCCCGGCCGGCAACACCTACGTCCCGCAGAAGCAGGACTCCCGGCAGCCCCAGGGCGGCACGTGGGCCTGCGGCGGACCGTGCGGCCTGGACCGGCACTACGGCTGGGACCCAGGAACCTACATCCCCGGCACGTCCGAGAGCGACGTCCTCGGAGTGGAGTCGGCCCTGTGGGGCGAGTTCATCCGGCGCCTCCCGCAGGCGCAGTACTACAGCTACCCGCGCCTGGTCGCCACCGCCGAGGTCGGCTGGACACCGCAGTCGCAGCGTGACTACACCGACTTCACCGGACGCCTCGCCATGGTCGGCGGACGGCTGACACTCCAGGGCGTCAACTTCTTCCCGACCGCGGGCGTCCCCTGGCGGACGGCCGCCCTCGGCTCCGACAGGACCGTTCCGGCGGGCTCGCCCGCAGGGGCCTCCTGGACGGTCACCGCCCCCGCCGCAGGCGCCCTCACCGGCACCGTCACCTGGAGCGACGGCGTCCAGGAGGACGTCACGCTCACCACGTCCCGTGCGGCCAGCATCCCCGACATGCGCGGCAACGCCGCGTTCACCGCCGTCTCGGACCGGACGTTCACCACCCCCGGCACTTACACGGCCACCCTCACCCTCCGGCCGGCCGGCCGGGCGCCCGTGGAAGCGCCGCTGACCCTGACCGTCTCCTGAACCGGGTGTGCGGGGGACGGCCCCGTCCCCCGCACACGCCTCCATCGGAAGCCATGACCTCAGCCGACATCCCCGCATGCTGCGCCGCCTCGCGCCAGGCGGCGCCGCTCTCCCAGCCCGCACCGCTCCTTTCCCAGCCGGCCGTGGCCCGCCGCGCCGCCCCGCGCCTCAACCGCATGATCGTGCTGCCCGGCGGCACCTTCCGCATGGGCAACGAGGACGTCCACGCCAACCCCCTGGACGGTGAGGGGCCGGTCCGCGACGTCCGCGTGGAACCGTTCCGCATCGACCCGCACACGGTCACCAACGCCGAGTTCTCCCAGTTCGTCAAGGAGACCGGCTACCAGACCGAGGCCGAGCGCTTCGGGTGGTCCTACGTCTTCCAGGGCCTGCTGCCCCCGGCCCTGGCGCGCACGGCTCCGTCACCGGCCGGAACGCCCTGGTGGCGCGGCATCGAGGGCGCCGCCTGGAACCGCCCGGAGGGCCCGGGCAGCCACATCCAGCAGCGCCGGAAACACCCTGTCGTCCACGTCTCCTGGAACGACGCCGCCGCCTACGCCGCGTGGGCGGGCAAACGCCTCCCCACCGAAGCCGAATGGGAGTACGCCGCGCGCGGCGGCCTCGACCAGGCCACCTACCCGTGGGGCGACGAGCTGCGCCCGCGCGGCCAGGACCGGTGCAACATCTGGCGCGGACGATTCCCCGACCAGCACGAAGGACGGCCCGGGACCGTCGCCGCCGACGCCTACCGTCCCAACGGCTACGGGCTCTACAACACCGTCGGCAACGTCTGGGAATGGTGCGCCGACGCCTTCACCCGCGACGGCGACGGCCGCGCCATGCGCGGCGGCTCGTACCTCTGCCACGACTCCTACTGCAACCGCTACCGCGTCGCCGCCCGCACCTCCAACACGCCCGACTCCACCACCGGCAACGCCGGTTTCCGCTGCGCCGCCGACGCCTGAACGGCCCTGGGAGGCCAGGGCCGTCCGGGCGCCGGCGCCGCCCGGGGCGTCAGTCCAGGGCCAGCAGCAGCGCGGCGGACCAGCTGAAGTTGGTCGAGTTCAGCGGGGCTCCCGTCAGGGGGTTGTAGTTCTCCATGATCGGCGCGTCTCCGAGCAGCCCGGACGCCGAGCCGCGCAGGCGGTCGCCGAGAGCGGACGCGTCGGCGCGGTAGCCGTACCTCCGCAGGCCCTCCAGGGAGAAGTACGCCTGGTCGAGCCAGACGGGGCCGCGCCAGTACTTCTCCGGGGCGAAGTACGGCGAGCTCTTCGACACCGTCGCGAACGGCATCGGGGTCGCGAACTCCTCCGGGTCGGTCAGCCTGCCGCGGACGGCGGCGGCCTGGGGACCCGTCGCGACGCCCGCCCACAGCGGGATCGCGCCCTCGATGCCGCGGCCCCGGTCGGTGAGGCGCCGCCCCGACGCGAGGTCGGTGTCGTAGAAGTAGCCGGTCGCCGGGTCGTACATCCGCGTGCGGATCGCGGCGGTCAGCGTCCGCGCCTGCGCGGTCAGGCGGCTGGACGCCGCCCGGTCGCCGAGCCGCCGCGCGATCGCCGCGAGGTAGCCCTTCTCGGCGGCGAGGTAGGAGTTGAGGTCGACGGACTCCTGGTTCAGCGAGTAGCCCACGACCCGTCCGGCGCCGTCCCGGTTCTCCACGGCGGTGGTGCCGAGCGCGGCGTCGAAGCGCGGGGCGTTGTCCATGCCGCTTTCCCAGGCGGCCGCCTGCCGCCGGGCCTCCGGCGTGTCGTTGGCCGGGTCGACGGTCGCGCCGTACTCGGCGAGCCCGTCGTGGTCGTGGTCCCGGGTGCGGTACCACCAGTCGTGGTAGGCGACCAGCTTCGGATACATCTCGCGCAGGAACCGGACGTCCCCGCTTCGCCGGTAGGTCTCCCAGACCGCCCAGGCGGCCAGCGGCGGCTTGGAGTTGCGCTCGTTCCAGTTGCCGCCGCCGCGGGCGGGGTCGTTGTAGAAGAGGCAGTCGGGGATCATCCCGGCGTCCTGCGGCCGGTCCCGCGAACCCGCGGTGATCTGGTGGTCGAACATCGACCTGATCTGCGACTGGGCGAGCGCCGGGTCGAAGCCGGCCACGCCGACCGCCTGCTTCCAGGTGTCCCAGGCCCAGAAGCCGCCGGTGAACCACTTGTAGGAGATGGACGGCGTGATGCCGCCGTGGTCGAGCCGCCCGGCCGGGCCGCGCCAGTTGGTGACGAGGGTTTCGAGGGCCTTGACCGCGAGCCGCCGCCGTCCAGCGGGCACGCCGGCGGTGACGGACGCGACGTACCGGCGCCACCGGGCGTCGGTGTCGCCGATCGCCTGGCCCGGACGGCTCAGCAGGTTGCGGACGGCCGGGGCCTCCCGCTCGCGTTCGGCGGCGGTGAAGGTGTAGGTCTCGGTCCAGGTCAGATCCGACGAGCGGCGCGGCGCGAGGGTGAGCGGCCGTGCCAGGTCGGTGCGGTAGGAGTCGCCGGTGACGGTGGTGCGGACGGGGTCGGCGTGGGTCACCTCGAACCGTTCGGTGCCGTCGGTGAGGTAGTCCCACTGCTCGCGGACGCGAGCGAAGCCGACCGCGACGCCGCGCGCCGTGGCGTGCAGGGACGGCGCGCTCCTCATCGGCTCGTCGTCAGGGCGCAGGAGCGACCCGCTCCAGCCGACCTCCACCGTCCGGGGGGCGGTCCCGGTGTTGGCGACGGAGGCGCGGACGAGCGCGCTGTGCCCGGAGCCGAAGCGCAGTTCGAGGGTCAGCCGCAGCCCCGGCAGGTCGTAGACCTGACGCAGCATCCCGGGCAGCGCGGTGAGCCGGGGCGGCCCGGCGGCGCCGAGGTCGAGGTCCCGGCCGTCCGCGCGAAGCCGGAGGCGGCTGAACGCCTTGCTCAGCCACCACGGGTACTCCTGGGCGATGTAGAGCGGCCCGGAGAACCCGCCGTAGGCGTCCTTGTCCCCCGGCCGCGGCAGGGCGTAGGCGTGCCAGGCGCCGCGGTCGCTGAAGACGTTGACCTCGTTGACCTCCGCGGGCAGGGCGTTCGCCGGGACGCCGTGCAGGTCGAGCACGTCGGCGTAGCCTTCCGGCCCGGCCTTCCGCTCGGCGGCCGACGACGCCGGCACGGCGGTGACGATGAGGGCGGAGCCGAGCGTCAGCCCGGCCAGGGCGTTGAGCGATCGTCGCATGATCACCTTTCGGGGTGGGGGTGGGCCGTCCTGAGCACCGCCGCCCCGAGCGGGGGCAGCCGCAGCGTGTCCCGCACGGCGGTACCGGACAGGAGGTCGACGCCGTCCGGGACGGGAACGTCCGTCTCGGCGTCGCGATGGTTGAGCAGGAAGAGGTAGGACGCGGCGGGCCCGTCGCGGCGGGTGGCCTCGACCCCGTCCGGGACGGCGTGCACCGGGCGGACGCCCGCGTCGGCGAACGCCTCGTCCAGCACGAGGCCGATGCCGTCGCCCAGATGGCAGCTCACGTACCAGGCCTGGCCGCCGCCGTGGGCGTTGCGGGTGACCGCCGGGCGTCCGGCGAGCGCCCCGGAGCCGTACACGGCCGCGGTCTGCGCCCCGGCGGTCTCCAGCCACTCGCTCCACAGCGTCGCCGCGACCGTGCGGTCCCCGAACGCCACTTCGACGGACGCGTCGTCCGGGACGGGCCAGAACTCGTCGACGACGACTCCGAGCACGTCCCGGAGCGGCGCCGGGTAGCCGCCGAGATTCACGTGGTCGTGCTCGTCGACGATGCCGCTGAAGAAGCCGCAGACCAGGCGGCCGCCGTCCGCGACGTACGAGCCGAGCCAGGCGGACGTCTCGCCGCTCGCCATGTAGAGGTTGGGCAGCAGCACGAGCCGGTACGGCGCCAGGTCCGCGCCGCACGGGACGAAGTCGACGGCCACGTTGCGGGCGTGCGCGGCGCCGTACCAGGAGAGCACGAGGTCCTTGAGCAGGAGCCGGGACGAGGGGTGGTCGTCCAGTTCCAGCGCCCACCAGGACTCCCAGTCCAGGACGATCGCGACATCGGCCGTGGTGCGGGTGCCCGCGACCTCGGCGAGGCGGGCGAGGTCGCGGCCGAGGCGCACGGTCCGGTCCCACTGCGGAGAGCCGGTGCCGCGGTGCGGCAGGAGCGCGCTGTGGAACTTCTCCGCTCCGGCGCGCGACGCCCGCCACTGGAAATGCAGCACGCCGTCCGCGCCGCGGGCCACCGCCTGGAAGGACCACAGCCGTCCCAGCGCGGGCGGCTTCGGCACGTTGACCGGGCGCCAGCTCACCGCCGACGGCGCCTGCTCCATGAGCAGCCACGGCCGGCCCGCCTTCAGCGAGCGCATCAGGTCGAAGTTCATCGCGGCGTTCACGTGCGCCGCCGGGTCGGCCGGGTCGGGATACGCGTCGTCGGACACGACGTCCTCGTGCGACGCCCACTTCCAGTAGTCCAGCGCCTTGAACATCGACATGAAGTTCGTCGTCACCGGGAGGCCCCCGCCCTCCTCGTCCAGGACGGCCTTCTCCGCCAGGTAGCAGCCGAGCAGCGCGTCGGAGCAGAACCGGCGCCAGTCGAGCAGCTGCGTCGGGTTCACCGGGCCGGGCGCCGCGCGCGGCGGCTCGATCTCCTCCCACCGGCCGTAGCGCTGCGACCAGAAGTCGGTCGCCCAGGCGCGGTTCAGCTCCGCGACACCGCCGTACCTCTCCCGCAGCCAGGACCGGAAGCCCGCCGCGGACTCGGCGCAGAAGCACTCGGTCACGTGGTCGCCGTACTCGTTGTGGACGTGCCACAGCACGACCGCCGGATGCGCGCGGTAGCGCCGGGCGATCATCCGGGCCAGCCGCGCCGCCGACTCCCGGTAGACCGGCGAGGACGGGCAGTAGTGCTGGCGGGAACCGAACTCCAGCCGGACGCCGTCCGCCGTGACGGGCAGCATCTCCGGGTGGCGGCGCACCAGCCACGCGGGCGGCGACGCGGTGGCGGTGGCCAGGTCGGCGGCGATCCCGTGCCCGGCGAGCAGGTCGAGCAGCCGGTCGAGCCACCCGAAGTCCCAGTCGTCCGGGCCCGGTTGCAGCCGCGCCCAGGAGAACACGC
This sequence comes from Actinomadura sp. NPDC048955, assembly GCF_040649435.1. Taxonomy (NCBI): domain Bacteria; kingdom Bacillati; phylum Actinomycetota; class Actinomycetes; order Streptosporangiales; family Thermomonosporaceae; genus Actinomadura; species Actinomadura sp. NPDC048955. The sequence goes on from NZ_JBEZJI010000044.1 coordinate 40,870, forward strand.
CGACCGTCACCAGGTTGACCCCGGCCTCCTTCATCAGCCGGACGTCCTCCACCCACACGTCCTCGGGCCACTGCTCGGGGTTGTAGTCCCCGCCATAGAGCAGCCCCGGCACCCGAATGTCTTTTCCGCTCAACCTTTGACCGCCCCTCCTAGGAGCCCCGACACGAACTGCTTCTGGAACAGGAAGAAGATCAACATCAGGGGGAGCGTCGCCAGGAAGGAGCCGAGGATCAGCCCGGCGTAGTCGACGTGGCTCTGCCCGATGAGCGTGTACAGCGCGACCGGCGCGGTGTACTTGTCCTCGGTGTTCAGCATCAGCAGCGGCCACAGGAAGGCGTTCCACTGCGTCATGAAGGTGAAGATGACCAGGGCGCCGAACTGCGGCCGGACGACCGGCAGGACGACCTGGTAGAAGATCCGCACGTCGCCCGCGCCGTCGATGCGGGCCGACTCGATCAGCTCGTCCGGGAAGGCGAGGAAGGCCTGGCGCATGAGGAAGATGCCGAACGAGTTGGCCAGGAACGGCAGGATGACCGCCTGGTAGGTGTCGACCCACCCGAGGCTCGCCATCATCTGGAACAGCGGGACGAGCAGCACCTGGAACGGGATCATCATGGTCGCCAGCACGGCGCCGAGCAGCAGCCGCCGTCCCCGGAACCGGTACTTGGCCAGCGCGTACCCGCACATGGCGGAGATCAGCGAGCTGAGCACGGTGTAGACGACGGTGACGCCCGCGCTGTTGAGCATGACCCGGCCGAAGCCGATCGTGTGCTCCAGTTCCACCAGGTTGTGCAGGAACCGCCCGCCGGGCAGGAACGGCGGCGGCGACGCGAACAGCTCGGAGTCGTCGCGGGTGGAGGCGACCACCATCCAGTAGAACGGCGCGGCGCTGATCAGCGCGCCCGCCAGGAGCAGCAGCAGGGCGAGCAGGCGGCCCGCGCGGGGGCGGCCCCTCCCCTCGGTGACCGGGCTCACCGGGACTTCTCCTTCCCCAGGAAGCGGAACTGGGCGTAGGAGATCAGCCCGATGACCGCGACGACGACCCAGGAGATGGCGGCCGCGTAGCCGAAGTCGAGCTGCTCGAAGCCGACCTTGTAGAGGTAGAGGACGGGCGTGGTCGTGGCGTTGCCCGGTCCGCCGCCGGTCAGGACGTAGTTCTCGTCGAAGAGCTGGAGCGTTCCGATCGTCGAGGTCACCGAGCAGAACAGGATGACCGGACGCAACTGCGGCATGACCACCCGGACGAACGTGGTGACGGGCCCGGCGCCGTCGATGGCCGCCGCCTCGTACTGCTCCCGCCCGATCGACTGGAGCCCGGCCAGCAGGATGACGGCGTTGTAGCCCGTCCACCGCCAGGTGATCGAGCCGATCAGCGCGAGCCGCGCCCAGCCGGGGCCGTTCAGCCAGTCGACCGAGGGCAGGCCCACGGCGCCGAGCATCTGGTTGACCAGGCCGCCGTCGGTCTTGAGCAGGACGCGGAACACCACCGAGTAGGCGACCAGCATCGTGACGGCGGGCAGGAAGTAGGCGATGCGCAGGCCCGAGCGCAGGCGCAGCCAGGACTGGTTCAGCCCGAACGCCAGCAGCAGCGCCAGGCCGATCATGACCGGGACCTGGACGAGGAGGATCAGGCCGGTGTTGCGCAGCGCGGCCCAGAAGACGGGGTCCTCCATCATCCGGCGGTACTGGGCCAGCCCGACCCAGGTCGTCACGCCGTCGCGGTCGGCGGTGAAGCTCTGGTAGAAGCCGGCCAGCAGCGGATAGGCGAAGAAGAGCGCCAGCAGCGCCGCGGCCGGGCCCGCGAAGGTCCACGGCGCGCACCGGCGGCGCCAGCGCTCCCGCCGGCGGGGCGCGTCCGGCCGGACCGCCCCGGCGGGGCCGCCGCTCGCGGGCTTCCGTTTCGTCACGTCGACGACCACGGCGTCACTCTGCGATCGACCGGCCGGTGGCGGCGGCGATCTGCTTGGCCGCCGAGTTCAGGGCCTTGGCCGGGTCGTCCCCGTGCAGCACGATGCCGGAGACGGTCCGGTTGACGACGTCCCTCGCCTTGGGGCCGTCCTTGGAGACCTCGATCGGGGGCACCTTGTCCGCCAGGTCGGCGAACGTCGCGAAGACGGGCCGCCCGCCGTAGTAGGGCTGCGGCGCGGTCACGAACGGGTCCTTCAGCGCGGGCAGGTAGGCGGGGAACAGGCCCTCGTTCTTCAGCATCGACACCTGGTTGGCGGTGTCGGCGAGGGCGAACTCGATGAACGCCCACGCCGCCCGCGCGTTCGCGCTGTGGCCGCTGACGGCGAGCGTCGACCCGCCGTCGTTGGACGTCCGCACGCCGCCCTGGTCGAACGCCGGCAGCGGCACGACGCCGAACTTGCCCTTGAGCTCCGGCATCTCGTCGGTGAGGGTGCCCGACCACCACACCGCGTAGGGGGTGGTGGCGACCTTGCCCGCCTTGGTCGCCGAGACCAGGCCGTCCCAGCCCTTCTCGAAGGCGACGAGGTCCTTGTCGGCGAGCATCTTGAGCAGCGTCGCGGCGCGGACGGCCTGCCGGTCGGAGACGGCGATCCTCCCGCCGCGCACGTATCCCTGTCCCTGCTGCTGGAGCAGCATCGGGAACATGCTGTCCTCCTGCGGGTCCATGACGAGGAGCTTCTTGCCGGTCCTGGCCTTGATCTGCTCGCCGGCGCGGACGTAGTCGTCCCAGGTCGCGATGCTCGCCGGGTCGACGCCGGCCTTCTCGAAGATGTCGGTGCGGTAGTAGAGGGCGCAGGGCCCGCCGTCCCAGGGCAGCGCGAAGACCTTGCCGCGCTCGTCGGTGACGTCCTTCCAGGCCGCGCGGGCGAACTCGGCCTGGCGGGCGCCGGCGAGCGGGGTCAGGTCGTACAGCCCGCCGGGGAAGGCGCCGATGTAGCCGGGCAGCCTGCCGCCCTCGATGGTGAGGACGTCGGGCAGGCCCTTCCCCGCCTTCATCCCCACGGTGATCTTGTCGTAGGCGTTGTCGTAGCCGATGTCGACGACCTCGACGCTCGTCCCGGGATGGCGCTGCTCGAACGCCGGCGCGAGCCGCTTGAGCGCCTTCGCCGCGACGTCCCAGGACCAGACGGCGATCCTTCCTTCGATCTTGGCCTGGGCGCCGGCGCTCAGCGCGGGCCCCGCCTTCTTCGCGCCGCCTCCGGTGGCGCACCCGCTCGCCGCGAGCACCGCCGAGACGGCTCCGGCGACTCCGGCGGTCAGGACGGTCCGGCGTCCGATGGCCGCCCGTCCGGGGTTGGTCGCCATCTTGCCTCCCCAAGGGATTCGGGATAATGCTGTATACAGCACACTGCATCCTGTGTTCTCGTCAAGAGGGTGAGGCAAGGAATGTGAAGGAGAGCGAGATGAACGCGCACCCCTACATCCCGAACTCGGTGCCCGAGGTCAAGCGGGAGATGCTGGCGGCGATCGGAGCGCGGAGCGTCGAGGACTTCTACGCCGACGTGCCCGGCCGCATCCGGCTGGATCGTCCGCTGGACCTGCCTCCGCCGCTGCGCTCCGAGGCGGAGCTGGTCCGGCACGTCGGCGCGCTGTTGCGCAAGAACACCAGCGCCCAGGAAGCGCTGAGCTTCCTCGGCGCCGGGTGCTACCACCACCACGTGCCCGCCGTGGTCGACGAGGTGGTCAACCGCAGCGAGTTCCTCACCGCCTACGCGGGCGAGCCGTACGAGGACCACGGCCGCTTCCAGGCGCTCTGGGAGTACCAGTCGCTGATGGGCGAGCTGCTGGAGATGGACGTCGTGAGCGTGCCGGTGTACGACGGCTACCAGGCCGCCGCCACGGCGCTGCGCATGGCCGGACGGATCACCGGCCGCCGGAGGCTGCTGCTGGTGACGGCCGTCGCGCCGGACAGGCTTTCCAAGATCGAGGACTATGTCCGTCCCGACCACGACGTGGTCCTCGTGCCGGTGGATCCCGCCACCGGGCTGGCCGACCCGGCCGCGGTGCGGGCCGAGCTGGCGGGCGGGGACGTCGCGGCGGTGTTCGCCGACGCGCCCTCCGCGTCCGGGATCCTGGATCCCGCCCTCCCGTCGCTGGCCGAGCCGGCGCACGAGGCCGGGGCCCTGTACGTCGTGGGCTGCAACCCGATCTCGCTGGGGGCGGTGACCCCGCCGTCCCAGTACGGCGCCGACATCGTCTGCGGCGACATCCAGCCGCTCGGGCTGCCCATGAGCTTCGGCGGGATGAACGGCGGCTTCATCGCGACGCGGGACGAGGAACTCTACGTGGGCGAGTTCCCCTCCCGGCTGTTCGGCCTGGCGCCCACCAGCGTCGAGGGCGAGTACGGCTTCGGCGACGTGGCCTACGAGCGCACCTCCTTCGCCGTCCGCGAGGAAGGCAAGGAGTGGGTGGGCACGGCCGCCGCCCTGAACGGCATCGCCGCCGGGGTCTACCTCGCGCTGATGGGGCCGCAGGGCATGCGCGAGGTCGCGGAGACGATCCTCGCGAACACCCGGTACGCGCTGGACCGGCTGGCCGAGGTCCCGGGCGTGCTGGCCCCCTACGCGGACGCCCCCCACTTCGCCGACTTCACGCTCCGCTTCACCGGCTCGCGGACCGCCGCCGAGATCGGCGAGGCGCTGCTGGAGCACGGGATCTTCGGCGGCAGGGTCCTGTCGGGGACCGACGCCCTGTACTGCGTCACCGAGATCCACACCAAGGACGACATCGACCGGCTGGCCGAGACCCTCCAGGAGATCGCCAAGTGAAGACGGGCCCGACCCCCTCCCCCCTCACCCCCGCCGACGCGAAGATCGGCCCGAAGCCCCCGCTGCGCCGGTTCCACCAGGCCCGGTGGGACGAGCCGCTGCTGTTCGAGCTCGGCACCCCCGGCGAGCGCGGCGTGCTGCCGCCCCTCCCGCAGGTGCCCGCGGACGCCGTCCTGCCGGACGGGCTGCGCCGCGCCGCGCCGCCCGCCCTGCCGGAGCTGTCGCAGCCCCAGGTGCTGCGGCACTACCTGCGGCTGTCCCAGGAGAACCTCGGCGCCGACTTCAACGTCGACGTCGGCCAGGGCACCTGCACCATGAAGTACAGCCCCAAGGTCAACGACCGGTTCGTCCGCGACCCGAAGGTGGCCGGGCTGCACCCGCTGCAGGACGAGCGGACCGTGCAGGGCGTCCTGGAGATCATGTACCGGCTGGAGGGGCTGCTGAAGGAGATCTCCGGCATGGACCGGTTCTCCCTCCAGCCGGGCGCCGGCTCCGCCGCGATCTACACCAACGTCGCGATGATCCGCGCCTACTTCGCGGCGCGCGGGGAGGCCGACACCCGCGACGAGGTCATCACCACGATCTTCTCGCACCCCTCCAACGCGGCGTGCGCGAAGACGGCCGGGTTCAAGGTCATCACCCTGTACCCCGACGCCGACGGCTACCCCGACATCGAGGCGCTCCGGCGGGCGGTCGGCCCCCGCACCGCGGCCCTGCTCATCACCAACCCCGAGGACACCGGGCTGTTCAACCCGCGGATCGAGGAGTTCGTCCGGATCGTGCACGAGGCCGGCGGGCTGTGCGCCTACGACCAGGCCAACGCCAACGGCATCCTCGGCATCACCCGCGCCCGCGACACCGGGTTCGACCTGTGCCACTTCAACCTGCACAAGACGTTCTCCACACCGCACGCCTGCGGCGGGCCCGCCGCGGGCGCCTGCGGCGTGAGCGCGGAGCTCGCCCCCTACCTGCCGACGCCGACCGTCGAGTTCGACGGCACCCGCTACCGCCTCGACGACGACCGGCCCGAGTCGATCGGGAAGATCCGGCCGTTCTACGGCGTCGTGCCGAACCTGGTGCGCGCCTACGCCTGGATCATGTCACTGGGCGGCGCGGGGCTGCGCGAGGCCGCGGAGGTGGCCGTCCTCAACAACAACTACCTGATGGCGAAGGTGCTCCAGATCCGCGGGGCGTCGGTGCCGTACGCGCCGGGACGCCCGCGGGTCGAGCAGGTCCGCTACAGCTGGGAGAAGCTCGCCGAGGAGACCGGCGTGCACAGCGAGGACATCGGCGTCCGCGCGGCCGACTTCGGCACCCACTACTGGACGAGCCACCACCCGTACATCGTCCCCGAGCCGATGACGCTGGAGCCGACCGAGTCCTACTCCCGGGCCGAGCTGGACGAGTACGCCGCCATCCTCGCCGAGGTGGCCCGCGAGGCCTACGAGGACCCCGAGACCGTCCGGACGGCGCCGCACCGCTCCACCGTGCACCGCGCCCGCGAGGACGTCCTGGACGACCCGGCCACCTGGGCGGTCACCTGGCGCGCCTACCGCCGCAAGGTCCTCGGCGGATGAGGCCGCGATGAGGATCGGGCTGGTGGTCAACCCCGTGGCCGGGCTCGGCGGCCGGGTCGGCCTCAAGGGCAGCGACGGCGCCGACGTCCAGGAGAAGGCCCGGGCGCTCGGCGCGACGCCGCACGCCGCGGAGCGCGCCGCGCTCGCCCTGGCGGAACTGCGCTCCCGGATCGGCGGCCCGTTCACGGTGCCGACCGCGGGCGGGCCGATGGGCGAGGACGCCGTCCTGGACGCCGGGCTGATCCCCGACGTCCGGTACCGGCCGGGCGAGCCCACCGCGGCGGCCGACACCGTCCGCGCGGCGGCCGCGCTCGCGCCGCACGCCGACCTGCTGCTGTTCGCCGGCGGCGACGGGACGGCGCGCGACGTGCTGGACGCGGTCGGGGCCTCGGTGCCCGTGCTCGGCGTGCCCACCGGCGTGAAGATGCACTCGGCGGTCTTCGGGGCCACGCCGCGCGCCGCCGGGGAGGCGGCCGCCCTGATGGCCGCCGGCGGCGTGCGGATCCGGGACGCCGAGGTGATGGACCTGGACGAGGACGCCGTCCGGGACGGCCGCGTCTCCGCCCGCCTGTACGGCCACGTGAGGGTGCCCGACGTCCCGGTGCGCGTGCAGCAGCGGAAGGTGGGCGGCACGGTCACCGACCCGTCGTCGGTCGGCGGCATCGCCGCGGCCCTCGCGGAGCGGCTCGGGCCGTCCGAACTGCTGGTGCTCGGGCCCGGCACCACGATGCGCGCCGTCGCGAACGCGCTCGGCGCCGACGTCCCCCTCATGGGCGTCAACGTGCTGGCGGGCGGCGGGACGGTCGTCGCGGCGGACGTGGCCGCCGCAGAACTGGAGGCGCTGGCGGGCACGACGCCGGCGTGGATAGCCGTGACTCCGATCGGCGGGCAGGGTTTCCTGTTCGGCAGGGGCAACCAGCAGATCTCCCCCGCCGTGCTGCGCGCCGCCGGCCGCGACCGTCTCGCGGTGGCGGCGACCGAGGCCAAGCTCGCCTCGCTCGGCGGCCGCCCGCTGCTGGTCGACACCGGCGACGAGGACCTCGACGCCGTCCTGCGCGGCCACCTGCCCGTGCTGACCGGGCACGGCCGGTTCGCCATGTATCCCGTCCGATGAGAGGCAGACCGAACGTGAACTCACTCGAAGGCAAGACCGCCGTGGTCACCGGGGCCGCGGGCGGCATCGGGCGGGCCGCCGCCGAGCTGATGGCGGAGCTCGGCGCCGCGGTCGTCCTGGCCGACGTCGCCGAGGCCGGGGCGGACGCCGCGAAGGCCATCGGGGCCGCGGGCGGCCGGGCCGAATTCGTGCGCGGGGACGTCTCCCGCGCGGCCGACTGCGCGCGGATCGTCGCCGCCGCGCGCGACGCCTACGGCGGGGTGGACGTCCTGTTCAACAACGCGGGCGTCATCCGCCGCTCCACCGTCCTGGAGATCGGCGAGGACGACTGGGACCTGGTGATGGCCGTCAACGTCAAATCGATCATGTTGATGAGCCGGGCGGCGATACCGTTGATGGCCGCCGCCGGGGGCGGCAGTATCATCAACACCGGCTCGGGGTGGGGCATCCAAGGGGGAGCGCAGGCCGTGTCCTACTGCGCTTCGAAGGGTGCCGTGGTGAACATGACCCGGGCCATGGCGATCGACCACGGGCCGCAGAACATCCGGGTCAACTGCGTGTGCCCCGGCGACACCGACACCGGCATGCTCGCCGAGGAGGCCCGCCAGCTCGGCGAACCGGCGGAGGCCTTCTACGCCGGCGCGGCGGACCGCCCCCTCGGCCGGATCGGCCGGCCCGCCGACATCGCGGCGATGGTGGCGTTCCTCGCCGGCGACGCGGCCGCGTTCGTCAGCGGGGCCGTCATCCCGGTCGACGGCGCCGGCACGGCCTGACCGTCCGCTCACCCCAGGAGAGGAAGACGACAGCATGCCGATCGACCGCCGCCCCCTTCGCGAACAGATCAAGGACGAGATCCTCGACCGGCTGGGCAAGGGGGAGTTCGCCCCCGAACAGGCGATCAACGAGATGGTGCTGGCCGCGGACCTCGGCGTCAGCCGCACCCCGCTCCGCGAGGCGCTCATCGGGCTGGAGCGCGAGGGCATCATCGTCAGCGAGCGCGGCAAGGGCTTCCGGTTCGCCCCGATGAGCGCGAAGGAGTTCGACGACCTCACCACGATCGTCGCCGCCCTGGAGTCGCTGGCGCTGGAGTCGACCGACCCCGAGTTCCTGCACGCGGTCGCCCCCCGCCTCCTGGAGGAGGCCCGCGCGTTCTCCGTCCCCGAGGCGGAGCACGCCGTGATAGAGCGCTACGACGACGCCTGGCACGACCTGCTGCTCTCCGGCTGCCCCAACGAGCGGCTGATGGACCTCATCACCTCGCTGAAGCTCACCATGCACCGCTACGAGCGCGTCGTGGTCGGCGACTGGGAGGTCCTGGAACGCTCGGCCGAGGAGCACGAGCGGATCGCCGAACGCCTGGTCGCCTCGGACGTCGATGGGGCCGTCGAGGCCCTGAAGGCCAACTGGCAGAGCGGCAAGGACAGGATCCTCACCCGCCTCACGGAGCGATGATGCCGCACCTGCCCTCGCTCGGCCCGCGCAAGAGCGTGCGGGTCCAGATCGCCCACGCGCTGCGCGCGTCGATCGTCAGCGGTGAGATGCGGTCGGGCGTCGTGTACTCCGCCCCGGCCATCGCCGAGCGGTTCGGGGTGTCACCGACCCCCGTCCGGGAGGCCATGATCGACCTGGCCCGGGAGGGGCTGGTCGAGGTCGTCCGCAACAAGGGCTTCCGGGTCACCGACCTGTCCGACCACGAGCTGGACGAGATCACCGACGTCCGGTCCCTGATCGAGGTCCCCGCCGCGGTGCGGCTCGCGCGGGCCGGCCGGGACGCGGAGGTGCGCGCGCTGCGGCCGCTGGCCGAGGCGATCGTGACGGCGGCCGAGCGGCGCGACGTCGTCGCCTACATCGACGCCGACCACCGCTTCCACCTCGCGCTGCTCGGGCTCGGCGGCAACGCCCAGCTCGTCCGGCTGGTGAGCGAGCTGCGCTACAAGTCCCGCCTCTACGGGGTGCCGCGGCTGGCGGAGCGGGGCGAGCTCGAACCGTCGGCACGCGAGCACGAGGACCTGATCGAGGCGGTGGCGAGCGGCGACGCGCGGGGCACCGAGGCGCTGATGCGCCACCACCTGCGGCACGTCCGGGGGATCTGGGCGGACCGGCCCGAGGGCCGGTGAGGCGGGCCCCGCTCAAGTACGCCGCTCAGCACAGGTCCCGTGACGGCGTGCGGGGGGCGGGGCCGCCGGCCGCGCCCTCCTCGCACAGCCGGACCATCTGCTCGACGACCTCGACCGCGTCCGACGGCGGGTGCCGGACGACGCCGTGTCCCGGCAGCTCGTACAGCAGCGCCCCGTCCTTCACCCAGACCCACAGCCCGGACCCGAAGTGCACCACGGTCGCCTCCGCGCCGAGCGAGACGAGGGCCCGCAGGCCGCGCACGCCGGCGAGCTCGCAGAGCCGTTCGGGCACCGTGCCCGGCACCGGCGGGGACAGGACGGCCGCGGACGCCTCCGGCAGCGGGATCGTGAAGTGGACGGCCTTCCCGGACACCGGGCCGGGGCCGAGCCTGCCGCGGGTGGGGTGGATGCCCCAGCTCCCGCCGGCCTCCCCGGTCAGCGCGTCCACGAGCATCAGCCCGCGGCCGCCGCAGGCGTCGGAGGCGGGCTCGCCGGTGATCAGCGCGGCGGCGTCCGCCGGGACGGCGCCGCCGGTCCCCCGCCAGGGGGCGGCGTCGAAGACCTTGAGGGTGAGCCGCGGGGAGGGGTGGCGGCTGAGGTACGCCCACACCTCGGCGCGCTCACGGTCACCGTGCACGACGGCGTTGGTGGCGAGCTCGGAGATGATCGTCTGCGCGTCGCCCACGGCGGCCGGGGGCATGTCCAGCTCGGCGAGCACCGAACGGGCGATGGAGCGCGCGAACGCCGCCGCCGCCGGTCCGGGCGGTAAGGGCCATGCCGGGAACGCTCCGTCGGCCAGTCGCGCACCCTCTGCCCGCACTGTCTGCGACTTTTCCGGCATAAGCAATCGCTTTCCACGAGAATTATCGGCGGCGCGTCCGGCCCCCATGGCGAGAAAGGGGTGAGAAGGTCCTCGTCCTGGGGGCCGGCGAGACGGGATCTCCCTTCTTCCATCCGCGCGATCACGGCCAGGAGAACCGAGGGTGAGGGCGCCGCTGGCGCCGCGATCGCTTACCTATGTGGAGGAGTACGGAGATTATTGCGGTCGGTCCGAGTCGTGGGTCATCGGCTGATGCATAATTTCCAGCTATGGATCTCGACATCAGTCACCTTCGGATGGTGTGCGCGATGGCGGAGACCGGGAGCGTCACCCGGGCGGCGGCCCGGATGGGGATGTCCCAGCCCGCAATGTCGAACCAGCTCCGCCGGGTCGAGGAGATCGTCGGCGGGGCGCTGTTCACCCGCAGCCGGTCCGGGCTGGAGCCCACGCCGCTCGGCGGCCAGGTCATCAGCCGGGCGCGGACGATCCTGTCCGAGATGGACACCCTGTTCGGCGACCTGCGCGGACCGCGCGGCCCGGAGGGGACGCTCGGCCTCGGGTGCGTCCACCTCGCCTGCGTCGGGAGCATCGTCGCACGGGTGGGCGAGGCCCTTCCCGGCCGCGAGGTGTCCCTGCGCATCGAGCCCTCCTCCGCCCTGCTGGGCGACGCCCTCGCCCGCGGCCATCTCGATGCCGCGCTGATCGGGCTCATGGAGGGCTTCGACATCCCGATGGCGGCGCCCGTGGTCAGCCGCACCCTGGTGCCGCGCTACCCGATCTTCGTCACGCTCTCCGAGCGGCACCCGCTCGCCGGCCGGGACGAGATCGACCTGTTCGACCTGCGGGACGAGGCGTGGATCGCCCCGCCGGGCGCCGACGACGGCTCGCTGTCCTCCCTGCGGGCCTCGTGCCGCGCCGCCGGCTTCGAGCCCATCGTGCGCTACGAGGCGCCGAGCGGGGCGGCGTGCCCGCTGGTCGCGGCGGGGCACGGCGTCCGGATGGTGGACCCGTCCTGGCCGCCGCACCCGGGCACGGTCGTGCGGCCCCTGGTCGGGGAGCCGCAGGTCGCCCGGCTGATCGTGGCCTGGCGGCGGGACCGCCTGGACGAGGAGGAGGCCGCGGCGCTCTACCGGGGGCTGGCGGCCGCCTACGTGGAGCACACCGGCAGCCATCCGACCTTCGAGGCCTGGTGGCACGCCCATCCCCAGGTGCACCCGCTGCTGTGACGGCACTCCGGTGACCGCGCGCTCGTGATCTCGCCGCCCGGTGCGGGACGCCGGGCCTCCGGCCGCCCACGTGGCGGTATTCTGATCGTGGGTGAGGAGGGCCAATGGATCCGGTGGCCGATGCCATGGTCGGGCTGCCTGACCTCGGCGGCCAGAGCAGCCTGCGCGGCCAGGTGGCCGACGCGCTGCGCAAGGCGCTGGCGACGGGCACGCTGCGGTCGGGCGTCGTGTACTCCGCCCCGACCCTCGCCGACGAGTTCGGGATCTCCCCCACTCCGGTCCGCGAGGCCATGATCGACCTCGTCCGGGACGGCCTGTTCGAGGCCGTGCGCAACCGGGGCTTCCGGGTCGTGCGGCCCTCGGCCCGCGACCTCGCCGAACTCACCGAGATCAGGGAACTGGTCGAGGTCCCCGCGGTCGTGCGGCTGGCCGGCGCCGTTCCCGAGGCGGTCCGGCCCCGCCTGCGCGCCCTCGCCGAGGAGGCGCTCGCGGCGGCGCGGGACGGCGATCCGATCGGCTTCCTCGACGCCGACCACCGCTTCCACTCCGAACTCCTCGAACTCACCGGCAACCGGACGCTCGTCCGGACCATCCTGGACCTGCGCGGCCGCTCGCAGATGCACGGCCTCGCCCGTCCGGCCGCGACCGAGACGCTGGTGGCGTCGGCGGAGGAGCATCTCGGGCTGCTGGACGCGCTCGTCGCCGGTGACGCCGAGCGGGCGCGGGAGCTCATGACGCGCCACCTCGACCACGTGCGGGGCGACCACCGCTGAGGGCGCCTCCGCCCCCATGACGCCTGGCCGGATCCGGCCATGACTCCCTGGAGCTGGGCCTTCGCCGGGGAGGCGGCCCTTGGCAAGTGCCGTTTCACATTTTACAGTGCAATTTCACATTGCATTGCGGACGCCGCGGCCGGATGCCGCAGCACCCCCGTCCGCGAAGGAGGCTCCCCGAATGGTCCGCCCGAAACGCAGAAGGGCAGCCGCGGCCGCCGCCGTGGCCGCCGCCCTTGCCGCGGCATCACTGGCGGTGCCGGCCCGTGCCGACGCCCCCAGTGACCGTGGTGCGCCCCCCGCCCCCTCCCCGGACCGCAGGTCCCGGACCCAGCTCCAGCAGGAGGCCGAGCAGACACTCGTCAAGCAGATCGTCAAGGACCACGGCGTCTCGGCGGCCGAGGCGGGCCGCCGAGCCGACCGGCAGCCCGCGCAGTTCGCGCTGGCGACCCGGCTCGGCAAGGATCTCGGCTCCGCGTACGGCGGCGCCTGGATCGACCAGGCGCACGGCGGCGAACTCACCGTGGGCGTCACCGCGGCGGGCGCGTCGGCCGCGGTGCGGTCGAAGGCGAAGAGCGTCGGCCTGGGTGCGACCAGGACGAAGAAGGTCCGGTACGGCTTTGGGCACCTCCAGCAGGTGTCCGCCTCGCTGGCCAAGCGGGTCGCCGAAGCCAACAAGGGGGCCGCGAACGGTCTGCAAACCGGCGTCGTCACGTCCGGCAACGTGGTGAAGCTGAGCAGTCTCAAGGGTGCGGCGCTCACCCCCGCCCAGCGCGATGTCGTCAGCTGGGCGCGCCGTGCCTTCGGCAGCGCGGTGCGGGTGTCGACCTACGCCCACAAGTCGGTGCCCCGCTACTGCTACGACGACTACAGCTGCGATCCGCCGCTGCGGTCCGGGCTGGCCATCTTCACCGGCGGGGCGCGCTGCACCAGCGCGTTCATGACCTACTCGGGCAGCCGCTACTACATGCTCACCGCCGGCCACTGCGCCGAGCTCGGCTACTGGTGGGACGTGTCGACCTACAGCTACGGCTACCAGAACGTGGGAGGCGCGGCGAACTACACCTTCGGCTGGTACGGCGACTACGCCGCCGTCTCGATCGACGATCCGGGCTGGTGGCAGCCCCGGGGCTGGGTGCTCCCCCAGACGTCCGTCTACGGAAGCGAGAGCGACTACGTCGGCGGCTACGTCTGCAAGCAGGGCTCGACCACCGGCTACACCTGCGGGTCGATCACCGAGGTCGACGCCACCGTCTCCTACCCGGACCGGACGCTGTCCGGCATGACCTGGAGCACCGCGTGCGACGGTCCCGGTGACAGCGGCAGCGGCGTCTTCGTCGGCGGCTACGCCCACGGCATCCTGAGCGGCGGTCCGAACTCGGGGTGCGGAATGATCCACGAACCCCTAGGCCGGGCACTGTCCGGCCTAGGGGTGTCCCTGCTCAGCGGCTGACCTCCCCGTCGGCCCGAGCACAGGGGCGGTGCCGTTCCCCGTGGCCCAGGGGAACGGCACCGCCCCTCACGCCGTCAGCCCTTCAGCGACTGCATCCAGGTCTCGATCTCCTCGGGGTGGCGGGGCAGGGCCGAGGACATCAGGCGGGCGCCGGTCTCGGTGACGAGGACGTCGTCCTCGATGCGCACGCCGATGCCGCGCAGCTCCGGGGGCAGGGTCAGGTCGTCCGGCTGCAGGTAGAGGCCCGGCTCCACGGTCAGCACGTGCCCGGGGCGCAGCACCCCGTCCAGGTACTGGGACGCCCGCGCCGCCGAGCAGTCGTGGACGTCCAGGCCGAGCATGTGCCCGCTGCTGCAGAGGGTGTAGCGGCGGTAGATGCCCGACTCGGGATCGAGGGCGTCCTCCGCGCTGCGCAGCACGCCCCAGTCCTGGAGCCCTTCGGCGATGACGCGCATGGCGGCCATGTGGAAGTCGCGGAAGCGCGCCCCCGGGCGGACGGCCGCCAGCCCCGCCTCCTGCGCGTGGTAGACGAGGTCGTAGACCTGCCGCTGCCGCGGGGTGAACCACCCGCTCACCGGGAGGGTGCGGGTGATGTCGGCGGTGTAGAGGGTGTCGGTCTCCACCCCCGCGTCGAGCAGGAGCATCTCGCCGAGGCGAAGCGTGCCGTCGTTGCGCGTCCAGTGCAGGACGCAGGCGTGCGCCCCGGCCGCGGCGATGGTGTCGTATCCGACGCCGTTGCCCCTGATCCGCGCGACGCGCTCGAAGGTGCCCTCCGCCCACCGCTCCCCGCGCGGCATCCCGGTGACGCGGGCGAGCCCGGCGGCGACCGCGGTGAAGCCGTCCACCGTGTGGTCGACGGCGGCCTGGAGCTGGGCGATCTCCCAGTCGTCCTTGACCAGGCGGAGCTCGGCGGCGCAGGCGGCCAGTTCGGCGTCGGGCTCGGGGGCGCGTGCCGGTACGGCACGGTCGACCTCCGGGTCCACGCCCCGGATCACCCGGGTCGGCACCCGGCCGCGGAGCGCCCCGGCCAGGTCGTCCAGCGGCGCGCAGGCCAGCCCGAGCTTCTCCTCGGTCTCGGCCGGCGCGGCGCGGGGGCCGACCCAGAACTCCCCGTGCCGGCGGTCGCGGAAGAAGCCCGCGTCGTCGCGCGGGGACCGGGGCCGGTGGTACAGGACGGCGTCGTGCCCCGCGCCGGTCGGCTCGAGCACCAGGACCGCGCCGGCCCCGGTGTCGGCGCCGTTGTCCCCGGTGAGATGGACGTAGGCGGTGTGCGCGCGGTAGCGGTAGTCGGTGTCGTTGCTGCGCACCTTCGGCGGGCCAGCGGGCAGCACGAGGCGTTCACCGGGGAAGAGGGCCGACAGCGCCGCGCGGCGTTTCTCCGCGTACGGCGCCACGGTCAGGCGCGCCGGGAGCGGTTTCCCGCTCGGGGCCCAGTCCCGGGTCATGAAGGAGGCGAGGGTCTCGGAGACGGGCAGGTCGTGGCTGCCCGTCGCGAAGCGGCCGGCTGCTGGGTCGTCCATGTGAAAGTCCTGGATGTGGAGATTCGATAACGGGGCTTGTAGTGCAATTGCACTGTACTATTTTATATGGCACTCCGCCCGTCGATGCACGGAGACGCCATGAAACGTCCGGTCAGGACCTGCCTCGCCCTCGCCCTCTCGCTCAGCGCCGCCGCCGGCGGCGCCTCCGCCTGCGGCTCGGGCGGCGACGCCACCGCCGCGAAGGCCGGGGGCACGCTCACCGTCCTCTACACGCAGGACTTCGCCCATCTCGACCCGCAGCGCAACTACGTGATGTTCGCGATGGACTTCGGCACGCGGCTGCTCTACCGGACGCTCACCACCTACGCCGCCAAGGAGGGCCAGGAGGGCACCAAGGTCGTCCCGGACCTCGCCACCGACACCGGAACCACGCCCGACAAGGGCAGGACGTGGACGTACCACCTCAGGCCGGGACTGAAGTTCGAGGACGGGACGCCCATCACCAGCGCCGACGTCAAGTACGGGGTCGAGCGCTCCTTCGCGCCCGACCTGCCGGAGGGCCCCGGATACGCCAGGACGATGCTGGAGGGCGGCGACGGGTACAAGGGGCCCTACAAGCACAAGGACGGCCTCGCCTCCATCACGACGCCGGACGCGCGAACGGTCGTGTTCCGGCTCAGGGAACCGTCGATGGACTGGCCGAAGATCACCACGCTGCCGACGTTCGCCCCCGTCCCCAAGGCCAAGGACACCGGCGTCAACTTCGACAAGCGCCCGTTCTCCTCCGGCCCCTACAAGGTCGCGTCGTACGACCGTGGCCAGCGGCTGATCCTCGTCAGGAACACCCACTGGGACAAGGCCGCCGACGGCGTCCGCCAGGCCAACCCCGACAGGATCGTGGTGGAGGAGGGGCTCGCGCAGGCCACCATCGACCAGCGGCTCATCGCCGACCAGGGCAGGGACCAGCGCGCCGTCACGCTGTACTCGGTCGCGCCGGCGAGCATGCCGCGCATCCTCACCCGCCCGGACGTCAGGAAGCGGTTCGTCAGCGCGACGAGCCTGTGCACCCGGTTCCTGGCGATGAACACCTCCAGGCCGCCGTTCGACGACCCGAAGGTGCGGCAGGCGATGCAGTACGCGGTCGACAAGGAGGCCTACCGCACCGCGCACGGCGGCAGCGGCGTCGGCGAGCTCGCCGGCTCCTACCTCCCGCCCGCCATGACCGGCGGGCAGGCGCAGAACGTCTACCAGGCGCCGCCGAACGGGGACCCGGCCAAGGCCAGGCAGCTGCTCGCCGCGGCAGGGAAGGGCGCCGGGTTCTCGATCGACCTGACGACGACCAGCAGCGAGCTCGGCAAGTCCGAGGCCGAGGCGGTGCAGCAGGCGCTGGCCCGCGTCGGGGTGAAGGTCCGGATCAACTCGGTCGCCAAGAGCGTCTACTACGACACCATCGGCGACACCGCGAAGGAGGACGAGCTCGTCTTCTACGGGTGGTGCGCCGACTACCCGTCCGCGGCCTCCTTCATCCCGCCGATCTTCGACGGGCGCAGCATCGCGCCCAAGGGCAACACCGTCGTCTCGCAGATGAACGACAAGGCGGTCAACGAGAAGATCGGCGCGGCCGTGCAGGGGAACGACCCGGCCGCCTGGACGGCGCTCGACCGCGAGCTGATGGGGCTGTCGCCGATGGTCCCCCTGATCCACGACAAGCTGCCGCTGCTGCGCGGCTCCAAGGTCACCGGCACGTTCGGCCACGCCATCTGGGAAGGCGAGTTCGACTTCGCCACCATCGGGGTGATGTAGTGGCCGCCCCGCCCCTCAATGAGGCGGCGGGCAGCGTGCCGGTGCCCGCCGGCCGGTCGCCGTGGCGGCCTGCCGGCGGGCGGCTGCGCCGCGACCCGGCCGCGCTCGCCGGTCTGGCGATCATCGCGCTGTTCGTGCTGCTGGCGCTGGCCGCCCCGCTGCTCACCGCCCTGAACGGGCACGGCCCGAACGAGTTCCACCCCGAGAAGATCGACAAGGCGCTGGCCGGCGCGCCCAAGGGGGCGTTCGGCGGGATCGACGGCGACTTCTGGCTCGGCGTCGAGCCCGGCACCGGCCGGGACGTGTTCAGCCGCATGGTCTACGGCGCCCGGATCTCCCTGCTGATCTCCGTCGCGGCGACCTGCGTCGCCACCGCCGCCGGCACCGCACTCGGCCTCACCGCGGGCTTCGCCGGCGGCCGGGTCGACGCGGCGATCAGCCGCGTCATGGACCTGGTGCTGTCGTTCCCACAGCTCATCTTCATGATCGCTCTGGTGTCGGTGCTGCCCGAGGGGAACCGGACGCTGGAGCTGGTGTTCGTCATGGGCTTCTTCGGCTGGCCCTACATCGGGCGCATCGTCCGCGGCCAGACGCTCTCGCTGCGCCACCGGGAGTTCGTGGAGGCCGCGCGCGCCACCGGCATGCCGCGCCACCGGATCGTCTTCCGCGAGGTCATGCCGAACCTGCTGGCACCGGTCCTCGTCTACGCGACGCTCACCATCCCGGTCAACATCGGCACCGAGGCGGCGCTGTCGTTCCTCGGCATCGGCGTCCGGCCGCCGAACGCGTCCTGGGGGCAGATGATGGCCAAGGCGATCGACTGGTACCAGGTGGACCCGACGTTCTTCGTGGTCCCCGGCGTCTGCCTGCTGCTGACCGTGCTGGCGTTCACGCTGCTCGGCGACGCCTTCCGGGACGCCCTCGACCCGAAGGGGGCGGGCCGGTGACCCGGTACGTCGCGACGCGCCTGGCCGGGGTCGCCGGGGTGCTGCTCGTCATCTGCGCGGTGACCTTCACGATCTTCTACGTGTTCCCCGCCGACCCCGCGCTGCAGGCGTGCGGCAAGTCGTGCACGCCCGAGCGGCTCGCCATGCTCCACCACCAGATGGGGCTGGACCGGCCGCTGTGGCGGCAGTTCGCCGACTACCTCGGCGGGATCTTCGCGGGCCGGAGCTACGGCTCGGGCCCGCAGGCCGTCCGGTGCCACTTCCCCTGCCTCGGGTTCTCCTACCAGAACAACATGCCGGTCTGGGACCTGATGATGCAGCGCCTGCCGACCACGGTCTCGATCGGGATCGGCGCGGCCGTCCTGTGGCTCGCCGGCGGCGTGACGGTCGGCGTCGTCTCCGCGCTGCGCAAGGACTCGCTGCTCGACCGGACGCTGATGGTGGGCACGCTCACCTCCGCGTCGCTGCCCATCTACTTCACGGCGATGGCGCTGACCGTCCTGGTCGTCCAGATCGGGGGGCTGCTCCCCTACTCCAGCTACGTGCCGTTCGCGGAGGACCCCGCCACCTGGGCGAAGAACCTCGTCCTGCCGTGGGTCGCGCTCGCGCTGCTGTACGCGGCCATGTACGCGCGGCTGTCCCGGGCGTCGATGGTGGAGACGATGGCCGAGCCCTACATCCGGACGGCCCGCGCCAAGGGCCTGCCGGAGCGGACGGTCGTCGCCAAGCACGGCCTGCGCGCCGGGCTCACCCCCGTCCTCACCGTCTTCGGCATGGACCTCGGCGCGCTGCTCGGCGGGGCCCTGATCACCGAGAGCGTGTTCGGGCTGCCCGGCATCGGGCGGCTCACCATCGACTCGATCGACAAGTCGGACCAGCCCGTCGTGATGGGCGTGGCGCTGCTGGCCGCGTTCTTCATCACGTTCGCCAACCTCGTCGTGGACTTGCTCTACGCCGCTGTCGATCCTCAAGTGAGGTTCACATGAGCTTGTTGAGCGTTCGGGACCTCGCTGTGGAGTTCCGCACCGCGAAGGGGACGATCCGCGCGGTGGACGGGCTGTCGTTCACCCTGGAGGAGGGCCGCACCCTCGGCATCGTCGGCGAGTCCGGGTCCGGCAAGTCCGTGACCAGCCTGGCGATCATGGGGCTGCTCGACGGCGCCCGGGTGGGCGGGTCGATCGAGCTGGCGGGAACCCAGATCGTCGGGGCGGCCCGCGAGCGCGTCCGCGCGCTGCGCGGCCGGAGGGTCGCGATGATCTTCCAGGACCCGCTGTCGTCGCTGCACCCGCACTACAGCGTGGGCGAGCAGATCGCCGAGGCGCGGCGGCTGCACTTCGGCTCGTCGCGCCGCGCGGCGCGCGCGGAGGCCGCCCGGCTGCTCGCCGACGTCGGCATCCCCGATCCCGGGGAGCGGGCGGGCGACCACCCGCACCAGTTCTCCGGCGGGATGCGCCAGCGCGTGATGATCGCCATGGCGCTGGCCTGCGAGCCGGACCTGCTGATCGCCGACGAGCCGACCACCGCCCTGGACGTGACCGTCCAGGCGCAGATCCTGGAGCTGATCGCGCGGATCCAGCGCGAGCGCGGCCTGGCGGTCCTGATGATCACCCATGATCTGGGAGTGGTCGCGCGGGTCGCCGACGACGTCCTGGTCATGTACGCGGGACGGGCCGTCGAGCGGGCGCCGGCCGACGCGCTGTTCGCCGTGCCCCTGCACCCCTACACCCGCGGCCTGCTCGGCTCCCTCCCCCGGCTCACCGGCCCGCCCGGCGAGCTG
This sequence comes from Actinomadura sp. NPDC048955, assembly GCF_040649435.1. Lineage (NCBI taxonomy): Bacteria > Bacillati > Actinomycetota > Actinomycetes > Streptosporangiales > Thermomonosporaceae > Actinomadura > Actinomadura sp. NPDC048955. The sequence goes on from NZ_JBEZJI010000044.1 coordinate 60,694, forward strand.
TCCCCGATCGCGGGCACCCCGCCGTCTCCGCCGGCGGGGTGCCCGTTCCATCCGCGGTGCGCCGAACGGGTCGAGGTGTGCGAGACCACCCGTCCGGCGCTCCTCGGCGGGCCCCACCCGGCGGCCTGCCACCTGCTCACAATCGAAAGGGCGGCCGGATGACGGCGCTGCTACGGCTGGAAGGGCTGACCAAGACGTTCCGGACGCGGCGCGGCGCCGTCCGGGCGGTGAACGGCCTGGACCTGGAGGTGCGGGCCGGGGAGACGCTCGGACTGGTCGGCGAGTCCGGCTGCGGCAAGTCCACGACCGGGCGGATGCTCGTCCGGCTGCTGGACCCCACGGCCGGGCGGATCACCTTCGACGGCGAGGACATCACCCGGCTGTCCCAGCGCGAGATGCGGCCGCTGCGCCGCGACCTGCAGATCGTCTTCCAGGACCCGTTCGCCTCGCTGAACCCGCGCCACACGGTCGGCTCCATCGTGGCCGAGCCGCTGCGGGTGCAGGGCGAGCGGGACCCGCGGCCCCGCGTCCAGGAGATGCTGGAGTACGTCGGGCTCGGCGCCGAGCACCTCGACCGGTACCCGCACGAGTTCTCCGGTGGCCAGGCCCAGCGGATCGGGATCGCCCGCGCCCTGGTGACCGGCCCGCGGCTGGTCGTCGCGGACGAGCCCGTGTCGGCGCTGGACGTGTCGATCCAGGCCCAGATCGTCAACCTGCTGGCCGCCCTGCAGCGCCGGCTCGGCCTGGCGTACGTGTTCATCGCCCACGACCTGGCGGTGGTCCGGCACGTGTGCGACCGCATCGCCGTCATGTACCTCGGCCGGATCGTGGAGACGGGGGCCAGGGACGTGGTCTACGGCGCGCCGGCACACCCCTACACGCGGGCGCTGCTGTCGGCGATCCCGCTGCCCGACCCGGTGGCCGAGCGGGCGCGGGAGCGCATCGTGCTCCGCGGCGACCCGCCGAGCCCGTCGGCGCCGCCGGCGGGCTGCCCCTTCCATCCGCGGTGCTTCAAGGCGCAGGAGCGGTGCCGCACCGACCTGCCGTCCCTCAAGATGGTCGCGGGCCGCCAGGTCGCCTGCCACTACCCGGAGACCGAGCCGCTCACCTCGTGACGAAGCCGGGGCCGGACCTCTCGGTCCGGCCCCGGCGGTCGTGTCAGGGGTGGTGTCGGATCAGTACTCGGACTTCACCGTCACTCCGCTGAACGCCTGCTTGCCGTAGAGGCTGAAGTAGTTGTAGCCCGCGGGCGGGTTGGTGATGGTCAGGGTCTCGCCGTTGCCGCTGTTGATCGACCTCTGGGTGTAGGACGTCGACGTGGCCCAGCTGGTGGAGCTGTAGTACAGGTCCGCGTCACCGGTGCCGCCCGACGAAGTGATCTTGATCGACCGCGTGCCGGCCGGCACGTAGAGGTACAGGTAGGAGAGGTTCCCCTGGGTCGCCGACAGATTGCTGCGCTGGCAGTTCTGCCCGAGCTGGCGGGTGTCGCTCCCGGTGCACTCGGTCGTCCCGCCGCCGCCCCCGGCCGACACCGCCAGCTGCTTGGTCGCGGTTCCGGTGGCGCCCTTGTCGTCGGTGACGGTGAGGGAGACGGTGTAGGTGCCGTCCGCGCCGTAGGTGTGGGACGGGTTGGCCGACGTCGAGGTGGCGCCGTCGCCGAAGTCCCACCGCCGGGAGGCGATGGTGCCGTCGGTGTCGGTGGACTGGTCGGTGAAGGAGACCGCCAGGCCGTTCGCCGAGGCCGAGAACGCCGCGGCCGGCGCCTGGTTGCCGCCGCCCCCGCCGCCGGCGCACGCGCCGGACGCGCACGCGGCGAGCCACGTCCGCCAGTCGCTGTCGTAGCGGCTGCCGATCGTGCTCGTCAGGAACGTCCGGGCGGCGTTCCAGTTGCCGGTCCGGTAGTAGCCGAGAACGGTCGCGACGTCGCTCGGGTGCTTCTCGAACATGTACCGCACCGCCAGGTAGCCCCAGCGGTAGATGCGGGTCGTGTCATGGCTGTAGGTGGTGTCGAACAGCGTGCTGAGCGCGTAGGTGCCCCTCGCCGCCTCGGTGATCGCCGCGTCGTAGACCTCCTTGCGGTAGGAGTAGGAGACGTACTCGGCGAACCCCTCGATCCACCAGATGGTGGGCGTGGTGACACCGGCGTTGAAGTCGCCGTACATGTCGAAGCGGCCGTCGAGGTAGTGCGTGTACTCGTGGTTGAGGTTCCAGATCTGGAACGCCGGGCGCACCCACTCGGCCTCGTAGGCGATGAACCGCGGCTGGTTGCCCGCGGCGGCCGGGTCGCCCTCCAGGTACATGCCGCCGTTGTTGGTGTCGATGCCGAACATCGCGCCGGCGTAGGTCTGGTAGTCCGTGCTCGAATCGAAGACGCAGACCTCGATCGTGGTGTTGTTGTCGTTCGCGACGGGCCTGTTCCCGTCCTTCACCAGGCCGTGGAAGTAGGCGTCCTGGTTCTGGAGGCTGGCGCAGCTGTCCGACAGCTGGGCGGCCGTCATGTCCTGCGCCCGGATCTTGATGCTCGAACTGCAGGTGTGGTTGATGGTCAGGACGTTCGCGGCGAGCCGCTGCGCCAGGTCGCAGGTCCCGTAGTAGGAGCAGTTCGCCTTGTCGTAGTAGTCGGTCATCTCGGCGACGCCGACCCACAGCGGGGCGGTCTTCCCGGTCATGGCGCTCTGCCCGAGCAGGCCCTTGGCCAGCGGCCTGACCTTCGTCTGCAGCGTGGAGTGCTGCACGAAGCGGGTCAGCTCGCGTCCCGCGTTGGACGTCAGGTAGCTGCGGTCGGTGCCGAGCAAAGAGAGGTGGCCCGTGGCGAAGGAGTTGAGCGTGTCGAGCAGGCTCGGGTCCGACTGGACCGCGGAGACGAACTCCGGGACCTGGTGGCCGCGGAACAGCACCGTGTAGACGTTGTTCACCGCGTTGAGCATCCACCAGGACGCGTCGTAGGAGCTGTTGTAGCCGGTCAGCAGCCGCTTGACCACGGAGATGTAGCGGGCGTTCTCCTCCGCGCTGTCGATCAGCGTGACCGCCTCGGCGAGCACCTCGCCGTTGGCGTCGCTGACCGTCGAGGACTTGGCGTTGCCGAAGTAGGCGTCCAGGCCCGACTGGATCGCCGTCTTCAGCGTGGGGCCGTAGGTCCCCACGGTCGACGGGTTGTACCAGTGGACGTAGTAGCCGGCCCGCAGGTAGAGAACCAGCTGGGCCGTGCCGGTGGTGTTGTCGCCCGGGTAGTAGAGCCCGTTGTCACGCAGGCCGTAGGCGACGCTCGCCATCTGCGACTCGCGGAACGCGTAGTACGCGTCGGTGCCGGTGAGGCTGAACAGCGAGTTGACGCAGTCGGTCGTGGACGACTTGATCTGCTGGACGAGCGCGCTTCCGGAACGGCTCGTGAAGTCGCTCGCGCTGCACGCGGCCGCGGCCGCCTTCGCGCTCGCCTTCGGGGCGCCCTTCATGGAGGGGCGCTTGTGCTCCGCCGCCTTCTTCGGCTTGTCGGGACTGCTCTTCAGCTCGCTGTCGTCCGCGGAGAGCGGCGGCCGGTCCTTGGCGGGGAGCGGGGCCTTCTGGATGTGGCGCGCGTCGCCGCCGTCGGGGCGGATGCTGGCGGGAGGGGGCTTGGGGGCGGCGGTCGCGGGCGCGACGAGGAACGTCGTCCCGAGGGCCACCGCCATTGACGCCAGCAGGCAGCGGGTCGATCTGCGTCTGTTTCTCACGGGGGGTCTTCCTCCATGGGGTGGGCGTCCGGCGGGGGTACCGGACGTTCTCGCAGGGCTCCGGGGTCCAGGGTCCGGAGGCTCGGGGAAGCGTGCGCCCGCAGTTTGTGGTGCGGAAACGGCCCGTGGTCATACACCGCACCATCGATCTGGGTTATGGATCTGTCGGGCGGACCTCACCGGCGGCGGCGGAAAGGAATTCTGCGAGGTGGCGCCCCGTTCCCGGCCCGCGAAGCCCTTCCGATGCCGTTTCTGGACAATGACGAAAGAAAGGTGAAATTGTACACTGCAATGTCACTAGCTCTCTGGAGGTGTCCGTGAGACGAACGAGCAGGACACGCGCGGGCGTCGCGCTCGCGGCGTGCGGCGGCATGCTGGCGGCCGCGGTACTGGCCGGGCCCCCGCCGGCGACCGCGGCCGCCGGCGACCCGCCGCGACTGGACTGGAAGTCCTGCGGCGACGCCGCGAACCCCGCGCTGCAGTGCGCGATGCTGGAGGTGCCGCTCGACCACGCCCGCCCGGACGGGCGGACGGTCAGGATCGCGCTGAACCGGCTGCCCGCCACCGCGCCCCCCGGCCGGCGGCAGGGACCGATGCTGCTCAACCCCGGCGGGCCCGGCATCAGCGGCCTGTGGATGGCGAGCTGGATCCCCTCCAAGCTGCCGCCCGACGTCGCCGCCGCCTACGACTGGATCGGCTTCGACCTGCGCGGATCCCAGCACAGCGAGCCGCGCATGTCCTGCGACCCGCACTACTTCGACGGTCCGCGGCCCGACTTCCAGGTCGGCCAGGGCACCACGGGGGCGTGGCTTGACAGGGCCGCCGGGTACGTCGCGAAGTGCACCGAGAAGCACGCCTGGCTTCTGCCGCACCTGTCGACGGTCGACCACGTCGGGGACATGGAGTCGATCCGCCGCGCGCTCGGCGCCGAGAAGATCAACTTCTTCGGGTGGTCGTACGGCACCACGCTCGGCTCGACGTACGCCCAGCTGTACCCGCGGCACGTCCGCCGCTTCGTCCTGGACAGCATCGTCGGGCCGTCCGTCTCCTGGTACGACCACAACGTCCTCCAGGACCTCCAGCACGAGAAGCGGTTCAAGGCGTTCACCGCTTGGGTCGCCAAGGCCGACGGCGTCTACCACCTCGGTACCGACCCCGCCGAGGTCGAGGCCGAGTGGTACGCCATGCGCACCCGGCTGCGCGAGCACCCCGTGGGCCGGATCGGGCCCGACGAGTTCGACGACACGCAGGTCGCGGGCGGCTACGACGTCCTCCGGTGGCCCAGGCTCGCGACGGTGCTCTCCGCGTACACCAACTCGGGCGACACCGCGCCGCTCGTCACCGCGTACGAGCGCTACGCCGCGCCGGACCCGGAGGACGACTCCTTCGACCTCTACAACGCCGTCATGTGCAGCGACAGCAAGTGGCCGCGCGACTTCCGGTACTGGCGGAAGGACCAGGCGAAGGTCAACGAGAAGGCGCCCTTCTACACCTACAACAACATGTGGTTCAACGCGGGCTGCCTGACCTGGCCCGTCAAGGCGGGGCACCGCACCAGGATCACCGGCAAGGGCCTGCCGCCCATGCTGCTGTTCCAGGCGACGGACGACCCGGCCACACCGTACGAGGGCGGCCTCGACATGGCGCGGGCCCTGCCGAGCGCGCGGCTCGTCGTGGAGAGGGGCGGCGGCAGCCACGCCATCACGTTCGCGGGCAACGCGTGCCTCGACGATCTCCTCGTCGACTACCTGCGCGGCGGGAAGGTGCCGCAGGACCGCGGCCTGGTCGACCGCGCCTGCGCCAAGAACCCCGACCCGGCACCGGTCTGGGTCACGCCCGCTCCGGCCGCGGCCACCGGCGCGCAGGCGACCGCCGTCCCGCGACAGTTCGTGAGGTGACGTGGGGCACCGGCCGCCGTGCGGCGCTACCGCCCGTTCGGTCAGCGCCCGCCGGCGGCCGGTGCCTCCATCAGCAGCCGGACGGGGCCATAGAGCCCCGAGGCGCGCTGGCCATGGAAGACGAAGTGGGTGGGGCTCACCTCGTCGAGGTAGGGCGCGAGGGTTCCGCAGACGAGGATCTCGATCTCGTTGTCGCCTTCGCGCAGGGACGCCCCGACGTCGAAGCGGTACGGGGCGCAGATGCGCACTCCGGCGGCCTCGCCGTTGACGGTGACTTCGGCGGTGCCGCGCACCCGCCCGAGGTCGAGCGCCGCTCCGGACGGAGGCGCCGCGAGGCGGAACGAGCGCCGGTAGCGGACGGCGCCGCTGTAACCGGCGAGACCCGCCTCCTCCCAATCGCCTAGCTCGATCGTGCCGGGCACCACCGTGAAACGCACCGGCCCCGCGAGCGCCGCCCCCGCCCGGTGGCCGGGATGGGTACGGATTCGCAGTTCCGCCGTCCGGCCGGGCGGAGCCTCCTGCCCCGGCAGCGGCATCTCGGGGGCCGGGGCCAGAAACTCCCCGTCCAGGGTCGCTTCCAGAAGTTCGCCGTGGACGTCGACGGCCATGCGGGTCGCGCCGGGCGGGACGGTGAAACGCAGCCTCTCCACCCGCGGCGCCGCGTCCGGCATCGCGAGGGTCGCGGGGAGGACGACGTCCGTTTCCGGGTCGTCCTCAAGCCACGCCGCGCCGGGCAGCGGGTGGGGCCGCCGGCGCAGGTGGAGGGACGCCGGGTCGCCGTACTGCGCGCGGCGCGACACGACGGGCACCGGGTCGCCGTCGCGCGCCGCGGTCCAGCCTGGGCCGGACACGACCGGCCCGTCCACGAGGACCGCGGGAGGCGGGCCGCCCTCGGTCAGGACCAGGGTCAGCTCGCCGCCCGTCACGCGGTAGCGGCCGACGCGCGGGACCTCCTGCTCGGCGTAGGGGTCGAACCCTCCCTGGCGGCCGATCTCCGCGCCGTCGACGAGGACGCGGCAGGGCGCGGCCGAGGCCACCTGGAGCATCGCCCCGGCGGCGGACGCCGGGAGCGGCATGCTCAGCGCGACCTCGGCCCCCGGCCGGGCGGGCCCCGCCGCCGTGATCCACTCCGGCCGCCGGTAGCGCCCGCGCTCGGTGACGACGGCGAGGTGGGCGCGCAGCCGGACGTCCTCGTCGGCAACGAGCCGCACCTCGACGTCGTGGTCACCCGCGGGGACCGGCGCCTCGGCGATCGCCAGGTGGCCCCGGTCGTCCAGCGCGACGGTGGCGCCGTCCAGCCGGACGGTCTTGGCGGCGGCGGCGCCGACGGTCACGAAGCCGCCCTCGCCAGGCACGGTGAGGCGGGTCCGGAACACGACCACGTCACCGGACTGGACGTCACCGAAATCGAGGAACTCCTCAGGGACGTGCCCCTTGGGTCCGAGGAAAGCGCGGTGCAGGGTGTCCTTGCGGATGCCGCGGGAGTCGGAGTACACGAAGGGGCGCCACTGTCCCTCGCTCTCCCTGGCCCAGACCCCGTGAGGGCCGAACGTGGCGTGCGCCTCGGACCACTCTGCCTCCTCCTCCGTCCGGTGACTCACCGTCCAGCGCTCGAATGGGACGTCGTGACAGGCCGCGGGCCGGGCGAAGTCGCCCCAGGCGTTGTCGAGGGTCGGAACCAGGTCCATCGTCCAGGACGTGCCGAGGTCGAGGACGGTCTCCCGCGTAGCGGGTGCAGGTGCAGGTGCCGCGATGTCCTCGCCTCCCGGGAAGAGGAGCAGAGCGGCGGGCCCGTCGTCGAACGGGACGACGGTTTCGACGGACGTCCCGTCCACCGTGCGCGTCTCCAGCCGACGCGGCGGGCCCCCGAACGGGCTCGCGACGAACGCCGGACCGCTCACGCCGCGGACCCGCACCGGCATGTCCCGCACGTACCGGCCGGGATCGAAGTCGTAGGTCACGTCCAGCCAGCCGAGGTCGGCGCCGCGCTCGTCGGGCCGTCCCACCGAAACGCGGCTGGCCATCGACGGCGCGGCCGTCAGGAACACCAGCGTCGTGCCGTCGACCTCCCGGACGAGGGCGGGGACCGGCGCGTCCACCCGGCGGACGCCGTCGAGGGCGGCACCGAGCGCGCCGGTGCCCGGCACGACCTCCAGCACGGCGCGGAGCCCCGCCACCGCCTCGTCGGCACCCGGGTCCCCGACCCCGCGGAGGGGCGGCGCGCCGACCGCGACGACACGGCCCCCATGCTCGGCGAACGCGGTGAGCCTGCGCGCCGTCTCCCCTTCGAGCACGGTGCAGGACGGGAGAAGCACGACCCCGTACGACTCGTCCGCGACGTCCAGCCGCCCCTTGGCGACCGTGGCCCGCTGCACGGAGTCGTCGTCGACCACGTCGGCGTCGATCCCCAGCCGGTCGAGCGCGCCGGGCACCATCCGGAACCACGCCATGTCGCCGACCAGCTCGCGGTAGACCTCCTGGGCGAGCGACGCGTCCGGGTCCACGCCGTCGAGCCGCGTGCCCGCCTGCGCGGTGGCGGTCGGGAACAGCACCGCCACGTCGCACACGTGCCGCCCCAGCGAGAGGGCGGCGCAGAGCCTGGCGACGGCGTCGGCGAAGACGCGGTGGTGCCGCCAGTAGGGCTGGCGCCAGTCGGTGGACGGCGGCGCCCACTCCCACCAGCCCGCCTTGGTCGAGTAGTAGACGGCGTGCGGGTTGTAGAGCGTCGCCCCGGCGCGCAGCCACGGCAGCAGCCAGTCGAAGGTCTCCTCCAGCGTCCCTCCCCAGCCGCTGGAATGGAACGCCTCGATCCAGGTCCGGTCCCGGCCGTACAGGTGCGCCAGCGAGGAGTGGACGCGGGCGTCGCCATGGTGGTCGGATCCGGGGGCGCCGAACCAGCGGTGCGTGCGCGCGTAGTCGGCGTACAGCCTGACCCCGTCCACGGGAAGCCCCGCCCGCGCCGGATCCTGCTGGTCGCAGCCGTGCAGCAGGCCGTACCGCTCGTGCCATTCGGCCAGCGGCCGGAAGAACGCCTCCTCGGCCAGCTCGGCGCGGGTGAGGTGGTAGTCGCGGCGGACCCCGAAGGCGTCAACGCCGCCGCTCCCCCACAGCGCTGCGAGGTGCGGCGCGAGGTCGTAGCCGCAGCGCCGCTCGAACTCCCCGGCGAACCCCTCCGACCAGGTCGGCAGCGACGGCAGCTCGTCCTGGAACGACCCGACGATCACGTTGCCGAGCCGGTGCCCCAGCCGCCGCGCGAACTCGCCGTGCACGCGGTCGAGAAGCGCCGCGCACGCCTCGGCCGACAGGTAGTCGAAACCGCGCACGTCCGCCGTCCCGTCCCGCCGGAGCCACCGCCCCGCGTAGTCCGGGAAGTCCCGCACCAGGCGGGCCTGCAGATCGGCGCCCGAGAAACCGAGCTGGTCGTAGAACCAGAGCGACACGCCCAGCTCGGCGGCGTCCTCGCACACGGCGTCCAGCAGATCCCACCACGCGGTGGAGAAGAAGGGCGGATCGTCGGCGTCCGCGCCGAACATCGGACCCGACGGCGCCAGGTTCAGCACGACCAGGTTGTACACGCCCCCCTCGGCGAACCGTTCGAGCTGGTCGCGCAGCCGCCGCCGGTCGAGCCGCTCCCCGCTCCACCACCAGATGGGCACGGGCGAGAACGCACGCGGCGGCGCCTCCAGCACCTCCCGCACCCGCCCCCGAATCCCGCTCATCCCTGTTTCCCGTGGGGGGACGACCCCCCACACCCCCCGGTTCGCTTCGCTCATCCTTTGAGCCCGCTCGCGAACCCCTTGATCACATACCGCTGCAGCACCAGGAAGATCACGATGATCGGGAGTGCGGCGAGGACCAGGCCGGCGAAGACCAGGCCGTAGTCCGAGACGTACTGGCCGACGAAGGCGAAGACCCGCACCGGGACCGTCTCGCGCGCCGACCCGCCCAGGTACAGCAGCGGGGTGAAGAAGTCGTTCCAGACGAACACGGCGTTGAGGATCAGCACCGTGCCGGTGATCGGCCGCAGCAGCGGGAACACGACGCGGGTGAAGGCCTGGAGGTGGCCCGCCCCGTCGATCAGCGCCGCGTTGGCGTAGTCGCCCGGCAGCGCCCGGATGAACCCCGTGTACAGGAAGATCGTGAACGGCAGCTGGATGCCGGTGTAGAAGATGATCATTCCCTGGTAGGTGCCGAGCAGGCCCGCGGAGTCGGCGAGCTTGAACAGCGGGATCATGCCGAGCTGGAACGGCAGCACGATGCCGAGCAGGAACAGCACGTACAGCGTGTAGCCGAGCCGCGAGGCGCAGCGGGCGAGGAAGTACGCCGCGAACGCCCCGATCGCGATGAGCGCCACCAGGCTCGCCACCGTGATCACCGTGCTGTTCAGCAGCGCCGAGCCCAGCGACGCCCGCGACCAGGCGTCGGAGTAGTTGCCGAGCGTCGGCGACGACGGCGGCGACAGCGGCGCCGAGGCGATCTGCTGCTTGTCCTTCAGCGACAGCGTGACGAGCGCGTACACCGGGAACAGGAACGCCAGCGCGACCGCGATCATCACGACTTCCAGGGCGAACGTGCGCAGTCCGTAACGCAGGCTCATGCCACCTCCCGACCGCGCAGGTACCGGATCTGGATCAGCGAGACCGCGGCGACGAACAGCGCCAGGACCAGCGCGATCGCCGTGCTGTAGCCGTAGTTGCCGAAGACGAACGCCTGCTTGTACAGGACGGTCGACAGCGTCTCGCTGGCATGGCCGGGCCCGCCGCTCGTGGCCGCGTAGACCTGGTCGAAGAGCTTGAGCCCGCCGATGGTGGACAGCATGACGTTGATCGTCACGGCGGGCGCCAGCAGCGGCCAGGTCACGCTGCGGAACCGCTGGAACCGGCCGGCGCCGTCGATCATCGCGGCCTCGTGCAGCTCCGCGGGCACCCCCTCCAGCCCCGCCAGGAAGATGACCATCGAGTATCCGGAGAACTGCCAGATCACCATGCCGGCCACCGACCACAGCGCCAGCGAGGGGTCGCCGAGCCAGTCCTGGCGCAGGGAGCCGAGCCCCACCGCGCCGAGGATCCCGTTGAGCCCCGCGTCCGGCGCCGGGTTGTAGACGTACTTCCACAGGAACGCCACCATCACGGGGCTGACGACGGCGGGCGCGAAGAACACGACCCGCAGCACCGCCCGCGACCTGATGCGCGTGTGCACACCCAGCGCGAGCAGCAGCCCGATGCCGTTCTGGACGACCACGATCGCGACCGTCAGCAGCAGCGTGTTGACCAGCGACCCGCGCGCGGCGTCGTCCCGCAGCAGGCGGTCGAAGTTGTCGACGCCGACGAACGACCGGTCGCCGATGCCGTTCCAGTCGGTGAAGGCGTAGAGGATCCCGCTGGCGCTCGGATACAGGACGATCAGCGCGTACACCAGCAGGGCGGGCGCCGCGAACCACCACGGCGGGGTCAGGAAGCCGCCGCGCCGGCGGCGGCGGGGCGGCGCGGGGAGGCGCGCCGCGCTGTCGGGAGGTCCCGCGGCACCGGCCGCCGAGGCGGCCGGTGCCGGACGTGCGGTCGGGGGCACGGCTACTTCTTCCGGTAGGTCTCGTCCATCTTGGCCAGGCCCTTGGCCACCGTGGTCTTGCCCGCGAGCAGCTCCTGCACCAGCGCGAAGTGGGCGGGCTGCACCTCGGCGTTCGGCCACGCCTGGTCCATGAACGGGTCGGCCCTGTCGCCGTCCAGGTACGGCAGGAACGGCTCCAGCACCGGATCGATCTTGGAGGAGGAGTCGCGGACGAGCGGGACGCAGGCGACGGCCTCGGCCCAGCGGTTGATGTTCTGCTGCTCGCCGAGGAACGCGACGAACTTCTCGGCGGCCTCCTTGTTCTTGCTGCGGGCGCTGACGCCGAGCCCCACGACGACCCCGGCGGGGATCCGCACCTGCGCCGCGTCGTCCGCGCCCGGCACCGGGAACATCGACAGGTCGGCGGCGTTCGCGGCGGCCGCGCGGAAGTCGGGCAGGACGGCCGACACCTGGATCGCCATGGCGGCCTTCCCGGTGGCGACCATGGACGTCTGCTGCTCGAACGTCGTGCCGTTGGGATTGTCGTTGAAGTACCCGCGCTTCTGCAGGTCCAGGTACATGTCGAGGGCCTGCACCCAGCCGGACTGGGCGAAGGACGTCGACCCCGCCTGCATCTGGCTGTCGAACTGCGGGTTCTTGGCGTACACGGTCGACGGCACCAGCGCGTAGGTGATCAGCTGCGTGACCCAGGGGGTCTGCGCGCCGAGCGCGATCGGGACCGTGCCCTTCTTCTTGAGCTTCTCGCAGACGTCGAGGAACTCGCTCCAGGTCTTCGGCGGTTCCACGCCGGCCTTCTCGAAGACCTTCTTGTTGTAGATGGCGCCGATGACGCTCGACCCGGCCGAGTAGATGAAGGTCTTGCCGTCCTTCTGGAACGCCGGCTTCAGGCTCGCCGGGATCTTCTTCGTCCACGCCTGGCCGCTCAGGTCGGCGAGCAGCCCCGCCTGCGCGATCTGCGCCATGCTCATGGCGCTGCCGTTGCCCGGGTAGACCACGTGCAGGTCGGGGGCGTTGCCCGCGCCGAGCTGGGTGCGCACCGACGTCTGCACCTGGTCGGTGGGCGCGAACGAGGTGCTGAACTTCGCCCCGGTGTAGGCCTTGGTGAGCAGGTCGAGCGCCTTCTGCTGGTCGGCGACGCCCACCAGGCGCAGGGTCCCCGAGCCGCCGGACGACCCCCCGCAGGCGGCCAGTCCCGCCGGCAGCGCGGCCGCGGCGGCGACTCCTCCGGACAACCGCAGGAATCCTCGGCGGCTGAGGGCCGCGTTCTGGAACGACGATGTCATCTTTCCTCCTCGCGTTCGCGGCGCGGACCGCCGGGGTGGCGGCGGTCCCGGCCGCGGCCGTCCCGCGCGGGGACGGACGTCATTGAAGGGCCGCCGTGAAGCGGTACTCCCCCGAGCCGGTCCGGCAGCGGAGCTCCCGCCGCGCCGTTCCGGCGACCGAGACCCCGGGGGCGTCCGCCACCGGGATCCCGCTCTCGCGGACCCCGTCCGGGTCGTCGGTGGGGATGTGGACGGTGGCGGTCGCGCCCGGCGGCACCGCCACCCGCAGTTCGAACACGCCGTCGCGGCGGGTCCAGGCGGTGGAGACCGCCCCGCGCACCGACTCGTAGCGCGCGCTCGCGGCGGTGAGGCCGCCGGGCCGCGGCCGGATCAGCAGCTCGCGGTAGCCGGCCGAGCCGGGCGCCTGGTCGAGGCCGGCGACGCCGCGGTAGAGCCATTCGCCGACCGAGCCGAGCGCGTAGTGGTTGAAGGAGTTCATCGCCGCGGCCTGGAATCCGCGCTCGCCGGTGTAGCCGTCCCAGCGCTCCCAGACGGTGGTCGCGCCGTGCCGCAGCGGGTACTGCCAGGACGGCGGGTCGGTGCGGCGCAGCAGGGCGTGCGCGAGGTCGGCGCGGCCGTGCCAGTCGAGGACGGGCGCGATCAGCCCCACGCCGAGGAACCCCGTGGTGAGGCCGGGGCCGGCGTCCTCGACCAGTGCGGCGAGGCGCCGCACCGCGGCCGGGACCAGCTCGCCCGGGAGCAGCTCGAACGCCAGCGCCAGCAGGTAGGCGGTCTGGGTGTCGCCGTGGACCCGCCCGTCCGGCGACACGAACCGCTCGGCGAACGTCTTGCGGACGTGGGCGGCGAGCGTGCCGTAGCGGGCCGCGGCCTCGTCCGCGCCGAGGATCTCGGCGGCGCGTGCCGTCAGCGCGGCACTGCGGGCGAAGTAGGCGGTGGCGAGGACGTCGCGCGGGGTGGGGGCGGGCGCCAGCCAGTCGGCGAAGTGCGGGCCCGTGCGGCGGGTCCACACCAGGTCGGGGTTGTGCCGGTGGACGTGGTCGACCCACGCGCACATGGCGTCGAGGTTGCGCTCCAGGAAGCGCTCGTCCCCGTACACGCGGTAGAGGTGCCAGGGCACGAGGACGCCCGCGTCGCCCCAGCCGGGAGCGCCCTCGTCGGCCACCCCCGCGATCTTCGGCGCCACGTTCCCGAACGCGCCGTCCGGCGACTGCGCCCCGCGCACCTCGCGCAGCCAGCCGTCGAAGAACGCGGCGACGTCGGCGTTGAGGCAGGCCGTGGGCAGGAAGACCTGCGCGTCGGCCAGCCAGCCGAGCCGCTCGTCGCGCTGCGGGCAGTCGGTCGGGACGCTGACGAAGTTGGAGCGCTGCCCCCAGGAGATCGCCTGGTGGAGGCGGTCGACGCCCGGGTCGGAGCAGGTGAACTCCCCCGCCCAGGGCGTGTCGCTGTGCAGCACCACGCCGGTGACGTCGGCCGCGCCGAGCGCGCCCAGCCCGGTCACCTCGGCGTACCGGAACCCGTGGTAGGTGAAGCGGGGTTCGAAGACGGTCTCGGCGTCCTCCCCCGCGATCAGCACGTCCGTCGCGTCGGCGGTGCGCAGGTTGGCGGTGTAGAGGGCGCCCGCCTCGTCCAGGGCCTCGCCGTGCCTGACGACGACCCGGTCGCCGGGGGTCAGCCCGCGCGCGGTGAGCCGGACGCGTCCGGCGAAGTTCTGCCCGAAGTCGACCAGGAACCGGTCGCCGGCGATCCGGGTGACCGACCGCGCCGGCAACTCCCTGACGGCGCGGACCGGCGGCGCGACCGAGGCCGTGAGCCGGCTCCGGTCGGCGGCGGCGACCCAGGCGGGCCGCCATCGCGCGGCGTCGCGGTCGCCGGACGGCAGGTCCCAGCCCGGGGTCTCGCGGCGCAGGTCGTGGCACTCGCCCATCAGCAGGTCGGCGTACCGGACGGGCGACCGCGCGCTCTGCCAGTCGCCGCCGGTCGCGACGACGTCGGCGGAGCCGTCGGCGTGCACGAGGTGCAGTTCGGCCAGCAGTTGCGGGAACGTTCCGTAATGCGCGCCCGAGCGGCGCTCGTCGAAGCCGACGAACCCGCTCCACCAGCCGTCCGCGACCGTCGCGGCCAGGACGTTCGCACCCGTCCGCAGCATGCCGGTCACGTCGTACACCTGGTAGTCGACGCGGTCGCGGTAGTCCGTCCAGCCGGGGGCGAGCTCGGCGTCCCCGACCCGCGCGCCGTTGAGGCGCATCTCGTACAGGCCGCGGGCGGTGACGTACAGGCGCGCGGCGGCCGGCGCGGCGGCGGCCTCGAACGCCTTCCGCAGCCGGACGGCCGGCTGGAGGCCGTGGTCGGCGAGGGCGAGCTCGCCTTCCTCGGGAGCGTCCACCACGTCCTGGACGGACGGGTCATGCGTGATCCAGGCGGCCGACCACGCGGAGGGGCTCAGCATCCCGGTCTCGAACCAGGACTCCTCCCGCGAGGACTCGCCGGCCGCGCCGGTGACCGCGACCGTCCAGCGGTAGCGGGTGCGGGGCCGCAGCGCGGGGCCCCGGTAGCGGACGGAGACCGCGGCGGGGTCGGCGACGGCGCCGCTGTCCCAGACCTGGGCGCCGTCGTCGGCGAGGACCCGGACCCGGAAGCCGGTGGGCGCGTCCCCGCGCCGGCCGGAGGCCAGCCGCCACGACAGCAGCGGCGCCGGCTCGTCGACCCCGAGCGGCTCCACCCGGTGGTCGCAGCGAAGCCCGTACGGCGCGAGACCTCGGCCCAGGGAACCCGTCACTCACTCGCTCCGATCGCGATCCCAACAAACTGGGTTGTGAAGTTAACGCGAAAAATGTGAGCTTGAGCGTAGGAGGGCGCTGATCAGGGTGTCAAGGCTCACATCCGGTCGCTTCCGGCGGTACCGGACGCGCGCGGGGACGCCGTCACCGGCGCGGCCGGGAGAGGGCCCGCGGGCGCCGGGCATCGACGGGGGCGCGGGTCAGGCCGTCGCCAGCTCGTAGGTCACCTTGTGCTCGTCGAGCCCGCGCAGCGCCTCGGCGCCGGCGCCGTCGTCGACGATGACGCGGTCGAACGCCGACAGCGGCGCCACCCGGTGCAGCGCCACCCGGCTGAGCTTGGAGTGGTCGATCAGCAGCACGCTGCGGGCCGCCGCGCCGAGCATGGCGCGCTTCACCGACACGATGCGCTGCTCCTGGTGGTAGGCGAACCCGCCGGACACCGCGGAGGTCGACACGAAGCACAGGTCCACGTTGAGCGCCTCGATCGCGTCCACGCACGACACCCCGAGGAACGAGTCGTGCAGCGGGTCGTAGTCGCCGCCGAGCGCCATCAGCCGGATGTCGCGCTCGCCGGACAGCAGGTTGACGGCCTGCAGGAAGTTGGTGACGACCGTCAACGGGGCCGCCTCGGCCAGCCGGCGGGCCAGCGCCAGCGCCGTGGTGGAGTCGTCCAGCATGACCGCCATGCCCGGCTCGACCATCGCGGCGGCCCTGGCGGCGACGGCGTCCTTGGCGGGCCGCATCGACTTCATCCGGTAGGCGACGTTGCTCTCGAACACGCCGGACGGCTGCGCGGTCACCCCGCCCCGGTGCTTGCGGACGACGCCCTGGCGTTCGAGCTCGTCGAGGTCGCGGTGGATCGTCATGAGGCTGACGCCGAAGCGCTCGGCGAGCCCGGCGGCCGAGACCGACCCGGCGGACAGGACGATGTCGGCGATGTCCTGACGGCGCCGCTCCGGTCCGCGTGCGCCCCCGCCCTGCTCGACCATCCCGGAACCTCCCGCGGCCGGCGCGCGCGACGGGGCTGTCGGCGGAGGCCGGGCGCCACACAAGGTAACACGTTCGGATGGTTTGTTAACACACGGGTCAGCCGGGTTGACCCGTCCCGTCGGATCGCCGCGGCGTGCGCGGGGGCTCGATCGCCGCGACGACCGCACGGACCGAAATAACGGCGAATTCGTGAAAATCTTGCCGCGCGATGATCACTGAGGAAAGGATGGACCATCGGTCACTTACCTCATCTCCGAATGGGACAGAATGACGACGAGCTCCCTGCCCGCCTTCCCCGCCGCGAACGAGAACCCGCTCGACACCTGCCGGCGGCTGCGCGAGACAGCCCCGGTGGTCGAGGTGGAGTTCCCCGGCGGCGTCCCCGCCTACCTGGCGCTGACCCACGACGCCGTCCGGGAGATCCTCGCCGGGGACAACCGCACCTTCCTGCGCGACCCGCGGCACTGGCCGGCGCTGCACGACGGGTCGATCCCCGAGGACTGGCCGCTGCGCGCCATCGTCGAGGGCGGTCACCTGTCCACCAAGGACGGCGCCGACCACCGCCGGCTGCGCGGCCTGATCGGCAAGGCGTTCACGCCCGCGCGGGTGAAGGCGCTGGAGCCGCGCGTCCACGAGATCGTGGAGGGCCTGCTCGACGAGGTCGTGTCCGCCGGCGATGTCGTCGACCTGGTCCCCGCGTTCACCGAGGCGCTCCCGATGTGGGTGATCTGCGAGCTGTTCGGCGTCCCGGCCGAGGACCGTCCCCGGATGCGCGAGTGGACCGCGACGCTGCTCGCGCACACCACGCCGCCGGAGGTGGCGTTCGCGACGCAGAACGCGCTGCAGGCCTACCTGCACCAGCTGGCGGAGAGCAAGCAGAGGACGCCCGGCGACGACCTCACCACCGGCCTGGTCGAGGCCCGCGACGAGGGTGACCGGCTGACCACCGACGAGCTGGTCGGCGTGCTGTGGCTGATGCTCGTCGCGGGCCACGAGACCACCGTCCACCTGCTCGGCCACGCCATCGTCGCGCTGTCACAGAACCCCGACCAGCTCGAACTGGCCAAGGCCGAATACCGGTGGGCCGACGTGGTCGAGGAGACGCTGCGCTACCGCCACTCGGTGATGATGACGAGCTGGCGCTTCACCGCCAAGGAAGTGACCATCGCCGGGGTGCGCGTCCCCGAGGGCCAGGCCGTCGGCGTGGCGTTCCAGGCGGCCGGGCTCGACCCGGCGGAGCACGGCGAGAGCGCGGAGCGGTTCGACATCACCCGTGAGGTCAACGGGCGCGTCAGCTTCGGCCACGGCCCCCGGTACTGCATCGGCGCGTCGCTGGCCCGGCTGGAGGGCCGGCTGGCGCTCGCCGCGCTGTACCGGCGGCTGCCGGAGCTCACCCTCGCCGCCGACCCGGACGACATCCCCTACTCGCCCTCGTTCTTCACGGTCGGCCCGCTCAGCCTGCCGGCGGCCCTCGGGCCCGTCCGGCCCTGACGGCCCTCCCGGTCCGGCGGCCCGGCCCGCCG
>NZ_JBEZJI010000045.1:0-76415 GCF_040649435.1 Actinomadura sp. NPDC048955
GGGGGGGCCGCCGGCCGCGGGGGCCACCCCGCCCCCGCGCCCGGCGCCGCCGCGGGGGGGGGGGGGGGGGCCCCCCCCCCCCCACACCGCGCCGAGCGCCGGGGTGAGCAGGCGTCCCGCCGGGCCGGCGTGGGCGAGGGCGGCCCGGGCCGCATTGGCGCCGCACGCGCCGTGCACGCCGCCGCCCGGGTGCGCGGAGGCCGACGCCAGGTACAGGCCCGCGACCGGTGTCTCGGCGCGCCCGAGGCCGGGGGCGGGACGGAAGACGAGCTGCTGGTGGAGCATCGACGTGCCGCCGTTGAGCGCGCCGTTGAGCAGGTTGGCGTCGTGCTCCTGGAAGGCGGGCGGCGCGGTGACGCGGCGGTCGAGGACGCGGGAGCGGAAGCCGGGGGCGAAACGCTCCACGACGTCCTCGATCCGCCTCGCCATGGCGTCGCGCTCGCGCCCGTCCCAGACACCGGTGATCCCGTCCGGTCCCGCGTCGGCCTTCACCCGGTGCGGGACGTGGGTGTAGGCCCAGACCGACTCGGTCCCGGCGGGAGAGCGGGTGGGGTCGGCGGTCGTCATCTGGCCGAGGAGCGCGAACGGCTCGGACGGGACGCGCCCGGTGGCGAGCTGCGCGCTGTAGTCGGTCATCGCGTCCAGGCCGGGGGACAGGTGGACGGTCCCGGCGCGCCCGGCGCCGTCCGCCGCCCAGGGGATCGGCCCGGACAGCGCCCAGTCGACCTTGAAGGTTGCGTGGTCCCAGACGAAGCGGCGCATGTCGGCGCGCAGCGAGGCGGGCAGGTCCGCCCAGTCGACCAGGCCCCCGTAGAGGGCGGGGGCCGACACGTCGGCGAGGACGGCCTTCGCGGCGCGCACCGGTTCGCCGGACGCGGTGCGGACGCCGAGCGCGCGCCCGTTCCGGACGACGACGGAGGCGACCGGGGTGTCGCAGCGCAGGCGCCCGCCGCGCGACTCCAGCCGCCGCACGAGCGCCGCCGTCAGCTCGCCCGCGCCGCCCTCGGGGACCGGCCACCCGTACCGCTGCCCGGTCATGGCGAGCAGCCAGCCGAACAGCGACCCGGTGCTCGACTCGGGGAACAGGTCGGTGTGCAGCGCCGACCCGGCGAGCAGCAGCGGGCCGCCGGGCCCGGCGAACTCCTGCTCCCCGAGCGTGCGGACGGGGGCCAGCAGGGTGCGCAGGACGCGGAGCCCGCCCGCCCGGCGCGCCGAGGCCAGCAGCGGGAGCGCGGCCCGCACCGGCGGGAACGGGGTGAACAGGGCGCGCAGGACGTCCTCTCCCATCTCGTCCCACAGCCGGCAGAGCCGCAGCCACGTCTCGCCGTCGCCCGCGCCGAGCGCGTCGAGGCCCGCGGCGGTCGCGTCGCGGTCGCGGTCGAGGACGGCGCAGCGCCCGTCCGGGAGCGGGTGGGCGAGGACGGCGGGCGCGTGCCGCCAGCGCAGCCCGTGCCGCTCGAGCTCCAGCGCCCTCATCGCGGGCGACGCGACGCCGAGCGGGTAGAACGCGCTGCACAGGTCGCTCACGTGATCGGGGTGGACTCCCCGGTCGCTGCGCACCGCGCCGCCCGGTTCGGGCTGCGCTTCGAGCACCTCGACGTCCCACCCGGCGTCGGCCAGCATGTTGGCGGCGACGAGCCCGTTGTGACCCGCGCCGACGACGACGGCGTCAGCCATGCGGCATCCCTCCCCTCGATCACCCTACGGGCGCGCCCGGGAGGGGCGCGGTCAGCCCACGTCGAGACGGGCCAGCAGTCGCATGACGCCCGGCGCCACGCGCGACCCGAGGTAGCCCAGGCGCGCCTCCGGGGTCACCGGAACGACCGCGCGGTCGTCGCGGACGGCCGCGACGATCTGCTCCGCCACGCGGTCCGGCCCGTAGCCGCGGCGCGCGTAGGCGCGCGCGACGCGTTCCCGGCTGCGTGCCTCCTCCCGCTCGCCCTGGCCGACGAACCGGGACGTGCGGGTGATGTTGGTGTTGACGATCCCCGGGCAGACGGCGCTGACCCCGATGCCCTGCCCCTTGAGCTCGGCGCGCAGGCACTCCGACAGCATCAGCACGGCCGCCTTGCTCGTCGCGTAGGCGGGCAGCGCGCGCGTCGGCGTGAACGCGGCGGCCGAGGAGGTGTTGACGATGTGGCCGCCCTGCCCCCGCTCCACCATCTGCTGGGCGAAGAGCCGTGAGCCGTGCAGGACGCCCCACAGGTTGACGTCCAGGACCTTGCGCCAGTCGTCGGCGTCGTGCTCCAGGAAGGGGCCGGCCATGCCGATCCCGGCGTTGTTGACCACGACGTCCGGTACGCCGTGCTCGTGCATGACCGCCTTGGCGAAGTCCTCCATCGCGCCGCGGTCGGACACGTCCACCTGGAAGGCGTGTCCCGCGGGGCCGAGGCGGCCGGCGAGGTCGGCGGTGCGCTCGGCGGCGGCCGCGTCGAGGTCGGCGGCGACCACCTCGGCGCCGCGTTCGGCGAAGGCCAGCGCGGTCGCGCGGCCGATCCCGCTTCCCGCGCCCGTGACGACGACGAGGGAGCCGTCGAAGGGCCGCCGGCTCCGGGTCACCCGGGCTCGCTTGAGCGCGCGCGCCTCGGCGGCGGCGAGCGGGCCGCCCTGGACGCCGGCGATGTGCTCGGTGACCCAGCGGGCGACGACGTCCGGGTGGCTGCGCGGCACCCAGTGCCCGGCCTTGAGCGTGCGCAGCGACAGGTTCGGGACGCGCCCGGCCAGCCCGCCGACCAGGTGGGGCGAGACGAACAGGTCCTTGGTCGGCACGATGACCTGCGTCGGGACGTCCGTGCGCCGGTCGCGCGGGCGGCGCAGCCGCTGGAGCATGTTCGCCCGGTACAGCCCGACCCCGGCCGCGGCGTCGCGCGCCATCGTCCTGGCAGGGTGGCCCGGCCGGGGCGGGACGCCCTCGCCGAGCTCCAGGGCCTTGGCGAACGGCTTCGCCATGCCGGCCCGCCACAGCAGCTCCGGCAGCCCCGGCGTCTGGAAGAAGTAGATGTACCAGGAGCGGACGGCCTGGCCCGCCGCCCGCCGCAGGTTGGCCGGGGTGGGGCGCGCCAGGTTCCGCCGCGTCCAGTGGGCGACGTGGTCCAGGCACGGACCCGAGATCGAGGTGAAGGAGGCGAAACGGTCCGGCATGGTGCAGACCGCTTCCCACGACTGGATCGAGCCCCAGTCATGCCCCACCAGGTGCACCTTGCGCTCCGGCGCGGTCGCGTCCAGGACGGCCTCCATGTCGGCCATCAGGTACTCGAACGTGTAGCGCCGGCGTCCGAACGGGCGGGACGAGGCGCCCGCGCCGCGCACGTCGTAGCGGACGACGTGGAACCGCCGGGCGAGCCGCGCGGCCACCTCGTCCCAGACGGCGTGGGTGTCGGGGTAGCCGTGCACCAGCAGGACGGTGGGGCGCGACCGGTCGCCCTGCTCGTAGACGGCGAGGTCGACGCCGTCGCCGCGGACGCGCCGCCGGGCCGCGGGTGGGGCGGGGTGTGTCATGCGGTCGTCTCCCGTCGGGCCCACCGGTGCACGTGGGGAAGGTCGTCGTCGAGCCAGTACGCGTCGTCCTCGGTGACCACGAGGATCTCCTCGAACTTCACGCCGACGCCGCGGAACCCGATGTGGGGCTCGACCGCCCACAGCCCGGGCGTCGGGGGGTGCTGGGACTGCGCGGCCCCGTTCCAGAGCGGGGATCGCCCTTCCAGGCGCTCCTTGACCAGTTCGCGGCCGATGGTCTGGAGGAACCGTACACCGAATGGGAATCCCACGCGCTTCGGGAGGATCCCGCCTATGACGCCGATCTGATGGCCGATGACGCGCCCCGGATACGCGCGGTGGCGGCTGTCGTAGCCCTGGCGCTCGATGAGCGCGTCGACCTCGGCGTAGATGTCGGCGAACGTGCGCCGCTCGCGGACGAGGCCGAGGATCAGCGACCGGTAGCCGGCGAGGTCGGCGTCGAGCCGCTCCCAGATCCTGTTCTCGCCGAGGACGCCGCCGTACCCGATGTCGGCGGAGTGGCCGTCCCGCACCGGGGCCATGTCGAGGATGTAGGGCATGCCCTCCTCCAGGCGCGTCCCGCCGGGCAGGAACTGCGTCGGCAGCCGGAAGCCGCGGAACGCAGACCGGTCGCCGAACCAGGCGAACGGGGTGTGCAGCCAGTCGTCGACCCCGCGCTCGCGCAGCCACCGGCGCATGCGGCGGCACGCCTCGCGCTCGGTCACGCCCGGTTCGAGCGTGCCGGCGACCTCTTCGGCGCACCGGTAGGACAGCCGCTGGACGGCACGGAACCGCTCCAGCTCCGCCGCGTCGTGGACGCGGGCGAGCGACGCTTTATTGGACACGCCGTTAATAAATCGCCGATCCGCGCCCGGGTCAAGGCCTCGCGGCGTGACGCCCGCCACCGTGCGGGTCCAGTGGGCGTGCGGGTCCAGTGGGCGTGCGGGTCTAGTACGGGTCGTAACCCGCGGCCTTCGCGGCGGGCGAATGCGTGAGGTAGTCGAGCGCCCGGGGAGTGGAGCACACCTTGGACGGGTGGTGGTCCGGCCTCAGGTAGACGGGCGCCTCACCGAGCAGGAGCCGGAAGATGCCGGGCACGTGGCCGAGCCGGACGGACCGCCGGTAGGAGCGGTAGGCGCGCAGCGGGGTCACCCGCCGCTTGATCGTCGGGTCCTGCTTGAGCAGGTAGAGCGAGCCGCCGATCAGCGCCCAGTAAAGGAAGAACAGCGACACGACCCACGCGGCGACACGGGTCGGGTACCGGCCGCCCATGGCCTTGTAGACGTCGAACACCACCGAGCGGTGCTCGACCTCCTCGGCGCCGTGCCAGCGCAGCAGGTCCAGCATCGTCGGGTCCACGCCGGCCTTGTCGAGCCGGTCGTTGTCCATGATCCACTGTCCGAGCACGGCGGTGTAGTGCTCGATCGAGGCGACCGCGGCCAGCTCGAAGCGCAGCCGGCGCCGCCACGCCCGCGGGTTGCGCTCCTTCAGCGCCGCCATCTGCGCGGGGCGCTCGGCGTTGCCCCGGCCCGCCGCGTCGGTGATCTTGGAGACGTCGATGCCGGCGCGTCCCAGGATCTGGTCCAGGACGCCCTGGTGGGAGCGGGCGTGCACCATCTCCTGCCCGATGAAGCCCTTGATCTCCTCCAGCAGCCGCTCGTCCCGGATGTGCGGGCGGGCGTCCTTGACGCACTGGATGAACCACTTCTCGCCCTCGGGCAGGACGATGTGGAAGGAGTTGATGATGTGGGTGGCGACCGGGTCGCCCGGGACCCAGTGCAGCGGGGTCCGCGACCAGTCGAAGGAGACGCGCCGCGGCTTGATCGGCGGATGGCGCTCGTCGACGGGCGCCGTACCGCCGCTCGCCTGGGGCCTCGTCATGCGGTCCTCGCCTTCCACGCGTCCGGGCCGGCCGCGGCGTGCCCCCGCGCCGCGCTGTGCCATTGGCAGTGCAGTCAACTCCTGCCGGGGCCGCGGTTTCTTGAGGGGAACCCAACAAGTTACCGCTCGGTTTTCGACCCGGCGTGACAAGTGGCGCCGCTCACAGGGCGATACGCTCCGCCCCCGCGTAGACGTTCATGGTCTCGCCGCGCAGGAAGCCGACGAGCGTCATCCCCGCGTCCTCGGCGAGGTCCACCGCCAGGGAGGACGGCGCCGACACCGCCGCCAGGACCGGGACGCCGGCCGTCATCGCCTTCTGCGTCAGCTCGAACGACGCGCGCCCGCTCACCATGAGGACCGTTCCGGTCAGCGGCAGCCGCTCCTCCCGCAGGGCCCACCCGACCGCCTTGTCGACGGCGTTGTGGCGGCCGACGTCCTCGCGCACGGCCAGGAGTTCGCCTTCGGCGTCGAACAGCCCGGCGGCGTGCAGGCCGCCCGTCCGGTCGAACACCCGCTGCGCCTCGCGCAGCCGCTCCGGCATGGCCGCCAGCACGGCCGGGGTGAGCCGCACCGGGTCGGCCGCCACCTCGTAGGGCCGGTCGGCGCGCAGCGCCTCGATGCTCGATTTGCCGCACACCCCGCAGGCGCTGGTGGTGGTGAACGCCCGCGTCATGGAGTCGTCCGGCGGCGGCACGCCGGGGGCCAGGAGCACGTCCAGGGTGTTCTGCTCCTCGGTGTCGGCGCAGTACCGCATCGCCGCGATCTCGCCGGCCCGGCCGACCACGCCCTCGGCCGCCAGGAACCCGGCGACCAGGTCGAAGTCGTGCCCGGGCGTGCGCATCGTGATCGTGAGCGGCTTGCCGGCGACGCGGATCTCCAGCGGCTCCTCGGCCGCGAGCGTGTCGGGCCGGCGCACCGGCGGCCCGGACGCGCTCAGCCGCAGCACGGGCCTGCGCACGGTGATCCGCCCCATGACCGTTGACGGTACCCCGGAAACCCGCCCCAAACGAAGCCCAGGCCACAGCCGCCGAGGGGCCGGGGCCCGTCCCGAAGTGGCCCCGGCCGCAACGCGCGAACGCGTGACCTGACCGGTGCCGCGAAGCCGGAGGCGAGCGCACCGGTCAGATCGCGAAGCGATGCCGCGTTCGCCCAGTACCGGTCACGCAGCGAGCCGCCAGGCGAGCGCAGTGGGCCGGGACGTGGAAACACAGCCGCCAGGCGAGCGCAGTGGGCCGGGACTTCGAAACACAGCTAGTCGGGCACGCCGCGGGGGCGGGGCGCCCGCCACCCCTGCCGCATCGCGAGGACGCGCAGCCCGAACGCCAGCGCGGCGGCGCCCGCGGTGACGGCGCCGCCGTGCAGGCCCGCGCTCTCGGCGCCGGCCGTCACGGCCGCGCCGAGCAGTGCGGGCACCGCGTACAGCTGCCGGTCGTACAGGACCGCCGGGATCCGGCCCGCCAGCACGTCGCGCAGGATGCCGCCGCCCACCGCCGTCACGATGCCGAGCAGCACCGCGTGCACCGGCGAGAGCCCGTACTCGAGCGCCTTGACCGTCCCGGTCGCGCAGAACAGCCCGAGCCCGGCCGCGTCGAACAGCAGCACCGCCGGCAGCAGCCGCGTCACCTGCGGATGCCAGAAGAACACCAGCGCCGACGCCGCCATCGGCACCAGCACGTACCCGAGGTCGGTGAACGCCGCCGGGGGCACGGCCCCGATGATCAGGTCGCGCAGGATCCCGCCGCCGAGCGCGGTGATCTCCGCCAGCACCACCATCCCGACGACGTCCAGCCGCTGCCGGACGGCCGCGAGCGCCCCCGACACGGCGAACACGAAGATCCCGGCGAGGTCCAGCACCCACGCGACCCCGTGGCCGCTCACCTACGGCGGTCCGTCCGGTCGATGTTCCAGTTCGCCACCACCACCGCGAACGGCGGGATGACCAGCGCGACCACCGTCATCGCGATCGCCGCGGTGTGCGAGTAGAACCGGACCACCGCCCAGGCCAGCACGAACAGGGTGAGGCACGTGCCCATCATGATCCCGTAGGCCAGCTTGCGACGCCTCATGCCCTCACGTTACGTCGCGCCCGCCGCCCGCCCGCGGGGGGCGCGATGGCGGAGGCGTACGGGAATCGAACCCGCCGTCCCGAGATCCTCGGGACCGTCGGCTTTGAAGGCCGGGGAGGCCACCAGGCGCTCACACGCCTCCGGCGGTGATCTTAGCCGGTGTAGAGGGCGTCGATGTCGGCGGCGTACTTGGTGTGCACGACGCGGCGCTTCAGCTTGAGGGTCGGGGTGAGCTCCTCGCTCTCGGCGGTCCACTCGGCGGTGAGCAGGCGCCACCGCTTGACCTGCTGGACGCGGGCGAGCCGGGCGTTGGCGTCCTCGACGGCCCGGGCGACCTCCTCCAGGACGAGCGGGTGGTCGGCGAGGGCGGCGAGGTCGGTGGTGTCGACGCCGTGGGCGGCCGCCCAGACGGGCGCGACCTCGCCGTCGAGGGTGATGAGGGCGACGACGTAGGGGCGGCGGTCGCCGAAGGCCAGGGCCTGGCCGATGAGCGGGTGCTCCTTGAGCCGGTTCTCGACCAGGGAGGGGGCGATGTTCTCGCCGCCCGCGGTGATGATCAGTTCCTTCTTGCGGTCGACGACGGTGAGGAAGCCGTCCCCGTCCAGCCGGCCGACGTCGCCGGTGTGCACCCAGCCGTCGGCGTCGATGAGGTCGGCGGTGGCGTCCGGGCGGTCCAGGTAGCCGGGGGTGCAGGTGGCGCCGCGGACGAGGATCTCGCCGTCGTCGGCGAGCTTCAGCTCGACGCCGGGGAACGGGCGGCCGACGGTGCCGAGCTTGAAGGAGTCGGCGAGGTTGGCGGTGATGGCGCCGGTCGTCTCCGTCATCCCGTAGGCGTCGAAGATCTTCAGGCCGAGCCCGGCGAAGAACCGGGCCACCTCGACGGGCAGCGGCGCGGCGGCGCTGGAGGCCTGGCGGACGCGGTCCAGGCCGAGCAGGGCGCGCATGGGGGTGAGGACCGCCTGGTCGGCCCGCTCGAAGGCCTCGGTGATCTGCGGGGTGAGGGTGCCGCCGTGCTCCTGCGCCGCCACGTGGGCGCGGCCGGCGTCCAGGGCGGCGGCGACCGCCCGCTTCTTCGCCTCGTCCTGCTCGGCGGACAGCACCGCCTGGATGCCGGCCATGATCTTCTCCCAGACGCGCGGGACGCCGAAGAAGGAGTGCGGCCGCACCTCGCCGAGGATCGTCGTCAGCTGGGCCGGGTCGGGGCAGAAGTGGACGTGGGAGGCGAGCCGGACCGGCAGGTAGTAGCTGAGCACGCGGTCGGCGATGTGCGCGAACGGCAGGTAGGAGACGCCGGCCGGGTGTTCGGGCAGGACGGAGCTGCGCTCGACCATCTCCGCCTCGTGCAGCACCATCGAGTGCGTGATCAGGACGCCCTTGGGGTCGCCGGTGGTGCCGGAGGTGTACAGGAGGGTGACGGTGTCCCCGGGCCCGACCGCCTGCCAGCGCCGGTCGATCGCGAGCGGGTCGGCGGCCAGCTCCCGGCGGCCGAGCTCGGTGAAGGCGTCCCAGGTGAGGAAGCGGTCGCCGGGCGGGCAGGCGCCGGCGTCCACCACGATGATCTTGCGGAGGCCGGGGAGGCGGTCCAGGACGGGCAGCCAGCGGCCGAGCTGGTCCGCGCCGTCCAGCACGGCGTACCTGGCCGAGCAGTGGCCGGCGACGAACGCGACCTGGTCGGGCGCGAGCGTCGCGTACACGGTGGTGGGGACGCCGCCGGCGTGCACCGCGCCGAGGTCGGCCAGCACGTGCTCGGAGCGGTTCGGCATCATCAGCGCGACGACGTCGCCGGCCTCCAGGCCGAGGGCGGCGAACCCGGCGGCCGTCTCCAGCGCGCGGGTCCGGGTGTCCGCCCAGGTGAGGGTGCTCCACTCGCCGCCGGTCCGGTCGGAGTAGGCGGGCCTGCCGCCGTGCCGCGCGGCGGTCGCGGCGAGGGCGGTGCAGATCGTCTGCCCCGCCACGGCCCGGTCGAGGTCGGCCCGCTGTTCCTGGATCCCCATGTCGCCCCTCATGGTCGGTGGTTAGTAAGTGATGACTTGCAGAGGGGAAATCGCATCACGCCGAACCGGGTTCGGACAAGGGGTTCGCCGGTTTTCCGGGCCGGTCGCGGGGACCGGTCGGCGATCGGTGACCGGGTGGGTACCGTCCGTTTGTTGATCATTTGAGGTAGTTGTGCGTTAAATTCAGCGGTGACCCGACTCGCCCCCGTGGCCCGCCTGACGCAGTACGCGCGCGGCGGCGGCTCGAGCAAGATTCCGCCAGGGGAGCTGGAGCGGGTCGTGGCCGGCCTCACCGGCGGAGACGACGCGCTCCTCGTCGGCGGCCCCGACGGCGATGACGCCGCCGTGCTGCGCCTCGAGGGCGGCCGGGCCGTCGTCTCCACCGCCGACTTCTTCACCCCCGTCGTCGACGACGCCTACGACTGGGGCCGCATCGCCGCCGCCGACGCGCTGTCCGACGTCTACGCGGTCGGGGGCGTGCCGCTGATGGCCCTGAACCTGCTCGGCTGGCCCGCCGACGCGCTGCCCGCCGAGCTGGCCCGCGAGGTACTGCGCGGCGGGCGGGACACGGCGGCCCTGGCCGGCGTCGCGATCGCCGGCGGGCACAGCATCGAGGACCCCGAGCCGAAGTACGGCCTCGCGGTCACCGGCACCGCCGACCCGGACCGGCTGCTGCGGCTGGACGCGGGCCGTCCCGGTGTCCCGCTCACGCTGACCAAGCCGCTCGGCGTCGGCGCGCTCAACGCCCGGCACAGGGCGACCGGGGAGGTGTTCCCGCACGCGGTCGCGGCCATGACGGAACTGAACGCGGCGGCGGGCCTGGCCGCGCTCGAACACGGCGCCGCCTGCGCCACCGACGTCTCCGGCTTCGGTCTGCTCGGCCACCTGTACAAGCTCGCGCGGGCGAGCGGCGTCACCGCCGTCGTGGACGCCTCCGCCGTCCCCTACCTCGACGGCGCGCGCGCCGCGGTGCGGGACGGGTTCGTGCCGGGCGGCACCCGCCGCAACCTGGCGTGGGTGTCGCCGCACGCCGACTTCCGCCGGATCGCCGAGGAGGAGCGGCTGCTGCTCGCCGACGCGCAGACCTCCGGCGGGCTGCTGGTCGCCGGGGAGATCCCGGGCGCGCCGATCGTCGGCGAGCTCGTCGGCCGAGGCCGGCGCACCCTCGTCGTCCGCTAGCCGCCCGGCTCCCGTGTCGCCGATCGGGGACGGGGGTAGGTTCCCGGCAGGCCCCATCGGGACGGGGGAGGCGAGGCATGACCATCGGCGGGCTCGTGGCCGCCGTGATCCTGGGCGCCGTCATCGGCGTCCTGGGCAGGTTCGTCGTGCCTGGCCGCGAGAACATTCCGGCGTGGCTGCTCGTGGCGGTCGGCGTCGTCGCGGCGTTCGGCGGAACCGGGCTGGTCCACCTGTGCGGCCTCGGCGAGGGCGGCTGGAACCTGTGGGAGGCCCTCTTCCAGGTCCTCCTCGCGGTGGCCGCGGTCCTCCTGGTGGCGGCGTTCTGGCCCAAGCGGACCGGCCGCCACCTGTGACGCGGGGCCCGCCCCCTCCGGAACGGCCCTCATTCCCGGCGCAGGACGGGGCGCAGGCCGTCCAGCACGTCCGGGTCCTCGATCGTGGACGGGACGGAAACCTCCTGCCCGTCGGCGATGCCCCGCATCACGCCCCGCAGGATCTTGCCCGACCGCGTCTTCGGCAGCGCGGGCACGACGGAGATCTCCTTGAGCGCGGCGACGGGCCCGATCTGCTCGCGCACCATCGCGACCAGCTCGGCGCACACCTCGCCGGGCTCGGCCAGGATCCCGCTCTTGAGCACGACCAGCCCGCGCGGCACCTGTCCCTTGAGCGGGTCGTGGACGCCGATCACGGCGCATTCGGCCACGGCCGGATGGGACGAGACGACCTCCTCCATCGTCCCCGTGGACAGCCGGTGCCCGGCCACGTTGATCACGTCGTCGGTGCGGCCCATCACCCAGACGTAGCCGTCCTCGTCGACGTGCCCGCCGTCACCGGTCAGGTAGTGGCCGGGGAACTTCGTCAGGTACGACTCGACGAAGCGCTCGTCGTCCTGCCAGAGCGTGGGCAGCGTGCCCGGCGGCAGCGGCAGCCGGATCGCGATGTCGCCGTCGGCGCCCGGCGGGACGGGGGAGCCGTCCGGGCCGAGGACCCGCACGTCGTACCCCGGCACCGGCACCGACGGCGACCCCGCCTTGACCGGCATCGGCTCCAGCCCGCGCAGGTTCGCCACGATCGGCCAGCCGGTCTCGGTCTGCCACCAGTGGTCGATCACCGGGCGGTCCAGGACGCGCGAGGCCCACCGGTAGGTGTCGGGGTCGAGGCGCTCCCCGGCGAGGAACAGCGTGTCCAGGGCGGACAGGTCGTGCCCGGCGAGCAGCGTGCCCTCGGGGTCCTCCTTCTTGATCGCCCGGATCGCGGTCGGCGCGGTGAACAGCGCCTTCACCCGGTGCTGTGCGGCGACGCGCCAGAACGCGCCCGCGTCCGGCGTCCCGACCGGCTTGCCCTCGTACAGCACGGTGGTGCAGCCGGTGAGCAGCGGCGCGTACACGATGTAGGAGTGGCCGACGACCCAGCCGACGTCGGAGGCCGCCCAGAAGACGTCGCCCTGCCCCACGCCGAACACGTTCTCCATCGACCAGCGCAGCGCCACCGCGTGCCCGCCGTTGTCGCGCACGACGCCCTTCGGCCGCCCGGTCGTGCCGGAGGTGTAGAGGATGTAGAGGGGGTCGGTGGCGGCGACGGGCACGCACCCGGCGGGCTCGGCGGCCGCGACCGCCTCGTCCCACTCCACGTCCCGCGGCCGCACGAGGTCGGCGTGCAGCTGCTCGCGCTGCCGGATCACGCACCGCTCGACCTTGTGCCGGGCCAGCTCCAGCGCCCGGTCCAGCAGCGGCTTGTAGGGGACGACCCGGCCCGCCTCGATGCCGCAGGACGCCGACACGACCGCCTTCGGGCGGGCGTCGTCGATGCGCACGGCCAGCTCCCGCGCCGCGAACCCGCCGAAGACCACCGAGTGCACGGCGCCGAGCCGCGCGCACGCCAGCATCGCGATGACCGCCTCGGGCACCATCGGCAGGTAGATGACCACGCGGTCGCCGCGGTCGACGCCCTGCGCGCGCAGCGCCCCGGCGAACCGCGCGACGAGGCCGGTCAGCTCCCGGAAGGTGTAGGTCCGCACGGTCCCGGTGACGGGGCTGTCGTAGATCAGCGCGGCCTGCTCGCCGCGGCCCTCCTCGACGTGCCGGTCCAGTGCGTTGTCGCAGGTGTTGAGCTCGCCGCCGGTGAACCACCGGTAGAAGGGCGGCGCCCCGTCGTCCAGCACCCGGTCCGGCGGTACGAGCCACCGCACGTCCCGTGCCGCCAGCCCCCAGAAGCGGGTCGGATCGGCGATGCTGCGTTCGTACGCGGCCGCGTAGGCGCCCATGTCGTCCTCCCGGTGACGGGTCCTGGCCCGGATCTGCGCGGAGGCCCGGACCGGCGTCGCCGCGATTCGGGCCGCACACCTATAGGGCATGGCGCGGGGCCGGTTCGTCAAGGGCCCGCGCCGCCGGACGGGGTCTACCCGGGGTGGCGCAGGGCGTGCGCGACGGCGATGAGGGCGGCCAGCGCCGCCCCCGCGGAGACGACCCAGAAGCACAGCTCGTAGGCGCCGAGGGAGGGGACGCCGGCGCCCGCGGCCCGTCCGGCCAGGATCGACGCCGTGACGGCGCCCGCGACGCTGCCGCCCGTGGTGCGGACGAGCGAGTTGATGCCGCTGGCGATCCCGCTCTGGTCCATCGGGACGTGCCGGACGGCGAGGGTGCCGAGCGCGGCGTAGGCGATCCCGAACCCGATCCCCTGGATGGCGCTGAACGCGAGCATGTCGTACACGTGCGAGTTCGACACCGCGAGCCATGCGTAGCACAGCCCGGCGAACGCCGACCCGATCGCGAGCGTGTAGGCCGGGCCTAGCCGGGCCGCGAGGCGCCCGGCCATCGCCGAGAACAGCAGCATCGTCACGGTGCTCGGCAGCATGTAGAGGCCGACGTCCAGCACCGAGCCGCCGAGTCCGTAGCCGACCTCCTCCGGCCGTGCCTGGACGAACCCGGCGATGAGCGTGAACGCGGCGAACATCGAGAAGCCGAGCAGCGCCGAGACGACGTTGGCCGACAGCGACCGGGGGCCGACCAGCAGGCCCAGCCGCACCAGCGGCGCGCGGACCCGCAGCTCGACCGCCACCCAGACCGCGCACAGCGCGGCCGCGGCGCCGAACAGGGCGAGGACCCCGCCGGACGTCCAGCCCCACGCGTTGCCCTGGCTGATGCCGAGCAGCAGGCAGACGAGCCAGCCGGCGAGCAGGGCGGCGCCCGGCAGGTCCGGCCGCCCGCCGGCGCGGACGCCGACGTCGCGCGCCGTCGCGGCGACCAGCACCAGCCCGGCGGCCGCCAGCGCGGCGGCGATCCAGAACACCGGGTGGTGGCTGCCGGTCCGGGCCGCGATCAGCCCGGTCACGATCATGCCGGCGCTGCCGCCGACGCCCATGGTCGCGCTGACGATGCCGATCGCCGTGGTGACCCGCTCGGCCGGGAACGTGTCGCGGATCATGCCGATGGCGAGCGGGATCATCGCCGCCGAGACGCCCTGCAGGGCGCGCCCGGCGATGAGCACCGGCAGCGTGCCGGACACCGCGCACAGCACCGAGCCGGCCAGCAGCAGCGCGAGGGCGAGCAGGATCATCCGCTTCTTGCCGTACATGTCGCCGAACCGCGTCAGCAGCGGGGTGGCGACGGCGCCGGCCAGCAGGGACGCGGTGAACACCCACGTCACGTCCGTGATGGGGGCGTCGAACCGGACCATGAGCTGCGGCAGCAGCGGCAGCACGAGCGTCTGCTGCACCGACACGACCATTCCGGCGACGGCGAGCGCGAGCAGGGTGGGGCCGGTGGGCCGGCCGGCCGGGGCGCCGGCTCCGGTCGCCGCCGGGGCACCGGCCCCGCCCGCCGCCGGGGCACCGGCCCCGCCCGCCGCCGGGGCGCCTGTCCTGCGAGCCGCCGGGGCGCCGGTCATGCGAACCTCCCGCATCGGCCGGTCGCCGGATCTCCGGCGCGCGGCATGTAGTTACTTAACCTAAATAAGTGTAGAGCGGAGGATTTACCCCTCGATGCCCGAGGGTGCGGCGCGACGCGCCAGCGCGTCGGCGTTTTGCGCGGGGCCCGCACGTCCCTAGGGTTGCCTTTCGTGGACCTTCGTCTGCGCAACCCCCGCATCACCTCCCGCACCGCCACTCCCCGCACCGCCACTCCCCGCACGGCCCGCCTTCGCGCGGCCATCGGCGTTCAGGCCCGGAAAGGACGCTGATGCACGTCGTCACCACCGCCGGTCACGGTGGGCACGGCAAGTCGGCGCTCGTGCGCGCCCTCACGGGCAGGCGGCCCGGCGAGACGGGCGCCTGGACGGAGCTGCCCTCGGGCCGGCGCGTCGCGTTCGTCGACGCCCCGGGGGACGAGCGGTCCGTCCCGGACATGCTCGCCGTCGCGGCGCCCGCGTCCGCGGTCCTGCTCGCCGTCGCCGCCGACGAGGGCTGGATGCCGCAGACGCGCGAGCATCTGGACGCCCTCGGCGCGCTCGGCGTCCGCTTCGGCGTCCTCGCCGTCACCAAGGCCGACGCCGCCGATCCCAAGCCCGCGCTCCGCCAGATCCGCGAGCGGCTGGCCGGGACCGCGCTGCGCGGCGCGGAGGCCGTCGCGGTGAGCGCCGAGACCGGCGCCGGGACGGCCGAGCTGGCCGCCGCGCTCGACCGCCTCGCCGGCCGGCTGCCCGTGCCCGACCCGGCGGCCCCGGTGCGGCTGTGGGCCGACCGGGCGTTCACCGCCGGGCGGCAGACCGTCATCGCCGGCACCCTCGCCGCCGGCACGGTCGCCGTGGGGGACGAGCTGCTCCTCATGCCCGCGGGCGAGCGGGTCCGCGTCCGGACGATCGGCTGCGCCGACGAGCCCCGCGACTCGGTCGGCGGGGTCTCCCGCGTCGTGCTGACGCTGCGCGACGCGGGCCGTGTCGAGGCCGGCATGGCCCTGGTCACCCCGGGCGCCTGGACGCACACCACCTCCGTCGACGTCCGGACCCGCTTCGGCGAGGCGTCCGGCAGGCTCGCGCGGCGGATGACGCTGCACATCGGGTCGGCCGCCGTCGCGGTCGGGCTGCGGCCCCTCGGCCCCGACACCGCCCGCCTGACCCTCAACACCCGGCTCGCCCTCCACCTCGGCGACATCGGGCTCCTGCGCGACCCCGAGCGCCGCTCGATCGCCGGGGTGAGCGTCCTGGACGTCCGGCCGCCGACCCTCGTGCGCCGCGGCGCGGGCGCCGCCCGCGCCCGGGAGCTGGCGACCTGGCCGGACCGCCCGGACGGCGCCGTGGTGCTCCGGCGGCACGGCGTGCTCCGCCGTTCGGAGCTGTCGCTCATGGGCTGCGCGCCCCCGGCCGGCGCCGTCGCCCTGAACGGCGAGTGGGTCGCCGACCCGGCGCACTGGCGGTCGCTGTTCGAGCGGCTCGCCGAGGAGACGTCCCGGCACGCCGCCGCGAGCCCGAGCGCCCCCGGGATCCCGATGGAGGCGGTCCGGCTGCGCCTCGGCCTGCCGTCCCGGGAGCTCGTCGCCGCGCTCGTCCGGCCGCCGCTGCGCCTGGACGCGGGACGCGTCTACGGCCCGGCCGCGGGACGCGTCTACGGCCCGGCCGCCGGCCCCGCCCCGGCACCGGCCGCCGAGCCCGCGCCGACGGCGGTCGCCGCGACGCCGCCTCCGCCCTGGGCCGCGGCCGTGGAGCGGCTTCGCGCCGACCTCGCCGACGCCCCGTTCGAGCCGCCCAGCGCCGGGCGCCTCGAAGAGCTGGGCCTCACCGGCGACACCCTCGCCGGCGCCGAACGCGCGGGCGCCGTCCTGCGGATCGACGACGGTCTCGTGCTGCTCCCGGGCGCCGACCGGGAGGCGCTGCGCGTCCTGTCGGGCCTGCCGCAGCCGTTCACGCCCGCCCAGGCCGGCGACGCCCTCGGGACCGGCCGCGACGTCGCCGTCGCCCTGCTGCGCCACCTCGACAGGCTCGGCCTCACCGAGCGCCGGCAGGGCGAAAACCGGTTGAACCGGGAGGGGTGACTCTGGCGTCATAGATCGCGGTCCGGTTCCGTCGATCAAGGAGTGGGAATGCCGTACCAGACCCTGAAGGGCGGACGCGTCCCGATCCGGATGTGGACCGACCCGCAGAGCGTCGAGGACCTCGCCCTCGACCAGCTGCGCAACGTCTCCGCCCTGCCGTGGGTGGAGGGCCTCGCGGTGATGCCTGACGTCCACTACGGCAAGGGCGCCACCGTCGGCTCGGTGATCGCGATGAGGGACGCGGTGTCCCCGGCGGCCGTGGGCGTCGACATCGGCTGCGGCATGACCGCCGTCAAGTCGTCCCTCACCGTCGAGGACATGCCGGACGACCTGGCCGGGCTGCGCAGCCGCCTGGAGAGGGCGATCCCGGTGGGCCGCGGCTCGCACAAGAACGCCGTCGACCCGTCCGCGCTCCCAGGCCTCAAGGAACGCGGCTGGTACGACTTCTGGCAGGGCTTCGACGACCTGCACCCGGCGGTCCGGTCCCGCCACGGCCGCGCCCGCTCGCAGATGGGCACGCTCGGCGGCGGCAACCACTTCCTGGAGCTGTGCGCCGACGACGACGGCGCGATCTGGCTCGTCCTGCACTCGGGGTCGCGCAACATCGGCAACGAGCTGGCCGAGCACCACATCGAGGCCGCCCGCAAGCTGCCCCACAACCAGGACCTGCCGGACGGCGACCTCGCGGTGTTCCTCAAGGGCACCGCGAAGATGGACGCCTACCGCCACGACCTGTTCTGGGCGCAGGAGTACGCGCGCCGCAACCGCGCCGTCATGACCGCGCTCGCGCAGAACGTCGTCACCAAGCGGTTCGGCGAGAAGCGCTGCAGGTGGGGCGAGGTCATCTCCTGCCACCACAACTACGTGGCGGAGGAGGAGTACGGCGGCGTCGAGCTGCTCGTCACCCGCAAGGGCGCGATCCGCGCCGGGCGCGGCGACCTCGGGATCATCCCGGGCTCCATGGCGACCGGCACCTACATCGTCCGCGGCCTCGGCAACGAGACCGCCTACAACTCCGCCTCCCACGGGGCGGGCCGCAGGATGAGCCGCAACAAGGCCCGCAAGCACTTCACCGTCGAGGACCTGGTCGAGCAGACCAGGGGCGTCGAGTGCCGCAAGGACAGCGGTGTCGTGGACGAGATCCCCGGCGCCTACAAGGACCTGGACGCGGTGATCGAGGCCCAGTCCGACCTCGTCGAGGTCGTGGCGCACCTCCGCCAGCTCATCTGCGTGAAGGGCTGACCCCCGCCGGGGCGCCGTCGCCTCACGAGCCGGGCTTCGGCGCCTCCGGCAGCACGCGGTCGATGAAGGCGGTGACGTCGGCGAGGACCTCGTCGCGGTTGGTCTCGTTGAAGACCTCGTGCCGGGCGCCCGGGTAGAGGCGCTCGGTGAGGTCGTCCCCGCGGATCGCGTCGATGCCGACGCGGGTGTCGCGCGGGCGGACGAGCTCGTCGGCCTCGCCGTGGACGTAGAAGGTCGGCAGCGCGCCCAGGGACCCGTGCTCGTTGACGCGGCGCAGGGCGTCGTCCAGCGCCCGGACGGTGGGCTTCTTGAACGGGCCGTGCCAGATCAGGGGGTCCTCGGTGTAGGCCCTGCCGACGGCCGGGTCGCGCGAGAGCGTGGAGGTGTCGATCGGTTCGTCCGGCATCGCGTCGAGGGGCAGCAGCTCCTCGACGACGTGCCAGCGGCCGAGGACCGGGCCGGACAGCACGAGCGCGGCGAGGCCGGC
This sequence comes from Actinomadura sp. NPDC048955, assembly GCF_040649435.1. Lineage (NCBI taxonomy): Bacteria > Bacillati > Actinomycetota > Actinomycetes > Streptosporangiales > Thermomonosporaceae > Actinomadura > Actinomadura sp. NPDC048955. The sequence goes on from NZ_JBEZJI010000045.1 coordinate 18,308, forward strand.
GCCGTGGAGCTGGGCGTACCGGGCGGCGATCAGACCGCCCATGGAATGGCCGATCATGACGACGGGCAGGTCCGGGTGGTCGCCGCGGGCCGCCTCCACGACCGTGTGCAGGTCGGCGACGACGTCCGCGAAGTCCTCGACCAGCACGCGGTCGCCGGCCGAGCGGCCGTGGCCCGCGTGGTCCGGGCCGCAGACGACGGCGCCGTGCCCGACCAGGACGTCCGCGACGTGGTCGTAGCGGCCGAGGTGCTCGCCGTAGCCGTGCACGAGCACCGCGACGTAGCGCGGCTCGCCGTCCGCCCAGATCCGGGCGTTGACCGCTCCCCGCGTGCCCGCGAACTCCCACTCCCGCGACGTCGCCACTCCGGCCTCCCTGCTCCTCGGCTGAAGATCACCGTCTCCCGCGGGGGATCGGATCGTCAACCGCCGCAATAGGCTGGAGATCCAGACCGCGACAGGAAGGGGTGCCCGTGCTGGTCGACACCTTCGGCCGTACCGCGACGGACCTGCGGGTCTCCCTCACCGACCGGTGCAACCTGCGCTGCTCGTACTGCATGCCGCCCGAGGGGCTGGACTGGCTGCCGAAGCCGGAACTGCTCACCGACGACGAGGTCGTCCGGCTGGTCGGGCTCGCCGTGCGCGACCTCGGCGTCACCGAGGTCCGCTACACCGGCGGCGAGCCGCTGCTGCGGCGCGGGCTCGCCGGCATCGTGCGGCGGACGGCGGAGCAGGCGCCGCGTCCCCAGATCTCGCTGACCACCAACGGGATCGGGCTCGACCGGCTGGCAGCGCCGCTGGCCGAGGCCGGTCTCGACCGGGTGAACGTCTCCCTCGACACCCTCGACCGCGAGACCTTCCGGCGCCTCGCGCACCGCGACCGGCTCGCCGACGTGCTGGAGGGGCTGGCGGCGGCGCGGCGGGCGGGGCTGGCCCCGGTCAAGATCAACACGGTGCTGATGCGCGGGGTCAACGACCACGAGGCCGTCCCGCTGCTGCGCTACTGCCTGGAGCACGGCTACCGGCTGCGGTTCATCGAGCAGATGCCGCTGGACGCCCAGCACGGCTGGACCCGCGAGAACATGATCACCGCGGACGAGATCCTGGACCGGCTGTCCGCCGAGTTCGACCTCGTGCCCGACACCGGGCACGAGCGCGGCAGCGCCCCCGCCGAGTCGTTCCTGGTCGACGGCGGCCCCGAGACGGTCGGCGTGATCGGCTCGGTGACCCGGCCGTTCTGCGGCGCCTGCGACCGGGTGCGGCTCACCGCCGACGGGCAGGTCCGCAACTGCCTGTTCGCCACCGAGGAGTCCAACCTGCGGGACGCGATGCGCGCCGGCGCCGCCGACGCCGAACTGGCCGACCGCTGGCGCGCGGCCGTGCGGACCAAGCGCGCCGGGCACGGCATCGACGACCCGTCGTTCCTCCAGCCCGCCCGGCCCATGTCGGCGATCGGCGGCTGAGCCGCGTGGACGCCGGCACGCCCTTCGACGCCGTGCTGCTCGCGGGCGGGCGCGCCCGGCGGTTCGGCGCCGACAAGCCCGCGGCCTCCGTGGGGGGACGCCGGCTGATCGAATGGTCGGCGGCGGCCGCGTCCGGCGCGTCCCGGCTGATCGTGGTGGGGCCGCGCCGCGACGTCCTGCCGGGCGCCGTCGTCGTCCGCGAGGACCCGCCGGGCGGCGGGCCGGTGCCCGCGCTGCGCGCCGGGCTCGCCGAGGTCCGCGCGGCCAGGCTGGTGCTGCTGGCGGCGGACCTGCCGTTCCTGCGGCCCGCCCACGTCGCCGCGCTGCTGGAGGCGGCGGGGGAGCGGGACGGGGCCGTCCTGGTGGACGGGGAGGGCCGTGAGCAGTGGCTCGCGGGCTGCTGGCGCGCGGCCGCCCTGCGGGAGGCGCTGGCCGCCTACGACGGCGCGTCCCTGCGCGGCCTGCTCGGCCCGCTGGCCCCCGTCCCGGTCGCGCCGCCGCCCGGCGGCCGCCCCGCGTGGTTCGACTGCGACACTCCCGAACAGCTGGCCGCCGCCGAGCGCCTGCTTTGATCGTGGGAGAGTGGGCACACCACCAGGACCATGCTCGAAGGGGGAACCCATGGCTGTCCTTGAGGACTGGATCAACGCGGCGTGCCTCGAACTGGGCCTGGAGCGCGGGGACGTCGACCAGGGCCTGGTCCTGGACCTCGCCCGCGACGTCGCCCACAACGTCGCACGGCCCGGCGCGCCGCTCACGGCCTACCTGCTCGGCCTCGCGGTCGGCCGCGGCGTGCCCGCGCGGGACGGCGCCGCGCGGCTGACCGAGATGGCCGAGGGCTGGCGGGCCGAGGTGCCCGAGCAGGCCGGCGAGCCGGTCCTCGACGACGCCTAGGCTGTGTTTTCACAGTCCCGGCCCACTTCGCTCGCCTTGCGGCTCGCTACGTGACCGGCACTGGGCGAACGCGGCATCGCTTCGCGATCTGCCGGGCTCCGCTCGCCTCCGGCCTCGCTCCACCGGGCAGGTCACGCGTTCGCGCGCGTGGCCGGGCACTTCGAGACAGGCCCTAGCCGTCCGCCGGCTCGTCGCGTTCGGCGACCGGCACCACGTCCTTCAGGAAGTCGCGGCGATCAAGGAACGCCGACAGGCTCTCGCGGTGCTCGTCGCAGGCGAGCCAGATCTTCCGCCGCTCCGGCGTGTGGATCTTCGGGTTGTTCCACCGCAGCGCCCACACGGCGTCCGCGCGGCACCCCTTGGCGGAGCACTGCAACTCCTCGGCCCCGTCCTCCGGTTCAACGTCGGTCATGAGCCGACCTTAGCCATCACAGCGCCCTCAGCCACCACCGCGACCACGCAACGACCTCAATGGTCGCGATCGCGTCCGAAGGCAGATTCGAGCGAAGCAAGAATCTGATCGCGCAGCGACCCGCCAGGCGAGTCGCAGCGATGCCAGCGATCGCCCGCCTTATCGACGATGGAGGGCCCTCCGGGCCCGAAGGAGGAGAAAAGGCAATGAACAAGCGCTGGCAGGCGCTCTCGGTGTGCCTCGTCGCGGCCTTCATGACGCTGCTGGACGTCAGCATCGTCAATGTGGCGCTGCCGTCGATCCGGGCGGGGCTGCACGCGTCCGACGCGCAGCTCCAGTGGATCCTGTCGGGGTACGCCCTGACCTTCGGGCTCGTGCTGGTCCCGGCCGGGCGGCTCGGCGACGCCCGCAGCCGCCGGGCGGTGTTCATGTCCGGGCTGGCCCTGTTCACGGTGGCGAGCGCGGCGGCGGGCCTCGCCCCGACGATCCTGCTGCTCGTCCTCGCCCGGCTCGTGCAGGGCGTCGCGGGCGGCATCCTCAACCCGCAGGTCGCGGGGCTCATCCAGCAGCTGTTCCGGGGCGCCGAGCGGGGACGGGCGTTCGGGGCGCTCGGGGCCGTCATCGGGATCGCGACCGCCGTCGGCCCGCTGCTCGGCGGCGGGCTGATCGCGATCGCCGGGTCGGCGGAGGGCTGGCGGTGGGTGTTCTACGTCAACATCCCGGTCGGGATCGCGGCGCTGTTCCTGGCGTGGCGGCTGCTGCCCGAACCCGTCTACGGGCCGCGGCAGGGCCTGGACCCGCTCGGGGTGCTGCTTCTGGGCGCGGGTGTCCTGTGCGTGCTCCTGCCGCTCGTCCAGGAGCAGCAGTGGCGGAGCGACCTGAAGTGGCTGCTGATGCCGGCGGGCGCCGTGCTGCTGGCGGCCTTCGCGGCGTGGGAGCGCCGGGCGCGAACGCCGATGGTCGTCCTCGCGCTGTTCCGGCTCCGCTCCTACACCCTGGGCTCGGCGATCGCGCTGCTGTACTTCGCCGGATTCACCGCGGTGTTCTTCATCTTCACCCTCTACCTGCAGAACGGCCTCGGCTACAGCGCGCTCGGGGCGGGCCTCGCCATCACTCCGTTCGCGCTCGGGTCGGGTGCCGCGTCCGCGCTCGGCGGCCGGATCGTGACCCGCTACGGCCGTCCCCTCGTCGCCGTGGGCCTGTGCCTGGTGCTGGCCGGGCTCGGCGCGGCCTGGCTCGCCGTGGAGCTGAAGCCCGGCGGCGGCGTGGCGTGGGCGACCGCGGCGCCGCTGCTGCTGGCCGGGCTCGGCAGCGGCCTGGTGATCTCGCCGAACCAGACGATCACGCTGTCGGAGGTGGACTACACCGAGGGCGGCAGCGCGGCGGGCGTCCTGCAGACCGGGCAGCGGGTCGGCACCGCGATGGGCGTCGCCGCCGTCGGGTCGGTGTTCTTCGCCGCGATCGCCGGGACGGGCGGGGACTGGGCGGCGGCGTTCCGGCGCGGGCTGATCGTCGTGCTGGGGTTCGTGCTGGCGGCGCTGGTGGCGGCGGTCGCCGACCTGGCCGCCGGCCGCCGCCCGGTGTCAGCCGCGCCGGACGAGGGCGCGCAGTCCGAGGCCGAGGGCCGCCGCGGAACCGAAGGCGGCCGCGGCTAGCACCCGGTTCTGCCGCCTGATCCGCGCCGGGATCCGCGCGTAGGGGATCGTCGAGAACGACACGAGTTCGTAGCGGGAGACGTAACGTCCGGCCAGGCGGCGCTCCAGCGCGTGCGTCGCGGCCTGCTTCGCCCGGTACACCGGCGAGGACACCCGGTCGCGCATCTCGACGAAGTTGTCCAGCGCCATCTCGGCGATCGCGTCGGTGTTGGCCTTGCGCCGCTCCTGGTAGAGCGACAGCGCGCGGCGCCAGTCGCCGCCCGTCTCGGTCAGGCACCGGTCGATCTCGATGCAGTCCTCGAAGGCGCAGTTCGCGCCCTGCCCGAAGAAGGGCACGATCGCGTGCGCGGCGTCGCCCAGCAGCGCCACCAGGGCGCCGCGGCCGTACCGCGTCCACGGCCAGCACCGGACGGTCACCAGCGACCCGACCGGGTTGCGCTCGTAGTCGCCGGTGAGGTCCGGCATGAGGCCCGCCACGTCGGGATAGTGCCGCTCGAAGTAGGCGCTGACCTTCTCCGGGGTGTCGAGGGCGGCGAAGTCCTGCTTCGGCCAGAACAGCGTGCAGGTGAACGAGCGGTCCAGGTTCGGCAGCGCGATCATCATCGAGGTGCCGCGCGGCCAGATGTGCAGCGCGTCCGGGTCGAGCGCGAAACCGCCGTCCCTCGGCGGGACGGTCAGCTCCTTGTAGCCGTGCTCCAGGAAGTCGGCGTCCTCGTCCAGGCGCAGCGACCGGCGGGCCGCGCTGTAGGCGCCGTCCCCGGCCAGGACGACGTCGGCGGGTTCGGGGTCCGCGTCCTCCAGCAGGAGGGCGCCGGCCTCGACGTCCACGCCGGTGACGCGCTGGGAGAACCGCAGCGTGACCCCCGGCGTGCTTTCGGCGGTGTCGAGCAGCGACCGGTTCAGCTCGGCGCGGCTGATGGAGTTGATGGCGCGCTCGCCGTCGGCGCTGTAGGGCTGGAAGTTCTGCCCGCCCGCCAGGGGATGCACCATCCGCCCGTGCATGGGCAGCGCCTGCTTGAGCGACTGGTCGCGCAGGCCTACCTGCTCCAGCGCGGCCAGGCCCCGGGCCGAGACCGCCAGGTTGATCGAGCGGCCCCGCTCGGCGCCCGCGACGCGCGGGTCGGGCCGCCTCTCGTACACCGTCACCGCGATGCCGCGGCGGCCGAGCAGCACCGCGAGCAGGCAGCCCGCCAGGCCCGCGCCGACGATCGCGACCCGCTCGCCGCCCTCAGCCGCCATGGACGGGGACCTCCTCGGTCTGGGAGCGGACCTCCCACAGGTCGGGGAAGGCGGGGGCGAACAGGGTGCTGCGCAGGTAGTCGGCGCCGGCCGAGCCGCCCGTGCCGATCTTCGCGCCGATCGTGCGCTCGACCATCTTCAGGTGCCGGTACCGCCACTCCTGGATGCCCTCGTCCACGTCGACGAGCGCCTCGCAGACCTCGGCGGCGGGCCCGGACTCGTCCGCGTAGACGGCGAGCAGGACCTTCTGCACCCCGGGGTCGGGCTCCCACGGCAGGGAGAAGTCCCGCTCCAGCGCCTCGCGCGGGACGGGATGGCCGCGCCCGGCGAGGTAGCGCAGCAGCGAGTCGAACACCGACGGGCGGGACACGGCCGCCTGGAGGCGCTCGTCGCCGCGCAGGTCGGAGGCGGGGAAGGAGCGCCGCCCGAGGACGGCCTCGATCTCGCGGAACTGCTCGCTCTGGAAGCCGCTGGAGTTGCCGAGCGCGTCGCGGAACGCGGCGAACTGCCGGGGCGTCATCGTCTCCAGCACGTCCAGCTGCCCGACGACGGTCTTGAGGATCTTGGCGATGCGGCGGGCGGTGTGCAGCGACCCGCCGCTGTTGCCCTCCTCCATCCGGCTCTGCAGCAGCGCGGCCTCGTGCAGGATCTGCTTGAACCACAGCTCGTAGACCTGATGGATGATCACGAAGAGCAGCTCGTCGTGCGCACGCGTCTTCGGCTCCTGGCACGACAGCAGGTCGTCGAGCCTGAGATAGCCGCCGTACGTCATCGTCGGCGAATCCGCCATCACGCCTCCTTGCGACACAACGGATGTGATCCGCAGCATATGGGATGGACGGGCACGTCCAGGCGGTGGGTGGCCGTACCGCGTCCATACCCCCCTACGATCAGAACCTGATTCGGTATCGAGCCGGGAGGCGCCGGATGGGCGAGATCGTCAGGGAGTTCGTGGGGCTGCCGTCGCCCCTGGCAGGCCGGGCCGGCGCGGGCGGCCACCCGTGCCAGGGGATCTACCACCGGCCGGCCGGGGCCGCCCCGAGGACCGCGTTCATCGCGACCCACTACAACGTCGACTTCTCCGAGCACTACCTCGCCGAGCACCTCGCGGCCCGCGGGTACGGCTTCCTCGGCTGGAACACCCGCTTCCGCGGCAACGAGGCGTACTTCCTGCTCGACCACGCCCTCGCCGAGATCGGCGCCGGCGTGCGCTGGCTCCGCGAGCGGGCGGGCGCCGAGCGGATCGTCCTGCTCGGCAACTCCGGCGGCGGCTCGCTGATGGCGGCCTACCAGTCGCAGGCCGTCGACCCCAACGTCACGCCGGTCGCCGGGATGCGCCCGGTCGCCGCCATCGAGGACCTGCCCGCCGGGGACCTGTTCGTCGCGCTCGCCGCCCACTCCGGCCGCCCCGAGGTCCTCACCGCCTGGATGGACCCCTCGGTCACCGACGAGACCGACCCGCTCTCGGCCGACCCGTCCCTCGACCCCTTCGACCCCGGCAACGGGCCCCCGTTCAGCGCGGAGTTCCAGGCCCGCTACCGCGCCGCCCAGCGCGCCCGCAACGAGCGCATCACCGACCGGGTCCTCGCCCGCCTGGACGCCCTGAAGGGCACGCGCGCCCGCGACGCCCTGTTCACCGTGCACCGGACCTGGGCCGACCTGCGAATGATCGACCCCGCCATCGAGCCGTCCGACCGGGAGCCCAACCGCTGCTACCTCGGCGACCCCGCCAAGGCCAACTACGGCGTGTTCGGCATCGGCTCGCTGTGCACGCTGCGGTCCTGGCTGTCGATGTGGAGCCTGCGCACCTCGCAGTGCACCGCCGCCCCGCACCTGGCGCGCATTACCGTCCCGTCCCTGGTGGTGCACGCCACGGCGGACGAGTGCGTCTACGACGGCGACGCCCGCGCGATCCTCGGTGCCCTCGCCGCGTCCGACCGGACCCTCCACCGCATCAGGGACACCCACTACCTGCCGCGCTCCCGGCCCGAGGTCGCCGACCTGGTCGACGCCTGGGTCCGCGCCCGCTGAGCCGCCGCGGCGACCGCGTGCGGATCGGCCGGGGCCCGGCCGATCCGTCAGCGCTCCAGGTCGCCGGTGGCGAGGCGGACGCGCCGCAGGGCCGTGGTGACGTCGGCGGCCTCGGCGGCGGGGAGGCCGGCGATGCCGAAGCCGGACTCGTTGAGGGCGAGCGTGGCCTCCTCGGCGAGGTCGCGGCCCGCGGGGGTGATGGTGGCGAGGACGACGCGGCGGTCGTCGGGGGAGGGGCGGCGGCCGACCAGGCCCCGCCGCTCCAGGCGGCCGATCACGTTGGTCACGGACGCGGGGTGCACCATGAGGCGGTTGCCCATCTTGCCCATGGGAAGGGTCCCGGTGCGGGCGAAGGCGAGCAGGCGCAGGGCCTCGTAGGCGGCGAACGTCAGCCCGTGGGGCTTGAGGGCGGCCTCGATCCGGCTCAGCAGGAGCTGCTGGGCCCGCATCACGGAGGTGACGGCCGCCATGCGGTCGGCGTGCTCGGGCCAGCGGCCGCTCCACTGGCGGTGGGCCTCGGCGATGGGATCGGGCATGTCGGGCACCGGCCCACCGTATGCGGTCTTGACTGCGTCGCGCACGGAAACTACTTTAACTTCCAAATATTGGATGTCCAAGGTTTGGGGTGGGGACGGTGACGGGGGAGCTGCACTCGCCGGTGCACCCGGTGCGCTTCGTGACGGCGGCGGCGCTGTTCGACGGCCACGACGCGGCCATCAACATCATGCGGCGCATCCTGCAGTCCCAGGGCGCCGAGGTGGTGCACCTCGGCCACGACCGCTCCGTCCGCGAGGTCGTCGACGCCGTCCTGGAGGAGGACGCGCAGGGCGTGGCGATCAGCTCCTACCAGGGCGGCCATGTCGAGTACTTCGAGTACCTGTCGCGCAGCCTGAAGGAGGCCGGCGCCGAGCACGTGAAGGTGTTCGGCGGGGGCGGCGGCGTCATCGTGCACGAGGAGATCGCGCGGCTGTCGGGGGCGGGGGTGCGTATCTTCTCCCCGGAGGACGGGCAGCGCCTCGGCCTGCCCGGGATGATCAACGAGCTGGTCCGCGACTGCGACGTCGACCTGGCCGCCGAGCCCGTGCCGGCCGGCGACGTACTGGCCGGCGACCGGCGCGCGCTCGCCCGGACGATCACCTGCCTCCAGGCCGGTGCCCTGCCCGCGGACGACCGCGCGCGGCTCGCCGAGGCGGCGGCCGGGCGGCGGGTCCCCGTGCTGGGCATCACCGGGACGGGCGGATCCGGGAAGTCCTCCCTCACCGACGAGCTGGTGCGGCGGCTGCGCGTCGACCAGGGCGACCGGCTGCGCGTCGCGGTGCTCGCGGTGGACCCGACGCGGCGGCGCGGCGGCGGCGCGCTGCTCGGCGACCGGATCAGGATGAACTCCCTGGACGGCGACCGCGTGTTCTTCCGCTCGCTGGCCACCCGGGGCGCGCGGGAGCTGCCGGAGAACGCCGAGGACATCGTGACCGCCTGCAAGGCCGCCGGCTACGACCTGGTGATCCTGGAGACGCCCGGCATCGGGCAGGGCGACGCCGCGATCGTGCCGCTGGTGGACGTGTCGCTCTACGTGATGACGCCGGAGTTCGGCGCCGCGTCCCAGCTGGAGAAGATCGACATGCTCGACTTCGCCGACGTGGTCGCGATCAACAAGTTCGAGCGGCGCGGCGCGGCCGACGCGCTGCGGGACGTCGGCCGCCAGCTCGTGCGCAACCGGGAGGCGTTCGGACGGCGGCCGGAGGACATGCCGGTGTTCGGCACGAGCGCCGCCACGTTCGACGACGACGGCGTCACGGCGCTCTACCAGCACCTGGGCGGGCTGCTGGGCGAGCACGGCCTGCGCCTGGAGGACGGTGCCCTGCCCGAGGTCGCGACCAAGGTGTCGACCGGCGCCGCGAACGTCATCCCGCCGAACCGCGTGCGGTACCTGTCCGACATCGCCGAGACCGTCCGCGGCTACCACGCCGACACGCTGCGGCAGATGGAGGCCGTGCGGCGCGTCCAGCGGCTGGACGAGGTGCGCGCCGAGCTGACGGACGCCTCCGAGGTGGAGAGCCTGCTGGAGGGCGCGCGCCGGGACGTGGAGCCCGGGAACGCCGAACTCGTCGAGGGCTGGCCCGCCGTCGTGGAGTCCTACTCCGGCGACGAGCAGGTCGTGAAGATCCGCGACAGGGAGCTGCGCACCACGCTCACGCGCGAGTCCCTGTCGGGCAGCCGGATCCCCCGCGTCGCGCTTCCGCGCTACACCGACCACGGCGAGCTGCTGCGGTTCCTGCGCAACGAGAACCTGCCCGGCCGGTTCCCGTTCACCGCCGGGGTGTTCCCCTTCAAGCGCGACAACGAGGACCCCGCCCGCATGTTCGCGGGGGAGGGCGACCCCTTCCGCACCAACCGCCGGTTCAAGCTGCTGTCGGAGGGCCAGCCCGCCACGCGCCTGTCCACCGCGTTCGACTCGGTCACCCTGTACGGGCGCGACCCCGACGAGCGCCCCGACGTGTACGGCAAGGTCGGCACGTCCGGTGTCTCGATCGCCACGCTGGACGACATGAAGGCGCTCTACGACGGGTTCGACCTGTCGTCCCCGACCACGTCGGTGTCGATGACCATCAACGGTCCCGCGCCGACGATCCTGGCGTTCTTCCTCAACACGGCCATCGACCAGGGGCTGGACGCCTTCTACGAGGAGAACGGCCGCGAGCCGTCCGAGGAGGAGGCCGCGCAGATCCGCGCGCACGTGCTGGCCACCGTGCGCGGCACCGTGCAGGCCGACATCCTCAAGGAGGACCAGGGGCAGAACACCTGCATCTTCTCCACCGAGTTCTCCCTGCGGATGATGGGCGACATCCAGGAGTGGTTCATCGCCAACAAGGTCCGCAACTTCTACTCGGTGTCGATCTCCGGCTACCACATCGCCGAGGCCGGGGCGAACCCCATCAGCCAGCTCGCGTTCACCCTCGCCAACGGCTTCACCTACGTCGAGTCCTACCTGGCACGGGGCATGGACATCGACGACTTCGCGCCCAACCTGTCGTTCTTCTTCTCCAACGGTATGGACCCCGAGTACAACGTGCTCGGACGGGTGGCCCGCCGCATCTGGGCCGTGGCCATGCGCGACCGGTACGGCGCGAACGAGCGCAGCCAGAAGCTCAAGTACCACGTGCAGACGTCCGGGCGCTCCCTGCACGCGCAGGAGATGCACTTCAACGACATCCGCACGACGCTGCAGGCGCTCATCGCGATCTACGACAACTGCAACAGCCTGCACACCAACGCCTACGACGAGGCGGTCACCACGCCGACGGCCGAGTCGGTGCGGCGGGCCCTGGCGATCCAGCTCATCATCAACCGCGAGTGGGGGCTGGCGATGAACGAGAATCCGCTGCAGGGGTCGTTCGTCATCGACGAGCTGACCGACCTGGTCGAGGAGGCGGTGCTGGCCGAGTTCGACCGCATCAGCGAGCGCGGCGGCGTCCTCGGCGCGATGGAGACCGGCTACCAGCGCGGCCGCATCCAGGACGAGTCGATGCTGTACGAGCAGCGCAAGCACGACGGCTCGCTGCCGATCATCGGCGTCAACACGTTCCGCGGCCCGGAGGCGGGCGACGGGACCCCGAAGACGATCGAGCTCGCCCGCGCCACCGAGGGCGAGAAGCGCTCCCAGCTCGACCGCGTCCACGGCTACCAGGAGGCGCACCGGGACGGGGCGCGGGCCGCCCTCGCCGCGCTCAAGGACGCGGCCCGGTCCGGCGAGAACGTGTTCGCGGTGCTGATGGACGCGGCGCGCGTCTGCAGCCTCCAGCAGATCACCGACGCGTTCTTCGAGGTCGGCGGCCAGTACCGCCGCAACGTCTGAGGCGCCCCGCCGATGGCCGTCCACGACGACACCGGCGCCCCGGCCGGTGTTCCGGACCGGGTGCGCCGCGTCGTGTCGATCGTCCCGTCCCTGACCGAGACGGTCGCGGCGACCGCGCCGGGGCTGCTCGCCGGCGCCACCGACTGGTGCACCCACCCCGAGGGCCTGGACGTGCCGCGCGTGCGGGGCACCAAGAACCCCGACCTGGAGCGGATCATCGGGCTGCGGCCCGACGTCGTCGTCGGCAACACCGAGGAGAACCGGCCCGCCGACGTCGAGGCGCTGCGCGCGGCCGGCGTGCCGGTCTGGATGACGCGGATCCGCACGGTCGAGGAGGCGCTGGCGTCGCTGCGGCGCATGCTCACCGAGGCGTGCCGGGTGCCGGTGCCCGGCTGGCTGGAGGAGGCGTCCCGCGTCTGGGCCGGCGTCGCGCCCGGCGAGCCCCGGGCGGCGGTGATCCCGATCTGGCGGCGGCCGTGGATGGTCGTCGGGCGCGACACCTTCACCGGCGACGTCCTGGCCCGCCTCGGCGTGTCCAACGTCTACGCGGGGCATCCCGAGCGCTACCCGAAGATCCCGCTGGACGAGCTGAACGCGGCCGGCGCGGACCTGGTGGTCCTGCCGGACGAGCCGTACCGCTTCACCGAGGACGACGGCCCGGAGTCCTTCCCCGGGCTCGACGCCGCGCTCGTCAGCGGCCGGCTCCTCACCTGGTACGGCCCGTCCCTGGTCGAGGCCCCGGCCGTCCTCGCGGAACGGCTCGCCGAGGCCCGCCCCCGCTAGCCGGGGCGGCGCACGAACATGGCCTCCACGCAGCGGGCCATGCGCTCGTCGAGCTCCTCGGCGGGCACGCCGATCTCCCGCGCCAGGTGCTCGCGCAGCAGCGTGTACCCGTAGACGGTGGAGGCGATGGCGGCCTGCACGGCGGCCACGTCCTCGACCGGCAGGTCGCCGCGCTCCGCCTCCGCCGCGAGGTCCTCCCGGCCCGCGCCCCGGTTGAGCAGGACCCGGGGCCGGTCGTCGCCGTCCAGCACCAGCAGCGTCGCCAGCCGGACCGGCTCGGGGTCGCGCAGGCTCGTCCAGAACAGCCGCGCCAGCCGCTCGCGCAGCGGCAGCCCGGCCGCGTCCACGGCGTCCTCGGCGTTCGGGCGCGACCGGTGGAACAGCGCCGAGCGCAGCAGCGCCCGCCGCGACCCGAAGTACTGGTAGACCAGCCCGCGGTTGACTCCCGCCTCGTCGGCGACCTGGCGCAGGTTCAGCCCGGCGAGGACGCCGCCGCGCCGCAGCAGCGCGACCGCCGCCGCGCGCAGCGACTCCTCCGTCCCGTCCCGGTCGCGCACCCGGGCCGCCCCGTCACGCGCGGGGACCACCGGCCACATAGATGACCTGCCCGGACACGAACGACGCGTCGTCGCTGACCAGGAACGCTACGGTCCCGGCGATGTCCTCGGGGACGCCGACGCGCCGGACCGGGATCTCCTTGGCGGCGGCGGCCTTGAAGTCCTCGAAGTCGACGCCGACGCGGGCGGCGGTCGCGGCGGTCATCTCGGTGGCGATGAACCCCGGCGCGATCGCGTTGGCCGTCACGCCGAACTTGCCCAGCTCGATCGCCAGCGTCTTGGTGAACCCCTGCAGGCCCGCCTTGGCCGCCGAGTAGTTGACCTGGCCGCGGTTGCCGAGGGCCGACACCGACGACAGGTTCACGATCCGGCCCCATCCGGCCTTCGTCATGTGCTCCTGCGCCGCGCGGGTCATCACGAACGAGCCGCGCAGGTGCACCGACAGGACCGAGTCCCAGTCGTCGTCGGACATCTTGAACAGCAGGTTGTCGCGGGTGATGCCGGCGTTGTTCACCAGGACGACGGGCGGGCCGAGCTCGGCGGCGACGCGCGCGACGGCGGCGTTCGCCCGCGCGGTGTCGGCGACGTCCACGCCGACGGCGAGCGCGGTGCCGCCGTCCTTGGTGATCGTCTCGACCGTGCCGGCGCAGGCGGCCTCGTCGAGGTCGCAGACCGCGACGGCGAAGCCCTCCCTGGCGAGGCGGACGGCGGTGGCGGCGCCGATGCCGCGCGCGGCGCCGGTGACGATGGCCACCCGGGTGTCGGTCATGTGCGCAGCCCTTCCGTCAGACCTGGATGTCCTTGGCGATGATGGTCTTGAGCACCTCGCTGGTGCCGCCGTAGATCCGGGCGACCCGGGCGTCGGCGTACAGGCGCGCGATCGGGTACTCCAGGATGTAGCCGTAGCCGCCGTGCAGCTGGAGGCACTTGTCGACGACGCGGGCCTGCACCTCGGTGCAGAACAGCTTGCAGACGGCGGCGTCGGCGGGGGTGAGCTCGCCGGCGTCCAGCGCCTCGATGCAGCGGTCGACGAGCGAGCGTGCCGCCTCGACCTCGGTGGCGCACTCGGCCAGCACGAACTTGGTGTTCTGGAACGACGACACGGTCTTGCCGAAGACGGTGCGCTCCTGGACGTACCTGCGGGCGAACTCCACGGCGGCGGCCGCCGACGCGTAGGAGCTCGTCGCGATGCCGAGGCGCTCCTCGGCGAGGTTGTGCGTCAGGTACTCGAACCCGCGGCCCTCCTCGCCGAGCAGGTCCTCCACGGGCACCCGCACGTCGGTGAACGACAGCTCGGCGGTGTCGGAGCTGCGCAGCCCGATCTTCTCCAGCTTGCGGCCGACCGCGTAGCCCTCGCTCCGGGTGTCCACGGCGAGGATCGACAGGCCCGCCCGGCGGTTCTCCGGCGTCGCCGGGGACGTCCGCGCGACCACGAGCACCCGGTCGGCGAGGACGCCGCCGGTGATGAACGTCTTGGCGCCGTTCAGGACGTAGTGGTCGCCGTCCAGCTTCGCCGTGGTCTGCATGCCCGCGAGGTCGGAGCCGGTGCCGGGCTCGGTCATCGCGATCGCCGTCATCATCTCGCCGGACACGAACGGCGGCAGCCAGCGCTTCTTCTGCTCCTGCGACCCGTACTTCAGCAGGTACGGCAGGACGAGGTTGACGTGCACGCCGTAGCCGCCGAAACTCACCCCGGCGCGGGCGCACTCCTCGGAGACCACGGCCTGGTACTTGAAGCTCGTCTCGCCCGCGCCGCCGTACTCCTCGGGCACCTGGATGCCGAACACGCCCAGCTCGCCGAGCTTGGTGTAGAAGTCGCGCGGCGGGTGGCCCGCGTTCTCCCACTCCTCGTAGACCGGGACCACCTCGGCCTCGATGAACGCCCGGATCGTGTCCCGGAAGGCCTCGTGGTCCTCGTTGAAAACGGTGCGGCGCACGCCGTGCCCCTCTCGCCAGCGTTACTAACAGAACGCTAAGTTATCTCGAATCCAGTTCTAGAATCAAATACGAGAGGGGTCGGCCGCCGGGGCGGGTCAGCAGTCGGGTTCGCAGACCCGGCGCGAGACGGCCTCGAGGAAGATCGCCTGGATCTGCCCGGGCGTCTCGGCCACGTAGGCGTCGCCGTGCGTCACCTGCGCGATCCGCCGCAGCTCGTTGACGTCCACGCCCGACCCGTAGCCCAGCATGTTGACCTGGACGGGGCGCTCCGGGTCGTACTCGCGCCGCATGTGGTCGAGGGTCTCCTCCAGGGACGGGCCGTGCGGGTCCTCGTTCCTCCCGTCCGTCCACAGCAGGACCGAGTTCACGTACTCCGGCTTGTAGGTCCGCTTCATGTAGTCGAACGCCGCCATGACCGTGTCGTACAGGCCGGTGTCGCCGTGCGGCTTCACCCGGATCCGCGCGAACGCGCTCAGCACGAGCTGCCGCCGGGTCGCCGACCCCAGCCGCTCGTAGAGCGGTCCCACGCCGACCAGCTCCCGCCAGTCCCGGTCGCCCCGCAGGTCCGTGGAGAAGATCCACTGGCCGAGCTCGCTGTCGTCCGGCAGCAGCGCGAGCCCGCCCTGGGCCGTGCGCACCGTGGACTGCAGCCGCGTCACGCCCGGCGCGACCCGCTCGTCCATGGACCCCGACACGTCGATGATGCTCAGCATCCGGATGCTCAGCGACAGCTGCGCCCACGACTGCATGGTGCGCCGCACGTCCGCGGCGGGCGTCTCGGGGAGCGCCCGCGGTGGGCGCGGGTCCAGGCCGGTCCGCGGCGAGAACGACGCGGGCGCGGCTCCGCCGGGCGCCCGGAAGCCCAGCCGCCGGAGGTCGTCCCGGGTCGCCCTGTCCGCGAGCGCCGTCCGCAGTAACCGCGCCGCGCCCGCTCTGGCCCGGTCCTCCGCCAGGACGGTGACCGGGTAGTCGAGGTAGATCGTCCCCTCCGCCGGATACAGCGCGACCGCCGGCTCGGCCGGACGCCGCGCGTTGTAGGCGAACACCGCCTGCTCGGGCGCCATCGCGACCGGGTAGCGGTCAGCCTCGCCCTGGCCGGACGAGGCGGACGAGGCGAACGCGGCGAACTCGGCGTCCACGGAGACGGCGACGCCCTCCCGGATCGTGCGGACCACGCCGGTGAACGACGCCTCGCCGCCGGGGGCGTCCCCCAGCAGCGCACCGGCCAGGATCAGCGAGCCCACGCCGGTCGCGCTCCGGGACGGATCGGGGACCTGGAGCCGGAACAGCCGCGGCGGTAGCACCCCGGTGCGGCCCCCGGCGGGGTCGGGCTCGGCGCCGGAGGCCGTCCCGGCCGCGGCGAGCAGGTCCTTCCAGGACGGCCGCTCCGGGGCACCGAGGTTGCGCAGCTGCGTCGCCAGCCCGCGCGGAACCGCAGGGACGATCGGGGTCGAGGCGATCCCGGCGGGGGGCCCCGAGGCGTCCGCGGCCGGGGCCGCCCCGGAGCCGCCGGCGAGCTTGGTCCACAGCGAGGAGTCGGGGATCCAGACGTCCGGCCTGCGGGCGACGCCGGCCACACCCTTGCCGGACAGCAGCGTGGCCACTGCGGCGGGGTCGGCGGCGCGCACCCGCGCGCGGGCGCACCGCCCGTCCACCTCGTGCCCCGCGTCGTTGAAGCGCCCCGCCGCCCGCACGACCGCGGGAGCGACGTCCGGCGCCGCGGCCACGTCGAGCGTCACCGCGCCACCGCCGGCGCAGCCCTCGCCCGCCGAGGCGATCGCGTACGCGCCGAACCCGGTGAGCAGCACCAGGCCGACCGCGCCCGCCAGCGGCCCGAGCAGGACGCCGCCGACCCGCCGCGGCGGGCGGCCTCCGCCGAGGGCCCACGGCCCCCGCGGCTGCTTGGCGGCGGCGTGCGCCGGGCCCGGGGGACGGGGCGTGCGGCCGGGTCTGCTGAAGGCGTCGAAGGGCTCGCTCTCGGGCCCGCCCGCCGCGCCGCGGGGCGGGAGCCCGGCCGGGTGCGAGGCGCCGAGGAAGGTGTAGGGGGACTCGGGGCCGCCCGGCTCCGGCGGGTTCCGGGGCGCCCACTCGGGCACGTCGTCGAATGCGCTCATGGCATATCTCCGTTTCCCGGGCGGGGCCGCGGGCCGCGTCGCGCCGTGGGTGGACGGCCCGCGTCCTGAGACACATGGTCGATATGTCTCAGGTGAGGCAGCTGTGATGTTCGTCTCATCAGCCGTCGCCGTCAAGGGGGCGGGAGGCCCGGGATAGGGGCGCGCCGGTCAGGACTGCGGGCCGGGCGCCTCGCCCTGCGGAGCGCGGCCTTCCGCGCCGCGGCGGTCGTCCGGCCGGAGTCCGGGTCCACGGGACCTCCCCCTGGGGCGCGGGGACGGTGGTGCCGCTCAGCAGTACGCAGCGGGCGCCGGGAAGGATCGGTCCGCCGCCGGCCCGTCCTGACGGAGGGTGCCCGCGCGGGAACGCCCCGCTCCCTGCGGATACCGGTGCGCGGGGTTCGCGAGGACGGGGTTCCGGTTCATGGCCGGAGCAGGACAGCGCGGAAGCCTTGCGTTATCGCGCAAATGTGCGTCGGCCCGAGCGGGCGGTCAAGTGAAGGTGCGGAGAAGGTCATCTGCGGGCCCGCGAAGCTTCAGCGGGAACCCCGGAGAGAGAAAAGCGGCGCCGGGTGGATACGGGGGCAATCCACCCGGCGCCGCATCATCGGTGTTCCGACGGGGGCCCGGAACACCGGCACGGGCGCTCCGACGGGGGACCAGAGCGCCGGTACAAATCGTACACCGAAACCCCCTGCGGTTAGTCAAGAGAATGTCACGACCGGATTTCCGGACGCTGTCCGGAAACCGGCTTCTGTTCCTTGCGGAGGCGGTCGTCGAAGGCCGCCGGGGCGGTCGGTTCGCGCCCCCCGTTGGCGAAGATCACCGCGACGTAGGGGAGCAGCGCGGCGCCGACCACCATGAGCAGCGCGAGCCACCACGGCGCGCCCGCAACGGCGGCCACCACCGCCCCCACGAAGCAGATCGTGCGGACGCCCATCGAGATCAGGTAACGCCGCTGGCGGTGCCCGATGTCCTCCGACATGGGGCGGGGAGCGTCGGTGACCGTGTAGACCGCCGGCTCGCGGTGGTGGCGGGGATTGACCTTCACCATTCCACGGTAAGCCCATGGAGTCCGACCTGCACCGGCGGCACTGGGCAAAACATCTGGAGGAGTCGATGACCGATCGCACGTACCGCGTGACCGAGATCGTGGGGACCTCGCCGGATTCCGTCGACGCCGCGATACGCAACGGCGTCCGGCGGGCCTCGCAGACCCTGCGGCACCTGGACTGGTTCGAGGTGACCGAGGTCCGCGGCCACATCGAGGACGGCGAGGTGGGCCACTTCCAGGTCACCATGAAGGTCGGCTTCCGCCTGGAGGACGCCTGACCGCACGGGGCCGGGGACGGCGGGTCCGCGCGGCCGGGCCCCCGGCACGCCCTCCCGCCGTCCCCGGCCCGTGACGGCTCAGGTGGCCTGGCTCACCGTCGACATGTGGAAGTCGGGCACCCGGACCGCCGGCATGGCGGTGCGGGTGAAGTAGTCCGACCACTCGCGCGGCAGCGTCGGCCCGGTCTCGCCGACCTCGGAGATCCGCGACAGCAGGTCGACGGGGCTCTCGTTGAACCGGAAGTTGTTCACCGCCCCGACGACCTCGCCGTCCTCGACGAGGTAGACGCCGTCGCGGGTGAGGCCGGTCAGCAGCAGGCTCTGCGGGTCGACCTCCCGGATGTACCACAGGCACGTCAGCAGCAGCCCGCGCTCGGTGCGGGCGACCATCTCCTCCAGGGTCGCGCCGCCGTCCGGCCCCCGCATCGCCAGGTTGTCGACGGCGGGGGTGAGCGGCAGCCCGGTGCGCTCGGCGGAGTGCCGGGTCTGGGCCAGGGACGTGAGGGTCCCGTCGCTGATCCAGTCGGTGGCGCCGAGCGCGAGGCCGTTGTCGAACACCGACGCCTCGCGGCTGGAGGCGTGCGCGACGACGAACGGGGCGCACTGCATGCCCGGAGCGGCCGGGTCGCTGGACAGGGTGATCGGCAGGTCCGCGAGCCGCTCCCCGACGCGGGTGCCGCCGCCGGGGGCGCTGAACACCGTCCGGCCGTCCTGCGCGTCCTGGGCGCCCGCCGACCAGTACAGGTAGATCATCAGGTCGGCGACGGCGGACGGCGGCAGGATCGTCTCGTACCGGCCGGCCGGCAGGTCCACGCGCCGCTCGCCCCACTCCAGCCGCCGGGCGAGGTCGCCGGTGAGGGCGGGGACGTCGACGTCGGTGAAGTCGCGGGTGCCGACGCCCGCCCACGCCGAGCCGCCCGCGCCCTTGGCGTTCAGCTCCAGCAGCCCGGTGGGCTGGTCGTGGCGCAGCCGCAGCCCCGCCGAGGAGCCGAGGAACGTCGAGGTGAGGACGTGGTTGGCGAACCCGTACAGGCGCCGGTCGCCGGCCTGCGCGGCGGCGAACGCCTCGCCCAGCGCGGGAGCGAAGCCCTCGAACACCCCGATCCCGGTCTCGGCGGGTTCGTCGTCCCATCCGGCGGCACCGGCGGGCGGCCCCTCGGCGACCAGCGGCCGGGCGTCCTCGGCGGCCTCGTTGCCCGCGGCGTCGGCCTCGGCGGCGCGCACCAGTTCCTCGATGCCGTCGGCGTCGACGGCCGACCGCGACACCACGCCCGCCGCCACGCCCTCCGCCGTGTCGCGCAGCGCGATGACGGTGAGGCGGCTGGAGCGGGTCACGCCGTTGGTGGTGAGGGTGTTGCCCGCCCACCGCAGGTTGGCGGTGCTCGCCTCGTCGGCGATGACGACGCAGTCGTCGGCGCGCGACAGCGACAGGGCCCGCTCGACGGCCTCCTGCGGCCTGATCGTGCTCACTGGCCGGCCTCCTTCAGCGCGTTGAGGATGTTGACGCCGCGGAACAGCGCCGAGGGGCAGCCGTGGCTGACCGGCGCGACCTGCCCCGGCTGGCCCTTGCCGCAGTTGAACGCGCCGCCGAGCACGTAGGTCTGCGGCCCGCCGACGGCCTCCATCGAGTTCCAGAAGTCGGTGGTGGTCGCCTGGTAGGCGACGTCGCGGAGCTGCCCGGCCAGGCGCCCGTTCTCGATGCGGAAGAACCGCTGCCCGGTGAACTGGAAGTTGTGGCGCTGCATGTCGATCGACCAGCTCTTGTCGCCGACGATGTAGATGCCGCGCTCGACCCCCGAGATCAGCTCGTCGGTGGACGGGCCGCCCTCGGCGGGCTTGAGCGAGACGTTCGCCATCCGCTGGATCGGCATGCTGGACGCGGCGTCGGCGAACGCGCAGCCGTTGGAGCGCCCGGCGCCGGTGAGGCGGGCGATGCGCCGGTCGGTCTGGTAGCCGGTGAACAGGCCCTCGGTGACGATGTCGAACGCCTGGGCCTGCACGCCCTCGTCGTCGTAGCCGATGGTGGCGAGGCCGTGCTCGGCCGTCCGGTCCCCGGTGATGTTCATGACCTTGGAGCCGTACTGCAGCGTCCCGAGCTTGTCGGGCGTGGCGAACGAGGTGCCCGCGTAGGCGGCCTCGTAGCCGAGCGCCCGGTCCAGCTCGGTGGCGTGCCCGATCGACTCGTGGATCGTCAGCCACAGGTTGGACGGGTCGACGACGACGTCGTACACGCCCGGCTCCACCGACGGCGCGGCGAGCTTCTCGGCGAGCAGCTCGGGGACGCGGGCCAGCTCGGCGTCCCAGTCCCAGTGCTCGCCCGACAGCCACTCCCACCCGTACCCGGCGGGCGGCGCCAGGGTGCGCATGGTGTCGAACAGGCCGCCGGCGATGCCCACGGCGTTGACGACGGGGTGCAGCCGGACGCGCTGCTGGGTGGTGACCGTGCCGGCGAGGTCGGCGAAGAACTTGTTCTCCTTGACCTGGAGCAGGGTCGCGTCGACGTGGTCGACGCGGTCGTCGCCGAGCAGCCGGCGGCTCCAGGCCGCCAGCAGCGCGACCTTTTCGGCGGTCGGCACCTCGAACGGGTCGGTCTCGTAGGCCGAGACCCAGGTGCGCTCCCCGTGGACGGGCTCGGGCGCCAGCTCGATGGGCTCGCGGTTGACGGCCCTGGCGACGGCGGCGACCTCGACCGCCTGCGCGGCGACGCGGGCGGCGCCCTCGGGGGTCAGGTCGATGCCGGCGGCGAAGCCCCAGGTGCCGTCCTTGACGACCCGGACGGACAGCCCGACGTCGTCGGCGTCCAGGGCGGTCTCCAGGGCGGCGTCGTGGAGGCGGAGCGTCTGGCTGCGGATGCGTTCCAGGCGGAAGTCGGCGTGCTCCGCGCCCAGCTCCCTGGCGCGGGACAGGGCCGCGTCGGCCAGCGCGCGGAGCGGCAGCGCGGTGAAGGCGGGATCGATGTCATGCACCCTCCGCAACCTACCGTCCGCGCCCGTCCCGCCGGGGGCCCGCGCGCCGCCCGAACAAAGGGAGGTGAGCGGATCTTGTCGGTTCGGCACATCCGCAGCGGGCGCGCGGGCCGCTAGTGTCGGGCACCAGCCAACGAGCAGCACAACGAGAGGGTCCTGATGAGTCGCTCTGTCCTCGTGACCGGCGGTAACCGGGGCATCGGCCTCGCCATCGCCCGCGAGCTGGCCGCGGCGGGCGACGCGGTCGCGGTCACCTACCGGTCCGGAGAGCCGCCCGAGGGGCTGTTCGGCGTCCGGTGCGACGTGACGAGCGCCGAGGACGTCGACGCGGCCTTCGGCAAGGTGGAGGCGGAGCAGGGGCCCGTCGAGGTGGTCGTCGCCAACGCGGGGATCACCAAGGACACGCTCCTGGCGATCATGAGCGAGGAGTCGTTCACCTCGGTCCTGGACACCAACCTGACCGGGTCGTTCCGGGTGGCCAAGCGCGCGGTGAAGGGCATGATGCGCAAGCGCGCGGGACGGATCGTGCTGGTCTCCTCGGTCGTGGGGCTGCTGGGCTCGCCGGGGCAGTCCAACTACGCCGCGTCCAAGGCCGGCATGGTCGGGTTCGCGCGCTCGCTCGCCCGCGAGCTCGGGTCCCGGGGCATCACCGTCAACGTCGTGGCGCCCGGGTTCGTCGACACCGACATGACGTCGGTCCTGACCGAGGACCAGCAGAAGGCCATCACCGCCGCGGTGCCGCTCGGGCGCATCGCGAAGCCGGAGGAGGTCGCCAAGGCCGTGCGGTTCGTGGCCAGTGAGGACGCCGCCTACATCACCGGGGCCGTGATCCCGGTCGACGGCGGCCTGGGAATGGGGCACTGACGGACATGGGAATCCTCGAAGGCAAGCGCATCCTGGTCACGGGCGTCCTCACCGACGCCTCCATCGGCTTCCACGTCGCGCGGATCGCGCAGGAGCAGGGCGCCGAGGTGGTGCTGACCGCCTACCCGCGGCCGACCCTCACGCAGCGGACCGCCAAGCGGCTGCCGTCCGGCCCCGACAACCCGCCGCCGGTGCTGGAACTCGACGTGACCGACGCCGACCAGCTCGGCGCCCTCGCCGGGAACCTGCGCGACAGCGGCTTCGACCGCCTCGACGGCGTGATGCACGCGATCGCGTTCGCGCCGCAGACCGCGCTCGGCGGGAACTTCCTGGAGACGCCCTGGGAGGACGTCGCCACCGCCGTGCACGCCTCCGCGTACTCGCTGAAGTCGCTGACGATGGCGTGCCTGCCGCTGATGAAGGACGGCGGCTCGGTCGTCGGCCTCGACTTCGACGCCACCAAGTCGTGGCCGGTGTACGACTGGATGGGCGTGGCGAAGGCCGGCCTGGAGTCGTGCGCCCGCTACCTGGCCAAGTACCTGGGCCCGCAGGGCATCCGGGTGAACCTCGTCGCCGCGGGCCCGCTCGCGACGATGGCGGCCAAGAGCATCCCCGGCTTCGAGGGCATGACGGAGCTGTGGCCGCAGGCGGCCCCGCTCGGCTGGGACATCAAGGACAGCGAGCCCACCGCCCGCGCGTGCGCGGCCCTGCTGTCGGACTGGTTCCCCGCGACGACGGGCGAGATCGTCCACGTCGACGGCGGGCTGCACTCGGTCGGCGCGCCCTCCATGTGATCCCGGCGGCCGCGCCGGGCTCCGGCGCGGCCGTGGGAGCCGTCCTCAGCGGGCCTCGCGCCGGCGGCGGAGGGCGCGGCCCGCGACGCTGACGTTGAGCGCGCCCACGGCCCCGGCGGCCCCGGCCGCGGCGGCGACCAGGACCATCTGGCCGTCGTCCTGGCCGGTGGCGGCCACGGGGGAGATGAGGCGGGTCTGCGGCATGGCGGCCGTCCCGGCCGAAGCGTTCCGGTAGGCGTTCGGGTCGGCCGCGATCTCCGGGGTGGGCAGGACGCCCGGCAGCCCGGCCGCCGTGGCCGGCGCCTGCCCGGAGTACGGCTTGAGGCCGCCCGGCCCGGTCATCGGGGCGGGGCCGGGCGCCGCCCGCCCGCCGCTCGGCGCCGAGGCGGGCCCGCGCGGGGCCTTGGCGGGCGCCTTGGCCGGCGTCCTCGTCTTCTTCGAGGTCCTCTCGGGGACGGGCTTCACGGTCTTGGACGGCGCCGGCGCCGGGGTGGGGCTCTTCGGGGTGATCGCCTCGCGCAGGTTGCCGAGGTTGCACTTCCAGTTCTCCACCGTGCTCTCGGGATCGACGCCCTTCTTGCACGTCTCCGCCGCCGCCTCGGCCGCCGGGGCGGCGAGGACCAGGACGAGCGCCCCCGCCGAGACCGCCGCCGACGCCGTTCCGAGCCGCCTGAGCCGCTGGGGCATGTCGTTCCTCCACCCGATGCCGTGCCTGACACTTGTTGACATCGTGTCCCATACGGGGTCGTCCGTAAACCGCGACACGGGGGTTTCTTTACCCATCAGTACCTCACTGGGCCACCAGCCGCGCGAGCCTGGTGCGCCGGGCCGGGGCCCCGTCCTCGCGCACGGCCCTGGCCAGCGCGGGTCCGGCCGCCTGCACGACGGACAGGTGGCGGCGCGCGAGCCCGAACGCGGTGGCCACCAGCGGCCGTGACAGGCCGTCCGCGCCCAGCACCGCCACCACGGCGGGACGCCGCGTCCCGCGCGCGAGCGCCACGGGCACCGCCCAGCCGTGCCGCAGCCGGGACGCCTCCGCCGGGGCGACGACCGCGGCGCCGCCCGGGAAGCCGACCTCCAGCCCGTGCGGGCCGCCGCCGGTCACCACGCCGGTCTCGCCGAGCGGGGCCTGCGGGAGCGGCGCGGCGACGACCACGCGGTCGCCGGGGTCCATGCCGCCGAACGCGCCGGGACCCGGGTTCAGGCGCGCCTTGAGCGCGGCGTTCAGGGCGCCGGCGCCCGCCTCCCCGCCCGCGGCCGGGGCGACGACCTGGACGTCCTCGACCGGGATGCCGAGAGCGCGGGGGATCGAGTCGGTGACGAGCTGGACGGCCCGGTGCACCGCCTCGCCGGCGTCCTCGGCCGGCACGATGACGACCTCGTGCCCGGGGGCGTCCACGGCCGCGAGCTCGCCGCCGCGCACCCCGTCGGTGATCGCGCCGAGCGGGCCGGACGGCGGCTCGGGGTCCAGCGCCACGACGGGCACGGTCTCCGACGCCTCCAGGTCGTCCAGCGGCCGGCCGGGGCCGGCGGGCGGCGGGGCGCCCGGCTCGCGGCACAGCACGAGGTGGGCGCCGTCGGGGCACGCCTCGGTCAGCACCGCGCAGAGCTCGACGTCGAGCGCCGCGCCGTCCGTCACGATGACCAGGTCGAGGTCGAAGGGCCGCTGCTCGCCGCGCTCGTAGAGCACGGCCCCGGGGGCGGCCGACGGTTCCTCGCGCGGCTCCAGCAGCCGGTGCAGGCTGGTGACCTCGAATCCCTGCGCCGCCCTGCCGGGGACGGCGGCCGCGAGGTCGGCGGCGGCGCGGTCGGTGGGCGCCGCCACGGCCGTGCGGACGCCCTGCGACGCCGCGGCGGCGGCGATCTCGGCGACCGTGCGCGCGAGGCCGTCCGGCGCGCCGGACAGGATGCTCACGCCGGTGCGCAGCGCGGCGGTGAGGGCCAGGGAGCGGTCTTCGGGGAGCCCGTCGCGCAGGCCCTTCAGGGCCGCCTCGTCGAGCAGCGGCGCGGCGGTGAGCGTCAGGCGCTGGAACCCCTCGGCCGCCGCCTCCTCCGCGAGCGCCCACCGCGCCGGGCCGAGCGTCTCCTCCGGCTCCGGCGGCTCGGCGCCGTCCTCGAACGCCTCCTCGTCGAACTCGGGCTCCTCGGTGAGCGACAGGACCTCCGCCTCGTCCAGCGCCGCCTCGACGGCGCGCGGCGGGTCGGGGAAGCGCAGCCGCTCCAGCGCGGACAGGACGTCGGCGGCGGGCGTGACCGTGTGGCCCTGGCGTGCCGCCTCCGTCAGCAGGTGCAGGACGAGGGCCCCGCCGCGGCGGGGGTCGCCGGGGCGGGCGTCCTCGCCGAGCAGGGCGCGGGCGAAGTGGTCGGCCTGACCGGGCTGGACGCCGGGGACGCTCAGCAGGCGCCACGGGTCCTCCCGCAGCCGCCCGGCGGCTCCCGGCCCGAGACGCGCCATGGCGCGGGAGGCGAGCGCGGCGGGCACGCCCGTCTCCGCGAACAGACCGCCGAGGGCCCGCAGGCCCTCCTCCGGGCCGCCGGCGGGCTCGGGCGGCGGCTGCGGCGCCGAACGCGGCGCGGGCTCGGGGGCGTCCCGCCCGTCGAGCGCGCCCGCGGCCGCCTCGGCCGCGCGCATGGCGGCCTCGGCGCGCGCCTTGCGCTCCTCGGGTGTGGGGGTGTGGTCAGGGGTGTCGGTCACGGGCTTCCCGTCACGGCTGATCTCGGTTGGCGGTGGACCGTCCAGAGCGTGCCACGGACGGCCCCGGGGTTCACGGACGAATCACGGGTGGGAGGTCGTGTCGGAGAGATCGGAGACGTCGTCCAGCGCGCCGCGGATCTCGTGCGGCAGCGTGACCTCCTCGCTCGCCAGGATCGCGCCGAGCTGCGCCGCGGTCCGCGCGCCGACGATCGGCGCGGCGACGCCCTCCCGGTCGCGGACCCACGCGAGCGCCACGGCGAGCGGGGAGCAGCCGAGGCCCTCGGCGGCGGTCACCACCGACTCCACGATGCGGGCGCACTCCTCGTCCAGGTACGGCTGGACGAACTCGGCGAAGTGGGGCGCGGCGGCGCGCGACCCGGCGGGGATGCCGGTGCGGTACTTGCCGGTGAGGACGCCGCGGCCGAGCGGCGACCACGGCAGCAGGCCCGCCCCCGCGTCCAGCGCGGCGGGCACGACCTCCCGCTCGATGTCGCGGCTCAGCAGCGAGTACTCCAGCTGCGCGGACACGACCGGCGCGCGGCCCGGCCAGGCCCGCTGCCAGGCGGCGGCCTTGGCGACCTGCCAGCCCGCGTAGTTGGAGACCCCGACGTACCGGGCCCGTCCCGAGGAGACCGCCTCGTCCAGTGCCGAGAGGGTCTCCTCGAGCGGGGTGTGCGGGTCGTAGACGTGCAGCTGCCACAGGTCGACGAAGTCGAGGTCCATCCGGTCGAGCGAGGCGTCGAGGGCGCGCAGCAGGTGCCTGCGGGAGCCGTCGTAGCGTCCGTTCGGCCTGATCGCCGCCTTGGTCGCGACGACGAGGTCGTCGCGGTCGACCAGCTCGCGCAGCAGGTGGCCGAGGATGCGCTCGCTGTGGCCGTCGTTGTAGACGTCGGCGGTGTCGACCAGGGTGCCCCCGGCCTCCACGAAGGCGATGAGCTGCGCGGCCGCCTCGTCAGGGGAGGTGTCCTGGCCCCAGGTCATGGTGCCGAGTCCCAGCCGGGACACCAGCAGCCCGCTCCGCCCGAGGTGACGCTCCTTCATAGGCGGCCAATCTAGCGGTCCGGGCGAGTCGCGCGGAAAGTGAGCGGCCGCTCCGGCCGGACCCGCGCGCGGCGCAAAGATCCTGGTGAGGATCTATTGCGACCGGGCGCCGCCGGGCTAGAGTGCGCAGCCATGGCGCCACCCCCGTTCTCGATGTACTCGCCGAAGACGCCGGAGGGCGACGGCGGGCCGCAGACGGCGCCGGTGTTCGGCGCCGGTCCGGGCGACGACCCCGGCTACCTCGCCTCGCTGCGCGGCGGCACCGAGCTCGGCCGGATGCGCCTGATGATGCTGGCGCTGCTGGCCGCCCCCCTGCTGATCCTGGCGATCATGCCGCTGATCGTCGAGGACGGCCGCGGGGACGCGCCGCCGTGGATCTACCTGCCGCTCGCGGCCGTCGCGCTGGCGGCCCTGCTCGCCGGGCCCCGCGCGCCGCGCCCGATGGCGCCGGGCGCCGACCCGGGCGCGGCGGCGCGGACCGCGCTGATGATGTTCCGGCAGGCGGTCCTGCTGCGGTTCGCGCTGGCCGAGGGCGTGATCCTGCTGGGGCTCCCGCTGGCGATGGTCGCCCACAGCGAGCTGGTCTTCGTCGCCGGGTTCGTTCTCGGCTACCCGCTGCTCGTCTGGCTGGCGCTGCCCACGCGCTCCGGCATCGAGCGGATGCGCCGCCGCCTCGAGGCGCGCGACGCCGAGTCCCACCTGTGGGCGGTGCTCCTCGCCGCGCCGGCGTCCCCTCTCGACTCCGCCGGCACCGGCCCCTAGAGCCAGCCGCTCTTGCGCAGGCGGCGGAACAGCAGCACGCACACGACCGCCATCACCGCGATGACCAGCGGGTACCCGATGGTCCAGTGCAGCTCGGGCATGTGGTCGAAGTTCATGCCGTAGATCCCGGCGATCGCGGTGGGCACCGCGATGATCGCGGCCCACGCGGAGATCTTGCGCATGTCCTCGTTCTGCCGCTTGCCGAGCAGCGCGAGGTGCGCGGTCAGCACGCTGTTGAGCAGCTCGTTGTGGGAGTCGACCTGCCCGTCGACGCGCAGCAGGTGGTCCAGGACGTCGCGGAAGTACTCGCGGGTGGAGCCGCACTCGGCGACGCGGCCCTTCACGATCTCCTGCAGTACGGGGACGAGCGGGTCCTCGGCGCTGCGGAACTCCAGCACCTCCCGCTTGAGCGAGTAGATGTCGGCGGTGACGTCCCGGGCGTTCGGGTCGAACACGGCCCGCTCCAGCCCGATGATGTCGACCTCCACCTCGTGCGCGACGACGCCGTACCGGTCGACGACCTCGTCGCACACCGCGTACAGGACCGCGGTGGCGCCGTGCGCGAGCAGGTCCGGCGAGTCCTCCAGCCGCTTGCGGACCGGCCCGAGCGGGTTCCCGGCGCCGTGCCGGACGGTCACCACGAAGTCCCGGCCGAGGAAGACCATGATCTCGCCGACCTCGATGTCGGAGGTCTTGTCGATGTAGGCGAGCGTCTTCAGCACCACGAACAGCGTGTCGTCGTAGCGTTCCATCTTGGGCCGCTGGTGCGCCGAGACCGCGTCCTCGGCCGCCAGGGGATGCAGGTTCAGCTCGTCCTTGACCAGCTCGAACTCGTCCTCGTCGGGCTCGAAGAGGCCGATCCACAGGAAGCACTCGCCGTCCTCGCGGGCGAGGTCGAAGGCGTCGCTGATGTCGCCCTCGATGTCGCGGCGCTTCCCGCCGGCGTAGATGGCCTTGTCGACGATCACACCACGCATTGTCGCGCATCCGGGGCGTCGAAAGGTCCGGATGATCTCCTAGAGTGGCCGGTGTGACGACGCTTCTGCTGGTTCGGCATGGCCTGACCGCTATGACCGGCCCTGTGCTGGCCGGATGGACGCCCGGGGTGCGCCTGGACGAGCGGGGCCGCGCCCAGGTGGCGGCGCTCGGCGCCCGCATGGCCCCCCTGCCGCTCGCCGCCGTCGTGTCCAGCCCCCTCGAACGCTGCGTCGAGACCGCCGAGGCCGTCGCCGCGGGGCGCGGCGAGCCCGCCGAGAAGATCGAGACCGACGACCGGTTCGGCGAGGTCCGCTACGGCGACTGGACGGGCCGCCCCCTCAAGGAACTGGCGGAGGAGCCGCTCTGGCGCGTCGTGCAGGCCCATCCGAGCGCCGCCCGGTTCCCCGGCGAGGCGGGGGAGGCGCTGGCGGACGCGCAGCACCGCGCCGTCACCGCCGTCCGCGACTGGAACGGGCGCATCGCCGCAGCCCACGGCCCGGACGCCCTCTACGCGGTGTGCAGTCACGGCGACATCATCAAGTCGATCGTCGCCGACGCCCTCGGCCTGCACCTGGACCAGTTCCAGCGCATCCAGGCCGACCCGGCGTCGCTCACCGTGATCCGCTACACCGAGACGCGACCGTTCGTCGTCCGGCTCAACGACACCGGCGGCGACGTCGCCGGGTTGGTCCCGGAACCGCCGGAGGAACGTTCCGGGAAAGACGGACTCGGGTCGAGTGACGCGGCCGTGGGCGGCGGCGCGTAGGGTCATTGTCATGCCCGTCATCTCCTACGACCCGCCGGAGCGCTTCGTCGCCGGCGCCGTCGGGCGCCCCGGCGACCGCGCGTTCTACCTGCAGGCGCGCTCCGGACGCCGCGTCACCAGCGTGGGGCTGGAGAAGTTCCAGGTGACGCTGCTGGCCGAGCGGCTCGAGGAGCTGCTGGACGAGGTCCTGCGGCGCAGCGGCGGGGACGCCGCCGTGCCCACGGCCGCCCCGTCCGAGCTCAAGGACGACGGCCCCCTCGACCAGCCCGTCGAGGAGGAGTTCAAGGTCGGCACGATGGCGCTGGCCTGGGACCCCGACGGCGAGCAGGTGGTCATCGAGGCGCAGGAGGTCACCGAGTCCGACGAGGAGCCCGAGGTCGGCGAGGACGACCCCGCCGTCGCGGTGCTGCGGGTGCGGATCAGCGCGGCGCAGGCCCGGGCCTTCACCGAGCGCGCCCTGAAGGTGGTCGCGGCGGGGCGGCCGCCGTGCCCGCTGTGCGGCCTGCCGCTCGACAGCGAGGGGCACGTGTGCCCCCGCCAGAACGGATACCTCGGCTGAGATGACACCCCGCTGTGCTGGATCATGGACGACGTGGCCGGGAGAATGAACGCATGACGCAGTCCTCCCGGGGCCGGGCGCCCGCCGGCGACGCAGGCGGGCGGGACGAGGCCGGGCACGGGGTGTCCCCGCGCGACGCGGCCGCCGCCGAGCGGCTGCTGACCGCCGGGCGCATCGCCGTGGAGGGCCGGCTCGTCCAGGCGTCCAACGCCACCCTCTACTGCGCGATCGAGCACGACGGGGTCGCGGCCAACTGCGTCTACAAGCCGGTCGCGGGGGAGCGGCCCCTGTGGGACTTTCCCGACGGGACGCTCGCCGAGCGGGAGGTCGCCGCCTACGAGGTCTCCAAGGCGATGGGCTGGGACACCGTCCCGCCGACCGTCCACCGCGACGGCCCCTACGGGCCCGGCATGGTCCAGCTGTGGGTGGAGCCCGACGCCGACATCGACCTGGTCGGCCTGTCGCGCTCCGACGAGGAGGCCGTCCGCCGGATGGCGGTCTTCGACGCCGTGGTCAACAACGCCGACCGCAAGATCGGCCATCTGCTGCCGCCCGGCGACGGCCACGTGTACGGCTGCGACCACGGCGTCTGCTTCTCCGTCGAGTACAAGCTGCGCACCGTCCTGTGGCAGTGGCGCGGCAAGCCCCTCACCTCCGAGGCCGTCGAGGCGCTCGGCCGGGTCGACGCGGGCCTGCGCGGCGGCGCCCTAGGCGCGCGGCTCGCCGAGCTGCTCACCGCCGAGGAGGTCGACGCCACCCGGCGCCGCGTCGAGCTGATGCTCAAGCACCGCATCCACCCCTACCCGCCCGAGGACTGGCCCGCCATCCCCTGGCCGCCGCTCTAGGCGGTGTTGATTCAGTACCGGCCCACTTCGCTCGCCTAGCGGCTCGCTACGTGACCTGGCCTGGGCGAACGCGGCATCGCTTCGCGATCTGCCCGGTTCCGCTCGCCTCCGGCTTCGCTCCACCGGGCAGGTCACGCGTTCGCGTGCGTGGCCGAGGCCACTTCGAGGCAAGCCCTAGCTCCCGGTGGTGCTCCCTGCGGGGGGATTCCAGAGTTGGAGGACTCCGTCCGAGGAGCGCCACATGAGCGTCCAGCCTTGGGCGGGGTCGGGGCGCCAGCCGCCGCCGATCTGCGACTCCATGCCGCGCCAGCGCGTGTAGAGCATCGGCCCTTCCGTCGCGTTGCGCGGGACCGGCAGGTAGTGCGGGAAGTCGCGGATCTCGCCGCGCCAGACCGGGCGGCCCCACACGTCGCGCGTGTAGAAGGTGAGGGTCTGCGCGAGCCGCCGGTCGGCGCAGATCAGCGTGATGTCGCGGTGGCCGCCGAGGTAGCCGCGCAGCTCGTTCCACGCTCTGTCGCGCGGCAGCTCCGGGACGGCGCGGGCGGCCGCCACCGCGTACGTCGCGCCGAGCGCGACCAGCAGGACGGGCGCCACGACCGTCCGCAGCCGCAGCCGTGACACCAGGCCGGACGGCAGCATCCGGAACATCAGGATCAGCGACCCGGACCCGCCCGCGAGCAGCGCGGGCAGCACCGCGAACCAGTACCGCTGGAGCCAGGCGCGCAGCGAGATGTCGTTCGGGTCGAGGACGCCGGAGAACAGCGTCAGCGGCACGGCCAGAGTGAAGAACCACACCAGGACCAGTGCGAGGCGCCGGTCGCGGGTGAGGGCCCAGCCGACGATCGTGAGGGCCAGCGCGGCGGTGAAGACGAGGCCGAGCGGGTTCCACTCGTGCATCGCGCGCAGGAACGACCGCGCGGCGAGCGAGCGGGTGACGTAGTCGCGGGACTGGCCGCCGTGCCCCGCCGCCGACATGAGCCCGGCGAGCGGGCTGCCCCACACCAGCTGGTTGTGGAGGAAGTTGAGCAGCAGGATCGCCAGCATCGGCGCGCCGACCGTGACGTTGCGGCGCCACGGGATCCGCAGCAGCGCCAGGTAGGCGGGGATGGCGAGGAAGAGGAAGGCCAGGAACTCCCGGACGAGGAACGACGTGCCGAGGAGCACCCCGGCGGCCAGCAGCATCCGCGTCTGCGCCCGGCCGGTCCTGCGGCTCGCGACGACGAGCCCCGCCATCCCGAGGGTGAACAGCCCGGCGCCCGGCATGTCCGGCAGCATCACCCCGGTCGACCAGGTGATCTCGTGGCCGAACGGGTTGGTCATGGTGAAGAACGGGTGGACCAGCAGGACCGCCGCGGACGCCAGGCCCGCCACGTCCCCGAACAGGGACCGGACGACCAGGTACGTACCGACGAAGAAGGCGGCGCCGCCGAGGGCGGCGACGGTGAAGTAGGCGGCCTGGCCGTCGCCGAGGACCTCCTGGGCGAGCCGCGCCGGGAGGACCAGCCCGATGCGGGTGACCTGGTGCGGGACCTCGTCGAACGGCCACTGCGTGAGGGGGACGTGCGGCCAGTCGCGGGCGGCGAGCCACACGTAGTACGGGTCGAAGTACAGCGGCGGCGTCATGATCACCCATTGGGCGAGCACCGCGGACGCCGCGACCAGCAGTGACAGCCACACCACCCGCCGGGTCCGCCGCACCCGGCCCAGCAGGCGGGAGGGGAGGGAGGGCGCGTCCGGTTCCGCCTCGCCGGCGTCCCGGGCGACCGCCTGATCGGACGTGGTCTGGGCCATGCCTTGGGTTCCCGCCTCCGCTGGTCCTGCTGTGACGCCGAGCCAGGTTACTCGCGTGCCGCGGCCTCCGTGACGCGACTACCCTTGATTCCATGTCCTCGTCAAGCCGTCATATCTTGACCGCGCCCGCATGGCCGTACGCCAACGGGCCCCGTCATATCGGGCACGTCTCCGGTTTCGCGCTGCCCGCCGACATGTTCAGCCGCTACCAGCGGATGGCGGGCAACAAGGTCCTGATGGTCAGCGGCACCGACGAGCACGGCACCCCGATCCAGGTGCAGGCCGACAAGGAGGGCGTGACGGCCCGCGAGCTGGCCGACCGCTACAGCTCCGTGATCGCCGAGGACCTGTACGGCCTCGGGATGTCCTACGACCTGTTCACGCGGACCACGACGCTGAACCACTACGCGGTCGTGCAGGAGGTCTTCAAGGGCCTGTACGACAACGGCTACATCTTCCCGACCAGGACGATGGGCGCGATCTCGCCGTCCACCGGCCGGACGCTCCCGGACCGCTACATCGAGGGCACCTGCCCCATCTGCGGGTACGACGGGGCGCGCGGCGACCAGTGCGACAACTGCGGCAACCAGCTCGACCCGATCGACCTGATCAACCCGGTGTCGCGGATCAACGGCGAGACGCCGAAGTTCACCGAGACCGAGCACTTCATGCTCGACCTGCCCGCGTTCACCGAGGTCCTCGGGCGCTACCTGCGCGGTAAGCAGGGCCAGTGGCGGCCGAACGTGCTGAAGTTCGCGCTGAACCTGCTCGACGACATGCAGCCGCGCGCGATCAGCCGCGACCTCGACTGGGGCGTGCCCATCCCGCTGGACGGCTGGCGCGACAACCCGGCCAAGAAGCTGTACGTCTGGTTCGACGCCGTCGTCGGCTACTTCTCCGCGTCGGTGGAGTGGGCGCGGCGCACCGGCGACCCCGAGGCGTGGCGCGCCTGGTGGCAGGACCCTGAGGCCCTGTCCTACTACTTCATGGGCAAGGACAACATCGTCTTCCACGCCGAGATCTGGCCGGCGATGCTGCTCGGCTACGGCGGCCAGGGCGACAAGGGCGGCACGCCCGGCTCGCTGGGCGCGCTGAACGTCCCGACGGAGGTCGTGTCGTCGGAGTTCCTGACGATGGAGGGCCGCAAGTTCTCCTCGTCCCGCCAGGTGGTCATCTACGTGAAGGACTTCCTGGAGCGCTACGACGTGGACGCGCTGCGCTACTACGTCGCCGTCGCCGGCCCCGAGAACCAGGACACCGACTTCACGTGGTCGGAGTTCGTCCGCCGCAACAACGACGAGCTGGTGGCGGCGTGGGGCAACCTCGTGAACCGCTCGGTGAACATGGCGGCGAAGAACTTCGGCGCGATCCCCGAGGCGGGCGACCTCACCGACGCCGACCGGGCGCTGCTGCAGCGCAGCCGCGCCGCGTTCGGGGCCGTGGGGGCCGAGCTCGGCCGGTCGCGGTTCAAGAACTCGATCACCGAGGCGCTGGACGTCGTCCGCGACGCCAACAAGTACCTGTCGGACCAGGCGCCCTGGAAGCTGAAGGACGACCCCGAGCGGGTGAAGTCGATCCTGCACACCGCGCTGCAGGTCGTCGACGACGCCAAGACGCTGCTGACGCCGTTCCTGCCGAACTCCTCGCAGAAGGTCTACGAGATGCTCGGCGGGCAGGGCGTGTGGAGCGGCATGCCCGAGCTGGAGACGGTGTCGGAGGAGGGCGGCCCCGACTACCGCGTCCTCACCGGCGACTACGCGACCGAGGCGCGCTGGGAGTCCATGCCGATCAAGGCGGGCGTCCCGCTGGCCAAGCCGGTGCCGCTGTTCAAGAAGCTGGAGGCGTCGGTGGTGGACGAGGAGCTCGCCCGGCTGGAGAAGGCGTGACCGAGGAGGGGGACGGTCAGGCCCCGCGTTCCTATCCGCCGCTGCCCGAGCGGCTGCCCGACGACGTCTTCGACAGCCACTGCCATCTCGACATCGTCGAGACGCCGGTGGACGAGCAGCTGAGGTCGGCGAAGGCGGCGGGCGTCGCGCGGATCGTCACGATCGGCTGCGACCTTCCGTCCTCCCGGTTCGCGGTGGAGGTCGCGGGCGAGTTCGACGACGTGTACGCGGCGGTCGCGATCCACCCGAACGAGACGACGGGCATCAGCGACGCCGTCCTGGCCGACGTCGCCCGGCTGGCCGCGCACCCGAAGGTCCGCGCGATCGGCGAGACGGGCCTGGACTACTACCGCGACTGGGCGCCGAAGGAGGACCAGCACCGCTCCTTCCGCGCCCACGTCGACATCGCCAAGCGCACCGGCACGGCCCTGGTCATCCACGACCGGGAGGCCCACGACGACGTGCTGGCGATCCTGGAGGAGGAGGGCCCGCCCGACACGGTGGTCTTCCACTGCTACTCCGGCGACGCGGCCATGGCGCGGGTCTGTGCCGACCGCGGCTACCTGATGAGCTTCGCCGGGAACGTCACGTTCAAGAACGCCGAGCCCCTGCGGGAGGCGCTGCGCGCGGCGCCGATGGACCTGCTGCTCGTGGAGACCGACGCGCCGTTCCTGACGCCGATCCCGCACCGCGGCAAGCCGAACGCCTCGTACCTGATACCGCACACCGTCCGCGCGATGGCGGAGGTCAAGGGCGTGGACCTGGCGGAGCTGTGCACCGCGATCGCCGCGAACGGGGAGCGCGCCTTCGGCCCCTGGTGAGTCGCGCGCACCCGGGCGGCGGGACGGGGCTCGGGTGCACGCATATCGGGCAAATAGGGCGAGTGACGGCGTTGCGGTGGCGGCGGCGGGCGGGGACCTCTAATCTCTGGCCGTTGGACGGGCGCCCCCCGAGCCCGGCTCCCTGGAGGAACTCCCCGTGCCTTCCCCATCCGCGCCGTGCACGCGCGCGCCTCGCGTGCTCGCGCCCCTCGCCGTCCTGCTGGCCTCCGCGCTGCTCGCCTCGGCGTGCGGCGGGGACGGCGGATCGGCGGCCCCGAAGAACGGCGTCGTCGCGGACGCGCCGCGCACCAGCGCCCCCGCGCCGCGCAAGGTCGTCATCGTGGTCGACGCGAAGAAGACCGAGACCATGACGACCGGCGCGACCGTCGGCCAGGTGCTGGAGCAGGCGAAGATCGCGCTCGGCCCGCACGACCTGGTGGAGCCGGCCGCCGACAAGCCCGCCGGGGACGTCATCAAGATCATGCGGCTGCTGTCGGAGCCGGTGACCAAGGTCGTGAAGACGACCGCCCCGACGGTCCGCAAGAAGAGCTCGTCCGTCCCGCCGTGGAGCGAGAAGGAGCTGCGCAAGGGCCGCCCCGGCATCACGCTCGTGAAGGTGGCCTACGTCCGGCGCAAGGGCCGCAAGGTCACGAAGGTCCTCGCGAGGAAGGTGAAGCGCAAGCCCGTCGCGCAGATCATCGCGGTGGGGCCGAAGTCGGCGAACAGCGGCTCGGTGACGCGGCTGAACTGGCGCGGCCTCGCCAACTGCGAGTCCCACAACAACCCGAAGGCCGTGAACCCGGCCGGGTACTACGGGCTCTACCAGTTCTCCCTGTCGTCGTGGGCGTCGGTCGGCGGCTCGGGCAAGCCGTCGGACGCCAGTTCCGCCGAGCAGACCTACCGGGCGCAGATGCTCTACAACCGGGTGAACGGCCGCTGGCAGGGCCAGTGGCCCAACTGCGGGAAGTTCCTGTTCTCCTGACCGGCGCCGGCGGGGACCTGGGGGACGGGCCCGCGCGATGACAGGGGAGACTTGTCGTATGGGGGACACCAGGGGCCTGCTCGGCCCGGCGGACGTGCGCGAGCTCGCCGGGCGGCTCGGCATCAGGCCGACGAAGACGCTCGGGCAGAACTTCGTCATCGACGCCAACACCGTCCGGCGGATCGTCCGGGCCGCGGAGCTCGACCCCGATGACGTCGTGATCGAGGTGGGCCCGGGGCTTGGGTCGCTCACGCTGGCGCTGTTGCCGCGGGCGCGGCGGGTCGTCGCCGTGGAGATCGACGAAGCGCTGGCCGCCGAGCTGCCGGCCACGGCCGCCGCCCGGGAACCGGACCTCGCGGAGCGGCTGGAGGTCGTGCGCGCCGACGCGATGCGGATCACGGAGGTGCCGGGGCCGGCGCCGACGGCGCTCGTGGCGAACCTGCCCTACAACGTGGCCGTCCCCGTCGTGCTGCACCTGCTGGCCACGCTGCCGTCGCTGCGGTCCGCGCTGGTGATGGTGCAGGCCGAGGTCGCCGACCGGATGGTCGCCGCGCCCGGCTCCAAGATCTACGGGGTGCCGTCGGTGAAGCTCGCCTGGTACGGGCACGCCCGCCGGGCCGGGGCCGTCGGGCGCGCCGTGTTCTGGCCCGCGCCGAACGTCGACTCCGGGCTCGTGGCGTTCACCCGCCGCGACCCGCCGCCGACCGGGGCGTCCCGGCAGGAGGTGTTCGCCGTGGTCGACGCCGCGTTCGCGCAGCGCCGCAAGACGCTGCGCGCGGCCCTCGCGGGCTGGGCGGGGTCGGCGGCCGCCGCCGAGGAGGCGCTGCGCGCCGCGGGCGTCGACCCGCGGACCCGGGGCGAAGCGCTGAACGTGGCCGCCTTTGCCCGGATTGCCGAGTATGGTCCTTCTCGCCGGGGCGATCACCCTCGAACCGTCGAGGCGAGGGCTCCCCGCGGGGGATGAGACAGCATCAGTACTAGCCGGAGGTCGATGTGAAGGCGCGTGCGCGGGCGGCGCGGACCCGGGTGCCGATCGTGGGGACGGCGCTGCTCGCGATCGCGGGCCTGATCGCCACGGTCGCGGCGGGCTGCGGGGGCGGCGCCGGTGCGGCACCCAAGATCACGACGACCGCGCGGGCGGGCGTGGCGCCGGTCCCGCCGGCCCAGGGGGCCTACTTCGGGGCCTGGGTGCCGGAGGGCACCGGCCTGCACTCCGCGTCCGCCTCGCCGTCCCCCTCCGGCTCGCCGTCGGACTCGGGCTCGCCGTCGCAGTCGCCTTCCGGGTCGGAGTCGCCGACGCCGTCCGGCAAGGACGCCGGCAAGCCGGGCATGGCGCCCGTCGCCGGCTTCGAGCAGCGGCTCGGCCGCCGGCTCGACATCGTGCAGAGCTACCGCGGCTGGAAGAGCGACTTCCCCGGCGGGCTGGAGAAGTCCGTCGCCGACGGGAACCGCTACCTGCTGCTGACCTGGGACGGCGGCGACACCCGAGAGATCGTCCAGGGCGAGCACGACGACCTGATCGCCAAGCGCGCCCGCGCCGTCAAGGCCCTCGGCAAGCCCGTGTTCCTGCGCTGGTCGCGTGACATGGACAAGGCGACCGGCCAGAAGAGCGTCCACACGGCGGCCGACTTCGTCGCCGCGTGGAAGCACCTGCGGGAGATCTTCAAGCGGGAGAACGTCGACAACGTCGCGTGGGTGTGGTGCCCCACCGCCCGCGGCTTCAGCGGCGCGAACGCCGGCTCGTACTACCCGGGCGACGACCAGGTCGACTGGATCTGCGCCGACGCCCAGCCCGGCGCCGACTACGACTACCGCGACCTGTCGGAGGCGGTGAAACTGTTCATGGAGTGGGCCCGGGGGCGCCACAAGCCCATCATGATCGCCGAGTTCGGGGTGCCGAGGTCCTACGGCCCGCGCCGCGCCGAGTGGCTCCGCGAGGCCGCCAAGACCCTCCAGGACCCGCAGGTCAAGGCCGTGGTGTACTTCAACTCCGACGAGCAGGCGAAGAACGCCCGCGACAAGCGCCGCTCCTACTCGGTGACCGGCGACAAGCACGCGACCTCGGCGCTGCGCGAACTCGCCACGACCCCGTACTTCAACCCCCGCAACCTCCCCGTCACCAGTGGCGGCTGAGGGTCCCGTAGGGTTTCGCGAGTGAACGCAGTGACGGTGCGGGTCCCCGCCAAGGTGAACCTCCAGTTGGGCGTCGGCCCGATCCGCGACGACGGCTACCACGACCTCGTCAACGTGTTCCACGCCGTGTCCCTGTTCGACGAGGTGACGGCCGAGCCCGCCGAGCGGCTGGCGGTGGAGGTCCGGGCGGCTCCGCACGCGCGCGTCGCGGTCGGCGGCGTCCCCACCGGCGAGGACAACCTCGCCGCCAGGGCGGCCCGGCTCGTCGCCGCGCGCCTCGGCGTCGAGACGGCCGTGCGGCTCTCGATCCGCAAGGCGATCCCGGTCGCGGGCGGCATGGCGGGCGGCAGCGCCGACGCCGCCGCCGCGCTCGTCGCCTGCGCCCGGCTCTGGGACGACCGGGAGGAGCCCGCGCTCACCCGCGACGACCTGATGGAGCTCGGCGGCGACCTCGGCAGCGACGTCCCGTTCGCCGTCCTCGGCGGCACGGCCGTCGGCGTCGGGCGCGGCGAGCGGCTCACCCCCGCCTTGACCCGCGGCACCTTCCACTGGGTGTTCGCCACCGCCGACGGCGGCCTGTCCACGCCCGCCGTCTACGGCGAGTGCGACCGGCTGCGCCTGGCGGCGGGGGAGACGGCCGCGTGGCCGACCGTGTCCGAGGCGCTGATGACCGCGCTCGCCACCGGGGACGCCAAGGCCCTCGGCGCCGCGCTGTCCAACGACCTGGAGCCCGCCGCGCTGTCGCTGCGCCCGTCGCTGCGCCGCACGCTCGACACCGGCCGCGAGCTCGGCGCGATCGGGGCGCTCGTCTCCGGCTCCGGCCCGACCTGCGCGTTCCTCGCCGAGACCGAGGAGGACGCCGCCGGGCTCGCGGACGAGCTGGACTCCGCCGGCGTCGCGGAGCAGATCGTCCGGGCCCACGGACCCGTCCCCGGCGCCACACTCCTCTGACGGGACGGTGGGACGGCCCTGTCCCGGTAGCTGCCATCGTCACACAAGCGAACCCCGGGGTCGCGGAGCGCGTCTTCTATCCGTGACACCGGTTCCTCCGGGACTGACCCGACCGGCGAGGTGGAACGATGACGTATCTGTCCGGGATGCTGGGCCTCGTGGCGATCGTCGTGCTGGCGACGCTCGTCCTGCTGGCGGTGCGCCGCGACCGGGACCTCCGCCGCAACGCCCCTGACAAGGTGGTGGCCGCCGGGGCGGGCTCCGCCGGGCCGGGCCCCGCGGTCCCGGGCCCCGCCGTGCCGGGGCCCGTGGCGCCCGGCTCCGTGGTGCCGGGGGAGGCGGCCGGGCAGTAGGCTCGCCGCGCGGCCGGGACTCCGGGCCGCCTGATCGGTCGGTTCGCCTCCCACGATTGACGGAACCTAGCGGAATGGCTCGTCTTGGCATGCTGTCCCCCTTGATCCTCCTGCTCCTGCTCATGGCCGTCGGCGTCGTGGTGGTGCTCGTGGTGGTGCTCGCCGCGAGATCATCGAGGTCCGGCGGGAGCACGGCGTACCGGCCGCCCGGCGCCTCGTACCCGCCGCAGCAGCCCGGCCAGTACGGGCAGCCAGGTCAGCCCGGCCAGTACGGCCAGCCTGGTCAATACAGCCAACAGGGCCAGTACGGGCCGCCCGGCCAGCCGGGCCAGCCGGGCCAGCCGGGCCA
Source organism: Actinomadura sp. NPDC048955 (assembly GCF_040649435.1). Classification (NCBI taxonomy): domain Bacteria; kingdom Bacillati; phylum Actinomycetota; class Actinomycetes; order Streptosporangiales; family Thermomonosporaceae; genus Actinomadura; species Actinomadura sp. NPDC048955. The sequence goes on from NZ_JBEZJI010000045.1 coordinate 58,109, forward strand.
GCCGGGCCAACCTGGTCAGTACGGCCAACCTGGTCAGTACGGGCAGCAGGGCCAGTACGGGCCGCCCGGCCAACCCGGCCAGTACGGGGAGCCGGGTCAGTACGGGCAACCGGATCAGCCGGATCGTCCGGAGCAGCCCGGACCCTCGGGCATGGCGCCCCCGAACTGATCGTCCGGGCCGGCGACCGTGCGAGCGGTGCGCGCGGGGCCCTACGCTTGAAGGCGCCGTGAATCTGATCAATCTTGAGAACGTCGCCAAGGCCTACGGGCCCGAACCGCTGCTCGACGCCGTGTCCCTCGGCCTGGACGAGGGCGACCGCGTCGGCGTCGTCGGCCGCAACGGCGGCGGCAAGAGCACCCTCGTGTCCGTCCTCGCCCAGGAGACCGAGCCCGATGCCGGGCGCGTCACGCACGCGCGCGGGATCCGGCTCGGCTACCTGACCCAGCGGGACGAGTTCCCGGAGAGCGCGACCGTCCGGTCCGTGGTGGTGGGCGACCGCGCCGAGCACGAGTGGGCGGGCGACGTCCGCGTCCGCGAGATCCTCGGCGGCCTGCTCGCCGACCTGGACCTGGACGCGCCGCTGGCCGGCATGTCCGGCGGGGAGCGCCGCCGTGTCGCGCTGGCCCGGCTCCTGGTCCCCGAGTCCGACCTGCTCCTGCTGGACGAGCCCACCAACCACCTCGACATCGAGGCGATCGACTGGCTGGCCCGGCACCTCAGGGGCCGCAAGGTCGCGCTGCTCGTCGTCACCCACGACCGCTGGTTCCTGGACGAGGTGACCGACCGCACGTGGGAGGTCGTCGACGGCCGCGTCGAACGCTACGAGGGCGGCTACTCCGCCTACGTCCTCGCCAAGGCCGAGCGCTCCCGCATCGCCGCCGCCACCGAGGCCAAGCGGCAGAACCTGCTCCGCAAGGAACTGGCGTGGCTGCGCCGCGGCCCGCAGGCCCGCACGTCCAAGCCGAAGTTCCGGGTGGACGCCGCGCAGGCCCTCATCGCCGACGAGCCGCCCGCGCGCGACTCGGTGGAGCTGACCCGGTTCGCCACCGCGCGGCTCGGCAAGACCGTCTACGACATCGAGGACGTCAGCGTCCGCCTCGGCGACCGCGACCTGTTCCAGCGCATGACGTGGCGGCTCGGCCCGGGCGACCGGGTCGGTCTCGTCGGCGTCAACGGCAGCGGCAAGAGCACCCTGCTGCGGCTCCTCGACGGCACCGTCCAGGCAGGCTCCGGCACCGTGGTGCAGGGCAAGACCGTCCAGCTCGCGCATCTGTCGCAGAACCTGGAGGACCTCGACCCGTCCCGGCGCGTCCTGGAGTCGGTCGAAGAGATCCGCCGCCGCATCACCGTCGGCAAGCGCGAATGGACCGCGAGCCAGCTCCTCGAACGGCTCGGCTTCCCGGGCGACCGGCAGTGGACGCCCGTCGGTGACCTGTCCGGCGGTGAACGCCGCCGCCTGCAGCTGCTCCGCCTCCTGATGGGCGAACCGAACGTCCTCCTCCTGGACGAGCCCACGAACGACCTCGACATCGAGACCCTCACCGAGGTCGAGGACCTTCTGGACGGCTGGCCCGGAACCCTCGTCGTCGTCAGCCACGACCGGTACTTCCTGGAGCGCATCACCGACCACGTCGTAGCGCTGCTCGGCGACGGCCGCGTGTCGCTGCTGCCCGGGGGCGTCGACGAGTACCTCGAACGCCGCGCCGCCGGAGCCGCGCCCAAGCCCGGCGCCGCCCGGAACGAGCCCGCCCCCGCGCCTCCCAAGCCCAAGGCGGGCGGCCAGGACTGGAAGGCCCGCAAGGAGCTCGACCGCCTCGAACGCCGCCTGGAGAAGCTCGCCGGGCAGCAGGCCGCCCTCCACGAGCAGCTCGCCGCGCACGCCACCGACTACGCCAAGCTCCAGGAGCTGGACGCCCGGCTCAAGGAGATCCAGGCGGAGGCCGCCGGCGTCGAGGAGGAGTGGCTCATGCTCGCCGAGGATCTCGGCTAGCAGGACGTTCCTGGCGGTTTCCCGGCGCACCGGGCATCATCCCGGGATGACGACCTGGATCCTCAGGACGGACGAGCCGGGCGACGGCCCGCGCCTCGCCGTCAAGGACGCGATCGACGTCGCCGGGCTGCCCACCACCGCGGGCTGCCGGGCCGTCGCCGAGCGCGCCGAGCCCGCCGCCGCGGACGCGCCCGTCGTCGCGTCCGCCCGCGCGCAGGGCGCCCGCATCGTCGGCAAGGCCAACCTGAACGAGCTGTGCATGGCCGCGGACGGCGTCAACCCGTGGACGGGCACGCCGGTGAACCCGCTCGACCCGTCGCGGGTGCCGGGCGGGTCGTCCAGCGGCTCCGCCGTGGCCGTCGCCACCGGCGAGGCCGACGTCGCCTTCGGGACCGACACCTCCGGGTCGATCCGCATCCCCGCCGCCTGCTGCGGCATCGCGGGCCTGAAGACCACGAACGGCCGCGTCTCCCTGGACGGCGTGTACCCGCTGTCGCCGACGCTGGACGTCGTCGGGCCGATGGGCCGCGACGTCGCCGCCGTCGTGCTCGGGATGCGCCTGCTCGAACCCGGTTTCACGCCCGCCCCCGACGACCCGTCGGCGTTCGGGGCCCCGGGGACGATCGCGCGCCTGCGCGTGGACGGCGTGGACCCAGCGATCGACGCCGCCGTCGACGACGCCCTGCGCCGCCTCGGCCCCTTCACCGATGTCAGGTCCGAGCACTACGCCGACGCCGCCACCGCCAACGGCCTGATCATCAGCGACGAGGCCGCGCGCCGGAACGGGCGCCTCCTCGCCGCCCCGGACCTGCTGAGCGGGCGCATCGCGCGCCGCATCCAGCACATGATCGACGTGTCCGGCGCCGGGTTGCTCGACCGGGCGCTCGCCATGCGCAAGGCGATCAGGGCCGAACTCGACGCGATCCTCGCACGGCACACCGCGATCGCCCTGCCGGTCCTGACGTGCCTGCCTCCGGAACCCGACGGGGCGGACGAGTCGGACCTCGTCCTCACCGCGCTGGTGGGCCAGGCCAACGTCGCCGGGCTCCCCGCGTTCGCCCTTCCCGTCCCGGTGCCCGGCTCGCACCTGCCCACGTCCGTCCAGCTCATCGGCCGCGCCGGCGCCGAGGAACACCTCTGCGCCCTGGCCGCCACCCTGGAATCCGCCCTGACCCCCTAACCCCCAAACGCTCTTGGAGTGGACCTGAGCCGGGGACCTGAGCCAGGGCACGGGTCGGGCGGCCGGAAGGCGCTCTAAGCGCCTGGAGGCCGCACGACCCGTCGAGCCGGGCGACCGCAGCGCCACGACGAAACCCGCACGGGCACGAAAACCCTCACCGTGGCGTGAGGATCGCCCGGCTCGTGACGGGGGTTCCAGGGGGGCGCCCCCCTGGGGGACTACTGGTCGAAGGGGATGAGCAGGGTGCGCAGAAGGTCGGCCAAGGCTTCGCGCTGGTCGGGGGAGAGGGCTTCCAGGATCGCCTGCTCGCGGCCGAGGAGGTCGGTGAAGGCGGCGTCGACGCGGGTCAGGCCCGCGTCGGTGAGGCAGACCTGCACGCCGCGCTTGTCCTGCGGGTCGGGGTGCCGCTCGACCAGGCCCGCCGCCGCGAGCCGGTCGATGCGGTTCGTCATCGTGCCGGAGGTCACCAGGGTCGCGTGCAGGAGGCGGCCGGGGCTCAGCCGGTAGGGGGCGCCCGCCCGGCGCAGCGCGGTGAGCACGTCGAACTCCCACGGCTCCAGGCCGTGGTCGGCGAACACGGCGCGCCGGGCGCGGTCGAGGTGGCGGGCCAGGCGGGAGACGCGGCTGAGGACCTGCAGCGGCCGGACGTCCAGGTCTGGACGTTCGGTGTTCCACGCCTCGACCAGCCTGTCGACCTCATCGCGCATGCCGACACCCTACCTGTCTTGATATCGAGAAACACGGGGCGCGATCAGCGCCCGGCGGCCAGCACGGCGGCGATCCGCTCGGCGGCCTCCGGTGCCTGCCGGAGGCCCTCCCGGTAGACGGGCGTCCAGCGCGAGCGGTCTCCGAGGTTCTCCCCGAACGCGTCCAGCGCCCGCGCGTCCGGAAGGATCCGGACGGTCTCGCCGCCGCGCATGTGGGGCATGGGCTCCAGCGCGACGAGCGGCCCGGCCCCCTGCGCCAGCTCCGCCGCCGACCATCCGGCGAACGCGCCGTCCAGGTAGCGGCGCCCGCCGATCGGCACCGGCTCGGCGAAGCCGGGGGCGGCGCTGCTCGCGGCCACCGCGAGCGACAGCGGGACGCCGCTGGAGGAGTCCCACAGCGCCGGTTCGCCCGACTCCGCGTCCACCCCGGTGATCAGGAGCCGGGTGTCCGGCCAGGTGTCGGTGCCGACCAGGTACCGCATGCTCGCGTGGTGGCGCTCCGCGGGCAGCGCGGCCGCGTCGAGGGCCAGCCGTCCGATCCGCCGCCTGGTCTCGTCCGGTTCCAGTCCCGGGACGCCGGCCACTTCGAAGACCCGCGCCATCACCGAGCCGTCCGCCGGCGCCGGGGGGCCGCTGCGCGGCGGCAGCTCCTCCAGGGCCGCCAGGTCCCGGCCGGCGGCGATCGCCGCGCCGGCGATGGCGCCCGCCGAGGTCCCGACGATGAGGCCCGCGCCCGCCGGGTCCAGGCCCGCCGCGCGCAGCCCCGCCGCGAGGCCGAGCAGCCACGCCGTTCCGACCGGCCCGCCGGGGCCGAGGGCCAGCGCCCACCCGCTCTTGTCGTCCGTCATGCCGGTGAGCCTAGGAGCGCCGCCTGCGGGCGCGCATCCGTCAGGTGACCGGCCGGCAGGGCACGGACACGCCGACGCCGACCAAGACTCTTGACATCAAGATATGCGCGGGGCATGATGTCTCTTGATGTCGAGACAAACCGCGGCCGTGTGGGACCCCGCGCAGTACGGGGTCTTCGGCGACGAGCGCGCCAGGCCCTTCACCGAACTCGCCGCGCGGCTCGGCGGCGCCGCGCCCGCCCGCGTCGCCGACCTCGGCTGCGGGAGCGGCGAGCTCACCGCCACCCTCGCCGCCCGCTGGCCGGACGCCGTCATCGACGCCTTCGACAGCTCGCCGGAGATGATCGCGGCGGCCCGCGCGCACGAGATCCCGGGACGGCTCGCCTTCCGCGTCGCCGACGTCGCCGCCTGGGAGCCCGAGCGGCCCCTCGACCTCGTGATCTCCAACGCCGTCCTGCACTGGATCCCCGAGCACCCGGAGCTGCTGCCCCGCTGGGCCGGCGCCCTCGCCCCGGGCGGCCGCCTCGCCTTCCAGGTCCCCGGCAACTTCGGCGCGCCCAGCCACGTCCTGCTCCGCGAGATGGGCCGCTCCGAACGGTGGCGCGGCAGGCTCGCCCACCTGCAGCACGACGCCCCCGTCCTCGACCCGGCCGGATACGTCGACCTCCTGGCCCGCCTCGGATGCGCCGTCGACGCCTGGGAGACCACCTACGCGCAGGTCCTGCACGGCGAGGACCCCGTCCTCGAATGGGTCAAGGGCAGCGCGCTGCGTCCCGTCCTCACCGCCCTGCCGCCCGCCGAGGCCGACGAGTTCCTCGCCGAGTACGCGGAGCGGCTCAGGCGCGCCTACCCCGCGGCCCCCTACGGCACCGTCTTCCCGTTCCGGAGGATCTTCGTGATCGCCACCACCCCCTAGACGGGATGCCGCCCGCCCGCCCGGGGAAGCGACTCGTTCCCCTGCGGTGTGCCGACTCCGGCGGATGGGCGGCGTCCGCGAAACCCGGCTCGCGACCCGAGCCGGCGACCCCTGCCGGCGGCCTCCCGGACGAACTCCGGGCGGCCGCCGGTGTCAGGTCCGGAGGCAACCATGATCACTGGCGTGCACCACGTCCAGCTCGCCGCCCCGCCCGGCAGCGAGGACCGGCTCCGCGCCTTCTACGGCGGCGTCCTCGGCCTCACCGAGGTCCCCAAGCCGCCCGCGCTCGCGCGGCGCGGCGGGGCCTGGTTCCGCGGCCCGGGCGTCGAACTCCACCTCGGCATCGAGCCGGGCTTCCGGCCGGCCCGCAAGGCCCACCCGGGCCTGCTCGTCGACGACCTCGACGCCCTCGCGGAGCGCCTGCGCGCCGCCGGCCACGAGGTCACGCCGGACGAGCTGTTCCCCGGCCACCGCCGCTTCTACGCCGACGACCCCGTGGGGAACCGGCTGGAGTTCCTGCGGCCCTCAGGCTGACGGGTCGACGATCTCCCCGAAGTCGCGCCGCCCCCGGCGGTGGGCCTTCTCCGCCTTCGCCGCCGCCTTCTCCTCGGCGCGCCCGGCCTTGGCGGCGGCCTTCTCCGCGCGCTTCTCCTGCCGCTCCATCTCCCTGCGGCGGCGGCGCGGGTCCAGCGACGGCCTCGGCTCCAGCCCGGACAGGCCGTTCCACGCCAGGTTCACGATGTGCGCGGCCACGTCCTCCCGGTGCGGTTTGCGGACGTCCAGCCACCACTGGCCCGTCAGCGCCACCATGCCGACCAGGCTCTGCGCGTACAGCGGCGCGAACTTGTCGTCGTACCCGTGCCGGTCGAACTCCTGCGCCAGGATGTGCTCCACCTCGCCGGCGATCTCGCTCAGCAGGCTGGCGTAGCTGCCCGTGCCCGTCCCGCCGTGGGAGTCGCGGACGAGGATGCGGAACCCGTCGGGGTGCTCCTCGATGTACTCCAGCAGCGCCAGCGCCGCCCTCTCCAGCTTGCTCCGGTAGTGGACCACCGAGTTCAGAGAGTCGGTGACGAGGCCCAGCAGCCGCTCGAACTCCCGGTCGACGACGACCGCGTAGAGCCCCTCCTTGCCGCCGAAGTGCTCGTACACCACCGGCTTGGACACCCCGGCCGCCGAGGCGATCTCCTCCACCGAGGTGCCGTCCAGCCCGCGCTCGGCGAACAGCGTCCGGCCGATCTCGAGGAGCTGCTCGCGGCGTTCCTTGCCCGTCATCCGCTTTCTGCGGGTCCTGGGAGCGGGATCTGTCACGGGATCAATTGTGGCGGTCAAACCGCCTGCTTCGTGCGTTTGGCGGCGAGCCGGTCGGCGTTCGGCCACCGGACGTCATGGGCCAGGCGCATCTTCTCGAACGCCCAGATGATGCGCGCGCTGATGTCGACCTGCCCCTTCAGCACGCCGTGCCGCGCGCAGGTCGGGTCGGAGTGGTGCAGGTTGTGCCACGACTCGCCGAGCGAGGGGATCGCCAGCCACCACACGTTGCGCGACCTGTCCCGGACCTCGAACTCCTCCTTGCCGAAGGTGTGGCAGATCGAGTTGATGGACCACGTCACGTGGTGCACCAGCGTGATCCGGACGAACCCGGCCCAGAACAGCGCCGTGAGGAAGCCCGTCCACGACATGGTGACCAGGCCGCCGATCACGGCCGGGAGCAGGAACGACGCCGCGACCAGGCCGGGGAAGGCCAGGTGGATGCGCCGGATGTCGCGGTCGTTCAGCAGGTCCTTGGCGAACCGCTGCTTGGAGGTCCGGTTGGCGTCGAACAGCCAGCCGTAATGCGCCCAGGCCAGCCCCTTCGCCAGGGCCTTCCAGTCGTCGCCGAACCGCCACGGCGAGTGCGGGTCGAACTCCTTGTCCGAGTGCTTGTGGTGCCGGCGGTGGTCGGCGACCCACGTGATGACCGGGCCCTCGATGGCCAGGCTCCCGGCCAGCGCCATGAAGATCTTCAGGCCGCGGGTGGCCTTGAACGAGCCGTGGGTGAAGTACCGGTGGTAGCCGATCGTGATGCCGCCCGCGGACAGCAGGTAGAAGACCGCCGTGAGCGCGACGTCCGTCCAGCCGAGGAACCGCCCCCAGGCCAGCGGGACGGCGGCGAACAGTGCCAGGAAGGGCAGCGCGGTGAACGTGGCGATCAGCACCCGTTCTCCGTTGCCGCGCTGCTGGGGCGCGAGTTCGGGACGCCGCTGCGGGCGAGGTGGATCCATGGCCGGAGCTGTCGTCATGCGTCATCACTTCTTCCCGTGACTCGAGGCAGTCTTACCTACGCCAACGTAACCTACGAGTCCGTAAGTTGTGCAGAGCCGAACGGTAAATTAAGGGGGAAACTGCCTCTTTGGCCACATAACTCTCGTGCGCAACAGGGGTCGGCGGGTCGCTCGCGGCAGGGCGGCGCGACCTGCGCGTTCGCGCCGTCCGGTCGGGTCCTGGCCGACCGGCACGCTGTTGACTTGCTCGGTGCCGCACGTTCTAAACCGATCCGGACAAAACGACCATAGTGCGCCCGGGAGGGTGCGAACGGGTGGATGGCCTAACGAGGTGGGCTCTCCAGGGCGTGTGTCGGTATCGTGGGGGCCGGTCGGTTCGCGGCTCTGTCCGGATCCGTCTGCTTTGATCCGGCGTGGTGTAATTGGCAGCACAAGGGTTTTTGGTGCCCTTAGACAAGGTTCGAGTCCTTGCGCCGGAGCTGTCGGAGATGCCCGACCGGGGGGTCCGGGGTGGGCGATGGGGTGACAGGAGCGGGGTGGGCGGTATCCTGCCCGTGTCGGGTTCGCCCCGGCCTGCCGTGTCGTGATGTCGCAGGTGGGCGGGCCCGCGACCGATCCCCGTCCGCGATGCCGAGGAGCCTCCTTGTGAGTGCCGCGAGCCGCCCGGCCGCCGTCATCGTCCTCGCCGCGGGCGAGGGCACCCGGATGAAGTCCCGTACCTCGAAGGTGCTGCACGAGCTGTGCGGGCGCAGCATGCTCGGCCACGTGCTGGCCGCCGCCCGCGAGCTGGAGCCCGAGCGGCTCGTCGTGGTCGTCGGGCACCGGCGCGAGCAGGTCGTCGAGCATCTCGCCGAGCACGCCCCCGACGCCGAGGCCGCCGTGCAGGAGCGGCAGGGCGGAACGGGCCACGCCGTGCGGATGGCGCTGGAGCAGACCGGCGCCCTGGCCGGGACGGTCGTCGTGACGAACGGCGACCACCCGCTGCTGCGGGGCGAGACGCTGCGGGCGCTGGTCCAGGCGCACGAGGACGAGGGCAACGCCGTCACCGTGCTGACGACCGAGATGCCGGACGCGACCGGTTACGGGCGCATGATCCGGGCGGCCGACGGCAGCGCCGAGGCGATCGTCGAGCACAAGGACGCCACCGGAGAACAGCGCGCCATCAACGAGATCAACGTCGGGATGTACGCGTTCGACGGCGCGCTCCTGGCGGACGCGCTGAAGCGGGTGACGACCGACAACGCGGGCGGCGAGGAGTACCTCACCGACGTGGTCGCGATCCTGCGCGGCGACGGCCACCGGGCGGGCGCCCACCTGGCCGCCGACTGGGTCGAGACCCAGGGCGTCAACGACAAGGTCCAGCTCTCGCAGGCGCGCAGGCAGCTGAACGACCGGATCCTCGAAGCGCACATGCGGGCCGGGGTCACCGTCATCGACCCGGCGTCCACGTGGATCGACGTGCACGTCACCGCCGAACCGGACGCGGAGATCCACCCGGGGACGCAGCTGCACGGCGGGACGCACCTGGGCGAGGGCGCCCGGGTCGGCCCCGGCTGCACGCTGACCGACACGACGGTCGGCGCCGGCGCCTCGGTGACCAACGCGGTGTGCGTCGGGGCGTGGATCGGGCCGGAGGCCTCGGTCGGGCCCTACGCCTACCTGCGGCCCGGCACCAGGCTCGCGCCCAGGGCCAAGGTCGGGACGTACGTCGAGACCAAGAACGCCGACATCGGCGAGGGCACCAAGGTGCCGCATCTGACCTACGTCGGCGACGCCGAGATCGGCGCCGGCTCGAACATCGGCGCGAGCTCGGTGTTCGTCAACTACGACGGTGTGGACAAGCACCGCAGCGTCATCGGGTCGCACGTGAAGGTCGGCAGCGACAACATGATCGTGGCGCCGGTGACGATCGGGGACGGCGCCTACACGGCGGCCGGCTCGGTGATCATCCAGGACGTCCCGCCGGGGGCGATGGCGGTGGCGCGAGGGCGGCAGCGCAACGTCGAGGGCTGGGTCGAGCGGAAGCGGCCGGGGACGCCGGCGGCCGAGGCGGCCCGGCGGGCCAGGACCGGTGAGGAGGGCGCGCCCTAGCGCGCCCGAAGAGGACTGCCCCGCCTCAGGGCGGGGAGGTGGAGGACGACGGCGTCTTCCGGAACAACACAGAGCCGCCCGACCGGAGAGCGGCTCGATGACAAGACGACCCGTGCGCCGGCTCTTTGGCGCGCGGGAGGTGGGGACAACAACCCACATGTAGGGCACAGTTCCAATGAGGGGGAGTTGTCAGAGGTGAGTGGGATAAAGACGAGCGGCCAGAAGAAGCTGATGCTCTTCACCGGCCGAGCCCACCCTGACCTGGCCAGGGAAGTAGCCGACAACCTCCAGGTCGAGCTGACGCCGACGTCCGCCTACGACTTCGCCAACGGCGAGACGTTCGTGCGGTTCCTGGAGTCGGTCCGCGGCTCCGACGCCTTCGTGGTCCAGAGTCACACGGCTCCCATCAATCAGTGGATCATGGAGCAGCTGATCATGGTGGACGCGCTCAAGCGCGCGTCGGCCAAGCGGATCACGGTGGTGGCGCCGTTCTTCGGCTACGCCAGGCAGGACAAGAAGCACCGCGGCCGCGAGCCCATCTCGGCCCGGCTGATGGCCGACCTGTTCAAGACGGCGGGCGCCGACCGGCTGATCACCGTCGACCTGCACACCGCGCAGATCCAGGGCTTCTTCGACGGCCCGGTGGATCATCTGTTCGCGCTGGACCTGCTGGCGCGGCACTTCGAGAGCCGGCTGGACACCTCCCAGGTCACCGTGGTCGCGCCGGACGCGGGCCGGGTGCGGGTCACCGAGCGGTGGAGCGACCGGCTGGGCGGCGTCCCGATGGCGATCATCCACAAGAAGCGCGACCCGGACGTGGCCAACGAGGTCAAGGTGTTCGACGTGGTCGGCGAGGTCGCCGGCCGCACCTGCGTCGTGGTGGACGACATGATCGACACCGGCGGGACGATCGTGAAGGCGGCGGACGCGCTGTTCGACCAGGGCGCGACCAAGGTCGTCGTCGCGGCGACGCACGGCGTCCTGTCGGGTCCGGCGGTGGACCGGCTGAAGAACTCCCGGATCTCCGAGGTGGTGCTCACCAACACGCTGCCGATCCCGGAGGAGAAGCAGTTCGACAAGCTCACGGTGCTGTCGATCGCGCCGCTGGTCGCGCGCGCGATCAACGAGGTGTTCTCCGACGGCTCGGTCACGAGCCTGTTCGGCGGCCACAGCTGAACCCTCGCCCCGGGCACGGCACGGCGCCCGCCGGCGGCCGCGGAGGAGACCGCGGAGGAGACCGCGGCGGGGGCCGTGGCGCCGGCAGGGCCTTGGCGTTGGGCGTTGCGGTCTTGGGCTAGACTTGTGCAACCGCGTATGCCCCAGGACGTTCAAGTGCGGTGCCCGCACAGGGGCCGCACTCCCCGGGGAACGCAAACGAATCTTTGAGCGCGCCCGCCCTTCGACGGCGCGCCAGGAACGCAACGCATCGTCCGTAGCGGACGTCCGACGACGGACGGCCGTGGAAGCAACAACGAGGAGTTTTCGCCGTGTCCGAGGTACGCATTGCCGCCGAGCCGCGCACCGAGTTCGGTAAGGGTGCCGCGCGGCGCACCCGCCGGGCCGGCAAGGTGCCCGCCGTCCTCTACGGTCACGGCACCGACCCGCAGCACATCGCGCTGCCGGGCCACGACCTGATGCTGGCCCTGAAGACGCCGAACGTGCTGCTGACCATCGAGGGCCTCTCCGGCGGCGCCGAGCTGGCGCTGCCGAAGGACGTCCAGCGCGACCCGGTCAAGGGCTTCCTGGAGCACGTCGACCTGCTGCTGGTGAAGCGCGGCGAGAAGGTCGTCGTGGACCTGCCGGTCAACCTGGTCGGCGACGTGGTCGCGGGCGGCGTCGTCCAGCAGGAGCTGGTCCAGGTGTCGGTCGAGGCGGAGGCGACGAAGATCCCCGAGGCCGTGGACCTGTCCATCGAGGGCCTGGAGGTCGGCACGCAGGTGCTGGCCGGCGACCTGAAGCTGCCGTCGGGCGTCACCCTGCAGGTCGACGGGGACGCCCTCGTCCTGCAGATCGCCGACGCGACCGTGTCGGCGGGCGAGACCGTGACCGAGGCGGAGGCCGAGGCGGCCGAGGCGGCCGCGGCCGAGGCCGAGGCCCCCGAGGGCGAGGGCGAGACCGCCTCCGAGTGACGGCGGTGCCGCCGGGCCGGGCCGCCCGGCGCGCGGCCGAGCCGGACGGCCGGTCACAAGGAACGTCCACGGCCCCCGCGGGTGCGCGCACCGGCGGGGGCCGTGCTCGCGTGTGAGGAGTGCGGGTGGACGCGGATCTCTGGCTCGTGGTGGGGCTGGGCAACCCCGGGCCGTCCTATGCGAAGAACCGGCACAACGCGGGGTTCATGGTGCTGGACGTGCTCGGGGCGCGCGCGGGGGGCAGGTTCAAGTCGCACCGGGCGCGGGCCGACGTGCTGGAGGGCCGTCTCGCGGGAACGCGGGTGGTGCTGGCCAAGCCGCGCACCTTCATGAACGAGTCGGGCGGCCCGGTGAAGGGGCTGCGCGACTTCTACAAGGTGCCGGTGGAGCGGGTGGTCGTTGTCCACGACGAGCTCGACATCCCGTTCGGCGCGGTACGGCTGAAGCAGGGCGGTGGTGACAACGGCCACAACGGGCTGCGGTCCGTCACCAGGTCGCTGGGCGCGAAGGAGTATCCGCGCGTGCGGTTCGGCGTGGGGCGGCCCCCGGGGCGGATGGACGCGGCGGCGTTCGTGCTGAAGGACTTCTCCGCGACAGAGCGCAAGGAACTCGACCTGGAGGTCGACCGGGCGGCGGACGCGGTCGAGGCACTGCTGACCGACGGGCTGGCCGCGGCGCAGAACGCCTTCCACGCCGGCTGACCGGATCCGCCGCAGGAAAGGCGGCGGGGACCGTTCGAAGCGTCTGGTGAAGGAGGGCCGAATCGAGTGTGACCTGCTTTTTCGGCTCTTCGATCGGGTCACCGCCGTATCACCGACGGTGTCGGACGGCGGTGCCGTCCGAAAAGGTTTTCACGCGGGGTGACCGAACACATTCGGTCGGGTGACCGGATCCGGCCTCAGGGCCGGTGAGCAGCCGCGATCAAGGCGGTGTGACGCCTTTTTCGTGTGCGCCCGGGGCGGTTCGGGCGCGTTGTCCAAGTGATGGCCGCGTTCCGTCCGTGACCATGGCAAAGGGAACGTAAGATGCAGGCCGATCGAGGTTCAGGTTCCATGTGAACCTCGGGCGACGTTCAGCCGTCTTCGGTGTGAATCGCGCTGACGGGGCGCGCGTTACACAGGATTGGTGAGTGATTTATGGCCGTCGTTGACAAGGTTCAGGCCGAGTCATCGATTCGCCATGAGCACGAGCGCGCGGCGTCGCAGAACTGGAGCCGGACCTACCGGCGGATCGCGCGGGCCCTCGACTTCGCCAGCATGCTGATGGCCGGAGTGATCGCCTTCGTGCTCAGGTTCCCGGGCGTCCCCAACGAACTGGACGCGCCGTACGTGGCGCTGACCGTGGTGCTCCCCGTGGTCTGGCTCCCGACGCTGCTGCTGTGCCGCGCGTACCAGCCCCGCTACGTGGGCGTCGGGTACGAGGAGTTCCACCGGGTGCTGCGCGCCGGGTTCATCCTGACCGCGGTGGTCGCCATCCTGGCCTACGCCACCAAGACCGACGTCGCGCGCGGCTACGTGGTGATGGCGCTGCCCCTCGGGACGTTCCTGGCGCTGCTGGCGCGCTACCGGCTGCGCAAGTGGCTGCACCGGAAGCGCTGGCACGGCGAGTACATGCGCAGGGTCGTCGCGGTCGGGCACCGGACGTCGGTGTCCGACCTGATCCGGCTGCTGCAGAAGAAGCGGTATCACGGGATGGACATCGTGGCCGTGTGCCTGCCGCCGGTGCTCGCCTCGGGCGAGGACGCGGTCGCCGAGGTGGAGGGCGTCCCGGTGCTGGGCGACTTCGGCCAGGCTGCGGCGGTCGCCGACCGGATCGGTGCCGACTCGGTGGCCGTGCTGGCGTGCCCGGAGATGGACGGGGTGGCGCTGCGCCGGCTGGCGTGGCAGATCGAGCGCAACGACGTCGAGCTGGTCGTGGCGCCCGCGCTGATGGACGTGACCGGCCCGCGGATCTCGATCCGCCCGGTGTCGGGCCTGCCGCTGCTGCACGTGGAGCACCCGGAGCTGGACGGCGGCCGCAAGGTCCTCAAGGGCCTGGTCGACCGGGTCGTGGCGCTCGGCGGGATCGTGGCGCTGAGCCCGCTGCTGCTGCTGATCGCCGTCCTGATCAAGATGTCCGGGGACGGCCCGGTGCTGTTCCGGCAGACGCGCGTCGGGCGCGGGGGCCGGGAGTTCACGGTGCTGAAGTTCCGCACGATGGTCGCCGACGCCGAGGCGCGCCGGATGGAGCTGCTGGCCGCCAACGACAACGACGGGGTGCTGTTCAAGATCCGGCAGGACCCGCGGGTGACGCGGGTGGGCCGCCGGCTGCGCCGGTACTCGCTGGACGAGCTGCCGCAGCTGTTCAACGTGCTGCGCGGCGAGATGTCGCTCGTGGGCCCGCGCCCGCCGCTGCCCGACGAGGTCGCCCAGTACGGCGGCGACGTCTACCGCCGCCTGGTGGTCAAGCCGGGCCTGACCGGGCTCTGGCAGGTGAGCGGCCGCTCGGACCTGTCGTGGGAGGAGTCGGTCCGGCTCGACCTGCGGTACGTCGACAACTGGACCCTCGTCCTGGACCTGCAGATCATGTGGAAGACCTGGTCGGCCGTCTTCCGCGGCTCCGGCGCGTACTGAGCGGGCCGCCGCCGCGGCGTGCGGTGCGCGGCGGCCGACCCCCCGGCGAGAACACGACAGGGCGCTGCCCGCGTGGCGGCGCGGGCGGAACACTGGCGTGCGGGCCGCTGGGCGGGACCTCGTCCCGAGGCGGATGCGGCGGGCATGAGAAAGTAGACCGAGCAGACCAGTCGAGTCGGGAATGTGATCTCAGATGACCGAGGCAGGGGCGGCGGACGATCATTCGCTCGCGGCCGAGCTCGCCGGGACGGCGGGCCGGCTGCTGCTGGGCGTGCGGGACGAGATGGGCTTCGCCGACGCGAGGGCCCTGAAGGACACCGGCGACCTGCGAGCGCACGAGTACCTGATGGCGGCGCTGGCGGAGCGCTGTCCCGGTGACGCCGTCCTGTCCGAGGAGGGGCGGTCCTCGGTCGCCGGGAAACGGTCCCGGGGCGACGACCGCGCCCCCACCCGCAACACCGCCGACGCGGAGCGGCTCACGGCCTCCCGCGTGTGGATCGTCGACCCCTTGGACGGCACCCGCGAGTTCTCCGAGGAGGGCCGCCGCGACTGGGCCGTGCACGTGGCGCTGTGGGAACGGGACGCGTCCGGCAACGGCCGCCTGGCGGCCGGCGCCGTCGCGCTGCCGGCGCAGGGCCTGACGCTCCGCACGGACGCGGTGGGCGGCGCCTCGCTCGTCCGTACCGACCTCGCCGACCCCGACCCCGTCACGGCCGGGCCCGCCGGGACGCCGCCGCCCCGCGAGGTGCCGCTGCACGTCCCGGCGCCGGACGCGGAGAAGCTGCGCATCGCCGTGAGCCGCACGCGGCCGCCGGAGTTCGTCCGGGCGCTGGCGGAGGCGATCGAGCCGGAGGTGGAGCTGGTGCCGATCGGGTCGGCGGGCGCGAAGATCTCCGCGGTGCTGCTCGGCGAGGTGGACGCCTACGTGCACGCGGGCGGCCAGTTCGAGTGGGACTCGGCGGCCCCGGCGGCCGTCGCGCTCGGCGCCGGGGCGCACGCGTCCCGGGTCGACGGGGCGCCGCTGCGCTACAACCGTGAGGACCCCCGGCTCCCGGATATCCTGGTGTGCCATCCCATGTCGGCGTCAACGCTGCTGACCGGCATCCGGGAAGTAAGCGGCGCGCTGCCGTGACCGGTCCGCCCCCAGGGCGGGACCGCACCGGCGCGGGCCGGCGTTTCGACCCGGTGGGAAGGCATGTGCCCGTCTCCGTGCCACCGGTTGCATCTGCCAGAACAGCGTGGAAAGAGCCCCAGACCATGCAGCGTTGCGATTATCTGCTGTCCCAGCTAGACGTCCTCGAAGCCGAGTCGATCCATATCTTCCGGGAGGTGGCGGCCGAGTTCGAGCGGCCGGTGCTGCTGTTCTCCGGCGGCAAGGACAGCATCGTCATGCTGCGCCTGGCGCAGAAGGCGTTCTGGCCCGCCCCGATCCCCTTCCCGGTCATGCACGTCGACACCGGCCACAACTTCCCGGAGGTGATCGAGTTCCGGGACCGCCGGGTCGGCGAGCTCGGCGTCCGGCTGATCGTGGCGTCGGTGCAGGACGCGATCGACAGCGGCCGGGTGGTGGAGCAGAAGGGCCGCCGCGCGTCCCGGAACCGGCTCCAGATCACCCCGCTTCTGGACGCCATCGAGGAGCACCAGTTCGACGCGGCGTTCGGCGGCGCGCGCCGGGACGAGGAGAAGGCCCGCGCGAAGGAGCGGGTGGTCTCCTTCCGGGACGAGTTCGGGCAGTGGGACCCCAAGAACCAGCGCCCGGAGCTGTGGAACCTGTTCAACACCAAGATCGTGCAGGGTGAGCACGTCCGGGTGTTCCCGCTGTCGAACTGGACCGAGCTCGACATCTGGGACTACGTGCGGCGCGAGGAGCTCGAACTCCCGCCGATCTACTTCGCGCACAGCCGGCAGGTGTTCGAGCGCGACGGACTGCTCCTGGACGCCGAGACGGGCTTCGCGAACCGCGGCGACGACGAGCCCGAGTTCGCGGCGACCGTCCGGTACCGGACGGTCGGCGACGCGTCCTGCACGGGCGCGGTGAAGTCGAACGCGGTGACGCTCGACGAGGTGATCGAGGAGATCGCGGCGACGCGGATCACCGAGCGCGGCCAGACCCGCGCCGACGACCGCACCAGCGAGGCCGCGATGGAGGACCGCAAGAAGGAGGGCTACTTCTGATGGCCAGCGCGAACGACGGGCTCGCCGGGGGCCGTCCGGCCGGGGACCGGCCGGCCAAGGCGATGGACCTCCTGCGGTTCGCCACCGCCGGCAGCGTCGACGACGGCAAGTCCACGCTGATCGGCCGGCTGCTGTTCGACTCCAAGTCGATCTTCGAGGACCAGCTGGAGTCGGTCGAGAAGACCAGCGCCGACCGCGGCGAGGAGTACACGAACCTGGCACTGCTGACCGACGGCCTGCGGGCCGAGCGGGAGCAGGGCATCACCATCGACGTGGCGTACCGGTACTTCGCGACGCCGCGCCGCAAGTTCATCATCGCCGACACCCCGGGGCACATCCAGTACACCCGGAACATGGTGACGGGCGCCTCCACCGCCGACCTGGCGATCATCCTCGTGGACGCCCGGAAGGGCATCCTGGAGCAGTCGCGCCGGCACGCGTTCCTCACCACGCTCCTCCAGGTCCCGCACCTGGTCGTGGCGATCAACAAGATGGACCTGGTCGACTACGACCGCGGCGTGTACGAGCGGATCGTGGACGAGTTCACGTCCTTCGCCTCCAAGCTGGAGGTCACGGACCTGACGTTCATCCCGATCTCGGCGCTGCACGGCGACAACGTCGTCGAGCGCAGCGTGAACATGCCGTGGTACGAGGGCTCGTCGCTGCTGCACCATCTGGAGCACGTGCACATCGCCTCCGACCGCAACCTGATCGACGTGCGGTTCCCGGTGCAGTACGTCGTCCGGCCGCACGCGTCCACGGACCCCGACCTGCACGACTACCGCGGCTACGCGGGCCAGGTGGCGGGCGGCGTGCTGAAGCCGGGCGACGAGGTGGTGCACCTGCCGTCCGGGCTGACCACGACGATCACCCACATCGACGGGCCGGGCGGGCCGGTCGGGGAGGCGTTCGCGCCGATGTCGGTGACCCTGCGCCTCGCCGACGACATCGACATCTCCCGCGGCGACATGATCGCCCGTCCGAACAACCGGCCCGAGGTCGCGCAGGACATCGACGCGATGGTCTGCTGGATGACCCCGGACCGCGCCCTCACCCCGCGCACGAAGCTGGTCATCAAGCACACGACCCGCACCGCGAAGGCGATGGTGAAGCAGCTGCACTACCGGCTGGACGTCAACACCCTGCACCGCGACGACCAGGCCGACTCCCTCGGCCTGAACGAGATCGGCCGCATCTCGCTGCGGGTGACGCAGCCGCTGTTCGTCGACGACTACGGCCGCAACCGCCTCACCGGCGGCTTCATCCTGATCGACGAGGCCACCAACAACACCGTCGCCGCCGGTGGCGTTCGCGGCGGGATTCGCCAGCATCCGCGCCTTCAATGACACCGTCCGCGAAGTGTTCGCGCTCACCCCGTCCGCCCTGCGCGACCGCGT
>NZ_JBEZJI010000046.1:0-75396 GCF_040649435.1 Actinomadura sp. NPDC048955
AGTGGAACGGCTCCGCCCTGCACCGCCACGAGGACGGCATCCGCGCGCTGCTGCGCCTCACCGAGCCGGAACCGGCCGACGGCCTCGTCCGGCCGGACGACCCGTCAGACAGCGGTCAGCTCCACCGGGATGTTGCCGCGGGTGGCGTTGGAGTAGGGGCACACCTGGTGGGTGGTCTCGATGAGCCGCTGCTTGGTCTCCGCGCTGAGGGCGTCGGGAAGCTCCGCCCGCAGCTTGACGTCGAGCTGGAAGCCCCCCGAGCCGTTCGGGCTGAGGCCGACCTCCGCGGTCACCGACATGCCGGACACGTCGATCTTCTGCTTCCGCGCCACGAGCTGCATGGCGCTGGCGAAGCACGAGGCGTAGCCGGCCGCGAACAGCTGCTCGGGATTCGTCCCGTCGCCGTCGCCGCCGAGCTCCTTCTGCAGGGCCATCTTGAGGTCCAGCCGCCCGTCGGTGGTGAACGCGCGCCCGTCGCGCCCGGTGGAGGTGGCGGTGGTCGTGTAGTGCGGCATGGGCCGTCCCTTCGCAAGTAGACAGACAGATCTGTCTGCTCCAGGAGACTAGACCGGTCTGTCTGGTAGCGTCAAGACGTGACCACGAGATCCCCGGCGCCCGGCCGGAGCGCGGCCTGGTCCCGCGTCTTCGACACCGCGACGCGCCTGTTCTACGCCGAGGGCGTGCACGCCGTGGGCATCGACCGGATCATCGCCGAGGCCGGGGTGGCGAAGGCGACCTTCTACCACCACTTCCCGAGCAAGGACGACCTCGTCCGCGCCTACGTCACCGAGCAGAGCCTGCGTCAGCGCGGCATCGCCGACGTGCCCGAGTCGGCGACGCCCCGCGAGGCGCTCCTCACGGCGTTCGAGCGGATGTGCACCTTCGGCTCCGACCCCGGCTACCGCGGCTGCCCGTTCATCAACGCCGCCGCCGAGTACCCCGACCCCGCCCACCCGGTGCGCCGGGCGGTCGACGAGCACCGGCAGTGGTGCCGGGGCCTGTTCCGCGACCTGCTGGCCGCCGACGGCCACCCCGACCCCGACCGCACCGCCCACATTCTCATGCTCCTCAGAGACGGCCTCGCCGTAGGCTTCGACCTCGACGACCCGGCCACGGTCCGCGCCGCGGTCGACGAGGCCATCACCAGGGTCCTGGACGAGCCCGCCCGCCCATGACCGAATCCCCGCGGCGGCGGCCGCTGCTCTTCCTCGACGTCGACGGGCCGCTCATCCCCTTCGGGCCGCGCGAGCACCCGACGTACCGGCCGGCCTCGTCACCGCACGTCGAGGCGAACCCGCTGCTGGCCCGGGTCGATCCCGGGCACGGACCCAGGCTCACGGCGCTGCCGTGCGAACTGGTGTGGGCCACCACCTGGATGGACGACGCGAACGAGTGCGTCGCCCCGCTCCTGGGGCTGCCACGGCTGGCGACGGTGACCTGGCCGGACGACCCTGACGCAGAAGAGCGGGACCAGCGGCGCGGCCTGCACTGGAAGACGCGAACCCTGGTCGCATGGGCGGCGGGGCGTCCCTTCGCCTGGCTCGACGACGAGATCACCGACCGGGACCGCGCCTTCGTCGCCGCGCGGCATCCGGCACCGGCGCTCGCGCATCGGGTCGACCCGGGTGAGGGGATCACCGGCGCCGACTACCGGGTGCTGGGGGAGTGGTTGCGCGCCCTCATCTGAACGCGGGCCCGGAGGCGCCGGTCAGCGGTGAAGGACGATCTCCTCCGTCATGCGGGAGAGCTTCTCGGGGTTGCGGACGGCGTAGAGGCCGGTGACGCGGCCGTCGTCGATGCGGGTCGCGAGAACGGTGTCGATCTCGCCGGCGCGGCCGAGGACCAGCGCGGGATGGCCGTTGACGTGCGTCGGCAGCAGCGAGACCGCGCCGGAGATCCTGGCGAGCACGCCGGCCACCTTGCCGGCCCCCACGACGGGCGCCAGCGCGGCCCGGACGACGCCGCCGCCGTCGGTCAGCAGGACGACGTCCGGCGCGAGGACGTCGAGCAGGTTCTGCAGGTCGCCGGTCTCGACCGCCCGCTGGAAGGCGTGCAGAGCGGCCCGGGTGTCGGACGGGGAGGCGGTGTCGCGGGGCCGGCGAGCGGCGACGTGCTTGCGGGCCCGGTGGGCGATCTGGCGGACCGCGTCGGGGTTCTTGCCGACGGCCTGGGCGATCTCTTGGTAGTCGAGGTCGAACACCTCGCGCAGCACGAACACCGCCCGCTCGGTCGGGGCGAGCGTCTCCAGCACCAGCAGCATCGCCATCGAGAGGCTCTCGGCCAGCTCGACGTCCTCGGCCACGTCGGGCGCGGTCAGCAGCGGCTCCGGTAGCCAGGGCCCGACATAGGACTCCTTGCGCCGGCGCAGCGTGCGCAGCCGGGTGAGCGCCTGCCGGGTGGTGGTCCGCACCAGGTAGGCGCGGGGATCCCGCACCGAGTCGAGGTCGACGCCCGTCCACCGCAGCCAGGTCTCCTGCAGGACGTCCTCGGCGTCGGCGGCCGAGCCGAGCATCTCGTAGGCGACGGTGAACAGCAGGTTGCGGTGGGCGACGAACGCCTCGGTGGCGGCGTCCACGCGGCCGTCGGCCGTGCCCTTCGATCGTCCGTCCATGGCCCTCTCCCGTTGCGTGTTTCGTGCCGTGCACAGGACGCCGGACTCCGCCCGGCTGTGACATCCGGGACCAGTGGCGCACGTCACACACGGACGCTGTCACGGGCGAGGGGGCGCCGTCATCTCGTGTCCAGAGCCGCGTGGAGTGCCGCGCGGGCCGCGAGACGAGGAGCTGGACATGAACGAGGACGCCGGGAGCCGGACGGTCGCGTTGGTCACCGGGGCCAACAAGGGGATCGGACGGGCGGTCGCCGAGGAACTCGCCGGGCGGGGCATGACGGTCCTGATCGGTGCGCGGGACGGGCGGCGCGGAGAGGAGGCCGCCGCGGCGCTGCGCGAGGCGGGCGGCGACGTGCACGCGCTCGTCCTGGACGTCACCGATCCGGCCACCGTCCAGGAGGCGGCGAAGCGGGTCGAGGAGAGCCACGGACGCCTCGACGTCCTGGTCAACAACGCGGGCATCACCGGTTCGGGACAGGTGGCGCCCATGGACGCCGTGGACCAGATCCCCAGTTCCGTCGACCTGGAGATGGTCCGGGCGGTGTTCGCGACCAACGTATTCGGCGTGATCGCGGTGACCAACGCCATGCTGCCGCTGCTGCGGCGGTCGCCGGCGGCGCGCATCGTCAACGTCAGCAGCCACGCCGGGTCCCTGACCCTCACCAGCGACCCGGACGGCCCCTTCGCGGCGCTGCTGCCGTCGGCCGCGTACACGCCGTCCAAGGCTGCGCTGAACGCGTTGACCGTCCAGTACGCCAACGAGCTGCGGAAGGACGGCGTCCTCGTCAACGCCGTCGCCCCCGGCTTCGTCGACACCGACAGCAACGCCCACACCGGGCACCTCGCCCCGGCGCAGGCCGCGGCCGTGGTGGTGCGCCTTGCCACGCTCGGCGAGGCCGGGCCGACCGCCGGCTTCTTCAGTGAGGAGGGCCCGCTGCCCTGGTAGTGCGCTCAGGCGGGCAGCATGCCGTGGCGAAGCTGGAGCAGTGACTTGCTGAGCAGGCGCGAGACGTGCATCTGCGAGATGCCGAACTGCTCGGCGATCTGCGTCTGCGTCTGGTTGCCGAAGAAGCGCAGCAGGACGATGGTGCGCTGCCGCTCGGGCAGTTCGCTGAGCAGGGACCAGAGGGTCTTGCGCTCCACCACGTGGTGCAGGTCCGGGTCTTCGGCGCCGAGGTGGTCGACGATGAGGTCGGTGTCGGTCTCGGCGGCCCTTTCGGCGGGCGCGTCCAGGGACAGGGGGTTGTAGGAGTCCCACGCGATGATGGCCTCGGTGACCTCGTCCAGGCCCAGGCCGAGGATGTCGGCGAGTTCGCGGGGCGTGGGGGAGCGGCCGTTCTCCTGCGAGAACTCCTGGGTGGCGTGCACGAGGCGGGGGCGCAGCTCCTGGATGCGGCGCGAGACGCGGATGCCCCAGGTCCTGTCCCGGAAGTGCCGCCGCACCTCGCCGAGGATGACGGGGTAGGCGTAGGCGTGGAAGCTGTCGCCGCGGTCGGGGTCGAAGCGGTTGATCGCCGTCACCAGGCCGAGGTAGGCGACCTGCCGGATGTCCTCCAGGGGTTCGCCGCGGTGCGCGTAGCGCCGCGCGATCGACTCGACCATGGAGGCGTGCGTCTCGACGAGCGCGGCTCGCAGCCGGTTGCGGCGCCCGGGCGCGGTCCCGGGGCGGTTCATCTCGTCCAGCAGCGCCTCGGCGGGGGGCGGGTCGTCCTCGCGGGGGGCGGCTCGGCCGCCGTCCCTCACCGGTGCCTCGGCATGTGTCACAGGGGCCCCTTCCTGGGCGTGGAGGTGCGGAGGTCGTACGCGGCCCGGGGCTCAGCGCCGGAGCCGCCCGTGGAGATGCGTCAGAGGGCCGTCGGCCCCCGTTTCCTCGACGGGGACGACGCGGCTCACACCCGTGGTGGCGCAGACGCGCGGCACCGTCCCGGACGCCGGGAGCCGCAGGGACAGGGGCGTGGCCACCTCGGAGGCGTGGATGTGGAGGCGCAGGATCGCCTCCATGGTGCCGGGGTCGCAGTACTCGCAGCCGGTCAGGTCGAGGACCATGGCGGGGATGCCGTCGTCCAGCAGCCGCCGCGAGCAGTCGCGCAGGTCGTCGTAGTTCGCGAGGCCGAAGAAGGCCGGCAGGCGCAGGACCGTCTGACGCGGGGCGAACTTCACCGAGATACCGCTGGGGGTCGTGAAGGGTGTGCGCATGGCCACCTCACCGAGAGCGTCGTAGTGAAGCGGGCCGCGCTGTTGGACCCCGAAGAACCCGGAACGGGCCTTCCGGTCACGCTTCCCTCGCGAGTCGACCTCAAACCGTCGGGCGGCGTGCGGCGCCCGCCGATGCGGGATCAGTCGAGGGCGGACCGGACGGCATAGCATGCGAGTGCGGCGGCTCCCGGCCGGGGGCGGTCGCGGCCACCTCCGCCTCGAGACGTTGGAGAACCCGGGTGAACGAGCGGCTCGTCTCCGGTTCGGACCGTTCCCCGGACTCAGCGGGCCACATCGTGGAGCTGACCCGTTCGCTGCTGGACGCGGAGACGGTCGACGGCGTCCTGCGGCGCATCCTCCTGGCCGCCCGCGTGCTGATCCCCGACGCCGACATGGCCAGCATCACGCTGCGGGAGCGGACCGGCGAGCTGGGCACGCCGTTCTACAGCGACCCGGAGGCGGTCGATCTGGATCGGCTCCAGTACCGGCTGGGGGAGGGCCCGTGCGTGACCGCCGCGGACCCCGCCGGCGCCGCGTTCGCGTGCAGCGGCGACCTGTCGGCCGAGCCCGCCTGGCCGCGGTTCGGCCCGGCCGCCGCCGCGTACGGCTACGCGTCCGTCCTGGCCACCGCCCTGCTTCTGCCGACCGAGTCGGACGAGGCCGTGGGCGCGCTCAACGTGTACTCCCGGGCGCCCGGGAGCCTGGACGACGTCGCCCGCGACACCGCGCTGCTGCTCGCCACGCACGCCTCCCTCGCCATGGCCGCCGTCAGGACGGCCGCCGACGGCGCACGCGAGATGGCCGACGCCGAGAACCAGATGGTGAACCTGCGCAAGGCGCTCGACACCCGGACGGTGATCGGCCAGGCCACCGGCATCCTGATGGCGCGGCGCGGTCTCGACGCCGGCAAGGCGTTCGAGCTGCTGTCCCGCACGTCGCAGAACCTCAACGTCAGGCTCGGCAGCCTGGCGGAGGGCATCGTGTCCGCCCCGGAGGCCGCCGACGACCTCTGACTGTGAGGGCGTGGCTGTTAGAATCAGGGCGTGGAATTGATCGAGGTGGACAGAGCCTAGCCACCGAACTGCCGGTGGCTTTCCCGCGTAGCAACTCTCCTACGCGAGTGAACGGTATTTCTCAACGCACGCGTGCACGTCCACCTGTCCTGGGTGTTGACACCGCCGCGTGAATCTCGCCGGCACGTTCACGCTGCACCGGCCCCGTCGAAGCATTCGCGCGCGAGCGACGCCGCCTGCGCGCGACCGAGGGCATCTTCCGGGGCCGCCCTTCCGGCACAGAACTGATTCCTGTCACGCCTGCCGACGGTTGACGGGAGAAAGAGAAATATCGCCATGTCTATCAATTCCGCCATCACGCTCCGCGACCTGACCTTCGAGTGGCCTGACGGCTCCGTCGCGCTCGACGGTGTCAGCGACACGTTCGGCACCGGCCGGACGGGCCTGATCGGCCGCAACGGCGTCGGCAAGTCGACCCTGCTCAAGCTCATCGCGGGTGAACTGCGCCCGACGTCGGGGCAGATCGACACCACGGGCGAGGTCGGGTACCTGCCGCAGTCCCTCACACTGAGGCGGGAAACCACCGTCTCCGAACTGCTCGGCATCCACGGCGTCCTCGCGGCGATGAAGGCCGTCGAGTCCGGCGACGTCGACCAGCGCCACTTCGACGCGATCGGCGACGACTGGGACATCGAGTCCCGCGCCGACGAGGCGCTGCACCAGATCGGCTTCTCCGCGGGCGACCTCGGCCGCCGCGTGGCCGAGGTGTCCGGCGGTGAGGCGATGCTGATCGCGATCACCGGGCTGCGCGTCCGGCGCACCCCGATCACGCTGCTCGACGAACCCACCAACAATCTCGACCGCCCGGCCCGCGCCCGGCTGGCCGAGCTCGCCGACCAGTGGCCCGGAACCCTCGTCGTCGTGAGTCACGACCTCGAACTGCTGGAGCGCATGGACCACACCGCCGAACTCTTCGCAGGGGGGCTCGACACCTTCGGCGGCCCGTACAGCGCGTGGAAGGAGCACCGGGAGAACGAGCAGGCGGCCGCGGTGCAGGCGGCCCGCTCGGCCCAGCAGGCGCTCAAGGTCGAGAAACGCCAGCGCGCCGAGGCCGAGACGAAGCTCGCGCGCCGGGAGCGCACCGCGAGGAAGACGCAGAAGGACGGCGGGATCCCGAAGATCCTCGCCGGCAACCGGGCCGGCAAGGCGCAGGCGTCCGCGGGTTCGATGCGGTCCACGCTCGACCACAAGGTGCAGGCCGCCCAGGCCGCCGTCGACGCGGCGGACGAGCGCGTCCGCGACGAGGAGCACATCCACCTCGTCCTCCCCGATCCGGGCGTTCCCCGCGGGCGGCGCATCGCGGAACTGGTGGACCAGAACCGGACCGTGGTGATCCAGGGCCCGGAACGGGTGGCGCTCATCGGCGCGAACGGCACCGGGAAGTCGACTCTGATCGCGCAGCTCGTCCACGCCGCCGAACCGGTTCCGGGACGTCCGCACGGCAGCCTGAGCACCGAGCTCGTCGGCTACCTTCCGCAGAGCCTCGACGGGATGGACGACGACGCCAGCGCGATGGCCAACGTCCAGGCCGTCGCCCCGGGAACACCGCCCGGCACGATCCGCAACCAGCTCGCCCGGCTGCTGCTGCGCGGTGACAGCGTGGACCGCCCGGTCAGCACGCTCTCAGGCGGAGAACGATTCCGCGTCTCCCTCGCACGCCTCCTCCTCGCGGAGCCGCCCGCTCAGCTGCTGGTCCTGGACGAGCCCACGAACAACCTCGACATCGCAAGCGTCGAGCAGCTCGCCGAAGCGCTCGACGCGTACCGGGGAGCACTCCTCATCGTCAGCCACGATCACGCCTTCCTCGAAAGGATCGGCGTCGACACGATCGTCGAACTCGACGGCGACGGACGGATGCACCAGCGGCGGGACCTCGGCCTCTGAGAGGTCAGGGCTTGCGGCCGACGCCGCCCGTCATGAAGCGGACGTCGATGGTGCTGGCGTCCAGGACGGCCTCGTCGGGGCGCCACAGCGGGAGCGGGACGAGGCCGGGCGACAGGATCTCGAGCCCGTCGAAGAAGGCGGCGAGCTCGGCAGGGGTGCGGACGCGGCCGCTGCCGAGCTGCTCCAGGAGCTGCTTCTCCAGCGCGACGGACTCGGGGGCGTCGCCCAGCCGGGTGAAGTTGGTGATGAAGAAGAAGGAGCCGCTGGGCATCGCGTCCCGCAGCACCTGGACGATCCGGCCGGGCTTCTCGTCGTCGGCGAGGTGGTGCAGGATGCCGACGAGCATCACGCAGACGGGCCGGTCGAAGTCGATCAGCGCGCGGACCTCCGGCCGGCCGAGAAGGTCTTCGGGCTGCCGGATGTCCGCGGTCACCACGGTGGTGTTGGCGTTGTCCGCCAGGATCGCCCGCCCGTGCGCCAGCACGATCGGATCGATGTCGACGTACACCACGTGGGCCTGCGGGTTGACCTCCTGGGCGACCTCGTGGGTGTTGCGGACGGTCGGCAGCCCCGATCCCAGGTCGAGGAACTGGGTGATCCCCTCCTCGGCGGCGAGATGGCGGACGACGCGGTGCAGCATCGCGCGGTTGTGCAGGGCGATGGCCCGCAGCTCCGGCATGATCGAGAGGCTGGCCTCGGCAACGGTCCGGTCCACCTCGTAGTTGTCCTTGCCGCCGAGCATCACGTCGTAGACGCGTGCCGCGGTCGGAACGCCGGTGGGGATCTGCGGGGACGACTCGGCCATGTGCATCCTCAAGGCTCAGGAGAACTTGCCCCGCATCGTAGCTTCACGGAGCCGAGCAAAATGCGAAAAACCCCGTACCAATGGGCTTTCCGCGAAGCGCGGGGGCCGGGCCCCGAGCCGCGGAGGCGGCAACGCCGGCCGGTGCGGAGCCCTCCGGCGCCCCGTCCTTGGAGGATCGGGTCCGTCGGCGCCGGCGCCTGCCGACGGACGGCGGGGGCCGGTCTGGAACTGCTACCGGGCATCGTGATCGCGGCCGCGGGCGTCGGCGGGGCTCGCCGCCCCGGGTTCGCCCCGGCACTTCGTCGATGATCTGGCGTAATTCTTCTCCGCATTGTCTGAACAGAGCCACAAGGTGTTGCCGTATTCTCCTGTGGCTTTCCGCGTTGCGGTTTGGATGCCCGCTTGATGTGGGCAATCGCCAGGGCGCTTAAAAGTCCCTGATCGCGATGTCGCCATTGGTGTGGCGCCTCAGAGCCGGGTGCGGCCCGGGCCGTGTTGGGCGGTCATGCTCTCAGGCCCGTGCCCGGCTCGGATCTTGCCGAACACGATGGGCCACTTAGCGTCCCAGGGCTCTCCCTCATTCCGCCGGGGTGTGGTTTTCTAGGTCAGGTCCCGCCAGGGTGACGGATTCTCGCGGTAGGCGTGGTGGGGGTGCTGGGTGGAGTCAGGGCTGCGCATCGCCGGCCGGTATCGGCTTGAGCGGGCTTTGGGCGGAGGCGGCTTCGGCCAGGTGTGGAGGGCCGCCGATCTCCTGAGGGACCGGCCGGTCGCGGTCAAGTTCCTGCACCGGGACGTCGCGGCGAGCAGCCCCGTGTGGTTGAGCAAGTTCCGCCAGGAAGCGAAGATCGCGGCCAGGCTGACTCATCCGAACATCGCCGCGGTCGACGACTTCGGAGAATATGACGGCCAGTGGTATCTGGTGATGGAATTCCTGCGGGGCAGGGACCTGGCCGAGGAGATCGCCGCGCATCCGCACGGGCTCGCGGTGCGGCGGGCGCTGGTGCTGGCCGCGCAGATCGCGGACGGTCTGGCCGCGGCCCATGAGCACGGCATCGTGCATCGGGACATGAAGCCCGCGAACCTGATGCTCCTGCAAGGGGATCGGGTCAAGATCTGCGATTTCGGCATCGCCCATATCGTCGAGGCTTCGGCATCGCACACGCTCGAAGGGCAGGCGGGAACACCGAGGTTCATGGCCCCCGAGCAGTGGCTCGGGGATCCGGTCGACGGCCGCACGGATCTGTACGCGTTCGGGGGAATCCTGTACGTCATGCTGACCGGGCGCACCGCTTTCCACGGCCCGTCGCTCAGCGCGTTCATGGGACAGCACCTCAATGCGGCCCCCGCACCGCCGAGCACGGCGCGGCCCGAGATTCCCGAAGCGCTCGACCGTCTCGTCCTGGAACTGCTGGCCAAGGACCCCGATCGGCGTCCCGCACAGGCCGCGGACGTCCTCGCACGTCTCCGCGACATCGGCGACCTTCCCAAGCTCCCCGCACGGCCGCCCGTTCCGCGACTCGACGAGCCGGTCGTCGAACGCCGCTCACCTCGGGAGCGCGAGACGCTCCGGGCGCCGTTCGCGCCGCTGATTCCTCGACGGACTCTGAAATTCGGGAGCATCGTCGTGGTGACGGTATTACTCCTCTTCGTCCTCGGTCGCTTCGAACATATGGGGCGCAAGAAGTTCGACGCCTTCACCCTGAGCGGGCACCGGGACGACGTCGTGGCGGTGGCGTTCAGCCCGGACGGTTCGAAACTGGCCACCGGCAGCCGTGACCACACCGCGAAGCTTTGGGAAACCAGAACCGGTAAGCTCCTCACCACACTCGGTGGATATGGCGAAGACATCAGATTGGTGGCGTTCAGTTCGGACGCTTCCAAGCTGATCACCGCGAGTGCGAGCGGCACCACGAGGATCTGGGACGTCGAAAGCCATGAAGTCGTCACGAAATTCGGTGACGATCGGGGATTGATCGAGGCGGCGGCGTTGAGCCCGGACGGTTCCAGGATCGTGATCATGCGGCGCCACGAGGCACTGGTGTGGAACGTCGCATCGGGAAAAGTCGTCACGACTCTTCGCGGAGTTGATGCCTCATACCGGTCGGTGGCGTTCAGTCCGAACGGATCCGCCTTCGCCGCCGACGCCTATACTGCCGACCCCACCGTAGCCGTATGGAATGCCGAGACCGGTGACCGCATCGCCGAGATCGGCGGTTACCCGGGCGGCGTCTACGCGGTGACGTTCAGTCCGGACGGCACCAGAGTGGCCACCGGAGGCTCGGGGGAGGCCGCGAAGGTCTGGGACGCGGCGACCGGTGATCGCGTCGCCTCGCTTGTCGGGCATCGCAGCGGTGTCGCTTCGGTCGCGTACAGCCCCGACGGTTCCAGGATCGTCACAGGCGGCTTGGACGAGACGGCGAGAATCTGGGATGCGAGAACCGGCTCCCTCGTCACCACCCTCAAAGGGTTCGGGGCCAGTGTCTGGGAAGTGGTGTTCAGCCCGGACGGTTCCACACTCGCCACCGCCAGCGGCAACACCGCGAAAATCTGGGACCCGAAAAACGGCGATCTCATCTCCACCTCTGACGGAAAGAGGGATCGGATTCCCTTCTTTGGAGATTCGCCCGACGTCACCGAGTTGACGTACAGCCCGGACGGCTCGATGTTGGCCGCCGCCAGCGACGACATCGTGATGCTGCTGAAGAAGCGACGGTAAAGGCTTCAGATCTCGTGTTCAGCCATGCTCACGATCGCGGTGGGGAGGTAGTCGGAGACCACGGGGATCTCCCAGCCGAGTTCACGGTGCGCGTGGCAGGTCAGCGCGAGGATGTCGATGGGGACCTGCTTGCCGACGCTGTCCTGCTCGTCGCCGGCGGTGTAGTGCTCGCGGAACTCCTCCAGGGCGTCGACCAGTGCCGCCACGAACCCGTCCGGGTCTCCGGCCACGAGTTGTGACAGCAGGACGGTGAACGGCCAAAGGATGCCCGGCTGGGCGGCCGCGGCGTTCCGGACGGCGGCCAGCGCCCGGTCCGTGGCAGGACGGGCGGGCTCGCCCCTCAGGTAGGCGCGGAGCGCGACATGGAAGGCGTGGTGGGCGGGCGCGCACCATTCCGATGCCAGGGCGTCGGGGTCGATGCCCAGCAGGAGGCCGCGCCGTTCCTTGGACCCAATGATCAACGCGAGCGCGATCGCGTGGTGCCATTCGTAGTTCGACAGGTCTTCGGGCTCGATGGAGGAGGTGGTCATGGGCGCGGTACGGCCGCCGATGGTGATCTCCACCGTTTCGCCGGGCGCCGTCGCCGTCCGGAACGCCGCGGCGTAGAACTCCGACGCCAGCTCCAGCGCCTCCCGAGAACGCGGGTCGCGCCCTTGCGGATCGGATTCGGCGCGGAACTGGAACCGGACGACCTGTTTCCAGCCGTCCCAGGCCAGGGAGTGGGGGATCCTCTTCCTCGACGCCGGCGGGCTCCATGCGTTCTCGACCATTTCCGGCGTCTTGGCGTCGTGGTAGGCGAGCGCCTCGGAATGGTCATCGAACGGTGGGCGCTCCACCGTCGCCGGGAGCGGGAACGGCTTGCGGTCCGCCCCGTACGGGCCGACGCGCGGCCGTTGCGCGGTCTCGGCGCCGTGGCTCCGGCCACCGCGGGTGATGCTCGGAGGCAGGTAGTCGGACTCGATCCGCTGCTCCCAGCCATTGTCCCTGACGGCGATGGCGGTGAGCGCGAGCGGTGCCGGCGGCAGCAGCAGGGTGCGGGGGCGCGGGTCCTCGCCCCGCGGTCGGGCGAGCATGGCCGCGATCGCCGTCCAGAAGGCGTCCTGGTCGCCCGTGGCCAGGGCGTGCAGGGCCCGCTCCGCGTCGGTGCCGGGCGTCCCGATGAGGTCGCCGGCTCGCTCGCCGTCGCCGAAGACCATGTCGCTCAGGGCCCGGCTGAAGGGGGAAAAGGCGTGCCCGGCCGTGCGTTCGAACGTCATCCAGCACCTTCGCGGGTCGCCCACCAGGACGCACAGGTACAGCGCCTCCTGCCAGTCCCTCTCGAACACGCCGCGCGGAGACACGTCGTCCTCCGGCGCCGGTTCGTAGGAGACGCCGGTGCGGGTGTACGGGATCATGACGGTCACCGGCGGGCCCGCCGGGTCGGCCAGTTCCAGGGCGCCCAGATGCGCTTCGGCGGCCGAACGGAGCGCCGTCCAGGCGTCCCGGTCGATCCGCGGGTCCTCCACCGACCGGGCTCCGGCGTAGTCCAGCAGGTCGTTGGCGATCATCTGCCAGCCGAACCCGTCGCGTCCCGCCTCCTGCTGGAGGCGGACGCTGCGGCCGATACGCCCGGCGAAGTCCTCGGTCGCCTCGCGCAGCCGTTTCGCGCCGATTTGATGCCGCTCGATCCTCATGCCCGATACCCCACCTCCGTCCGAAGCGAGCCTAAAGCGCCAATAGGTGACGATCAGTCATTTCGCATATGTCGCCAACAGTCGGCGGTGGACCAGTGCGTCGTAGACGGCCCCCGAGTGGCCGGTTCGTGGCAGAGTGGCGGGATGCCTGGTGCTCGGTACGGGATGGACGCGCCCTACGGGTTCGGCTTCGTGGGCTTGGTCGTGCTGGGATTCTGGGTGACCGGGCTGGTGATGGCGGTCACCGCCGATCTGGCCGCCGCGCTGCCCGCGCTGGTCTCCGGCACCCTGCTGGCGGGATGCCTGGCCCTGAGCCTGCACGTCACGCTGCGCGGCAAGTTCCTGGTCTGGCGGGACGTGCTGGACGAGCTGGACCTGCGTGGCGACGAACGGCTGCTCGACCTCGGCTGCGGACGCGGCGCCGTCCTGTTGGCCGCCGCCCGGCACCTCCCGCAGGGCCGGGCGGTCGGCGTGGACCTGTGGCGCGGACGTGACCAGTCCGGCAACACCCCGGCGGCGACCCTGCGCAACGCCCGCGCCGAAGGCGTCGCCGACCGCGTCCACGTGCAGGGGGGTGACCTGCGCAGGCTCCCGTACGCGGAGGCGAGCTTCGACCTGGTCGTGTCCAGCCTGACGGTGCACACCATCTTCGGCGCGGACGCCCGCGCCCAGGCGATCACCGAGGCGTACCGGGTGCTGCGGCCGGGCGGCCGCCTGCTGATCGCCGACCTGGCGCGGACCCCCCGCGAGTACGCGGCGGTGCTGGCGCGGCTGGACGCCCAGGACATCCACGTGCGCGGCCTCGGCTGGCGCGCGTGGTGGGGCAGCCCATGGGTCCCGACCCGCCTGCTCACCGCCCGCAAACCAGCCTCCCCCTGAACAATGGAAGGACCACCCCTACCGTCATCGCGGTGTCGCGAGGCCGATTAATGGCTCACCTGAACCAAGGACACTGACCTCAGGCGAGAATTCAGCCGACCTTCGGGGTGGCGCGGTCGATGATGG
The DNA here is from genome assembly GCF_040649435.1 of Actinomadura sp. NPDC048955. Lineage (NCBI taxonomy): Bacteria > Bacillati > Actinomycetota > Actinomycetes > Streptosporangiales > Thermomonosporaceae > Actinomadura > Actinomadura sp. NPDC048955. The sequence goes on from NZ_JBEZJI010000046.1 coordinate 13,964, forward strand.
GGGCGACGTCCAGGCTCGGTGGGAGGGTGCCGAAGGCGCCGCCCCCGTCGCCTGCCAGGCGGGTGGCGCAGAAGGCGTCGGCTACGGCCGGGTGGCCGTGTCTGACCAGCAGCGATGCCTGTAGGACTAGGGCCAGGTTTTCGGCTACTCGGCGGGCTCGGTACTCGATTGTGGACGTGTCGGCGAAGCTTTCCTTGGTCTCCTTGATGGCTGCGTCTAGGCGCTTGTCGGCTCCTTGGGCGAGGGTGACCTCGTCGAAGAATGCCTCTAGGGTTTGCGGTTCGCGTAGCGTTGCGCGTAGGAGATCGAGGGCCGCTACGTTGCCGGAGCCCTCCCAGATGGAGTTCAAGGGGGATTCGCGGAAGAGGCGGGGCATGCCGGACTCTTCTACGTAGCCGTTGCCGCCCAGGCATTCGAGGGCCTCGGCGGCGTGCGCGGGCCAGCGCTTGCAGATCCAGTATTTGCTGACGGCCAGGCCGAGGCGCTTGAAGGCGGTCTCGGACTCGTTGCCGCGCACCGAGCGGTCGGTGGCGCCCGCGAGGCGCAGCATCGTGGTCGTGGCGGCCTCCGACTCGATCGCGAGGTCCGCCAGGACGTTGCGCATCAGCGGCTGGTCGATCAGCGGGCGGCCGAACGCCGAGCGGTGCGCCGCGTGGTGCGCGGCGGTGGTGACGCCGAGCCGCATTCCGGACGCGGCGCCGATCACGCAGTCGAGGCGGGTCATGTTGACCATCTCGATGATGGTGCGGACGCCGCGGCCCTCGTCCCCGACCCGCCACGCGAGCGCCTCGTCGTACTCCACCTCGGAGGACGCGTTGGACCTGTTGCCGAGCTTGTCCTTCAGCCGCATCAGGCGCAGCGGGTTGAGGCCGCCGTCCGGCAGGACGCGGGGGACGAGGAAGCAGGTCAGGCCGCCGGGCGCCTGGGCGAGGGTGAGGAACACGTCGCACATCGGGGCGCTGGTGAACCACTTGTGGCCGACGAGCCGGTACGTCCCGTCCGGCTGGGGCGCGGCCGTGGTGGTGTTGGCGCGGACGTCCGAGCCGCCCTGCTTCTCGGTCATGGACATGCCGGCGAGGAGCGCGGTCTTGGTGAGCGGGGGCCGCAGCCCGAAGTCGTACTCCGGCCTGGCCAGGAGCGGCTCGTACTGGGCGGCCAGCTCCGGTGACTGCCGCAGGGCCGGGACGGCGGCGTAGGTCATCGAGACGGGGCAGCCGTGGCCCGCGTCGACGCGCCAGGTGTAGAACTTCGCGGCGCGGGCGACGTGGGCGCCCTCGCGTGTGTCGGTCCATGCCGAGCCGTGCAGGCCGTGCGTCACGGCGACGGTCATCAGCTCGTGCCACGCCGGGTGGAACTCGACCTCGTCGATCCGGTGCCCGCAGCGGTCGTGGGTGCGCAGGACGGGCGGGTGCTCGTTGGCGAGGCGTCCCCATTCCTGGGCCCGCTCGGTGCCGGCCAGGCGGCCGAGCTCGCGCACCTCGGCCTCGGCCCATCCGGCGCCCTCGCGGTGCAGCCCGTCCAGCAGGGCCGCCTCGTCGGACACGTCGTGCCCGGCGAGCGGGGGGACCTGGTTGAACACCTCGTGCGTCACGCGCTCTCCCAACGTTCATGCCGTCGACCCGCAGAATACAGAACGCGGTTCGGGCATCAGGTTGATCATGCTCGTGGGGTGGGAGGACGTCCATCCTCCTCAGGTGGTGTGGCGATCTCGTCCGCGCGGCGGATTGTCCGGCGCCGCCAGGGGCATACCGTCGGAATCATGAGTCAGTCCGGTCCGCATCCCGAGCGGCCCGCCCCGTGCCGCCCGCCAGAGCGGCGGCGGGACGCCGGCCCCGCCCCCGAGCCGGTCGACGTGACGACCGCGCCCGGCACCGGGCGGACGTCCGACACGGTGCGGGCGTCCGACGCCGAGCGCGAGGCCGTCGTCGAGCGGCTGCGGATCGCCTCGGTGGAGGGGCGGCTCACCTTCGAGGAGCTGACCGAGCGCACCGAGGCCGCCTACGCGGCCGTCGCGCGCGGCGACCTCGAACTCATCACCGCCGACCTGCCCGGCATGGGCGCGCCCGGCGCCAACCCCGCGCCCGCGCAGGTCAAGCGCAGGTTCAGCGCGGTCATGGGGGACTGCAAGGAGCGCATCGTCGGCCGCATCGACGGGCCGCTGGAGGCCGTGTCGGTGATGGGCGACGTCGAGCTCGACCTGCGCGGCGCCCAGGTCCCCACCGGCGAGGTGCACATCGCCGTGACCGCCGTGATGGGCGACGTCAAGATCATCGTCCCGGACGGCGTCAGCATCGTGCTGACCGGGCACAACTTCCTCGGCGACCGGCGGGTCGCGGTCCGCGACCCGCATCCCGGCGCCCGCGTCCCCGTCGTGCGCGTCACCGCGCACGCCGTGATGGGCGACATCAAGATCGTCGACGACGAGCACCACGGCCCGCTCCGCAACGCCCTCACCACCTGGTGGAAGGACCGCCGTTAGGGGCGGGGTCAGCGGGTGTCGTCGTGCGCTTCGGCCTCCTCGACGCCCTCCTCGTCGGGCGGCAGTGTGTCGGGGTGCTCGTGCCTCACGCCGGGGGTGCCGGTGCCGCTGGTCCGCTCCCCGCCCGGGACGGTGCGGCCGCGGGCGTCGGAGCGCTCGTTCACCGGGGCGAAGCGGCGGTCGTCGGTCTCTTCGGGCTCATGGCCGGTCTCCTCGCGCGTCATGGCCGTCCGCATACCCGGCGACCGGCGCCTCGAACGCCCGGTCAGACCGCGGTCGCCGCGCGGGCGGGCTCCAGGGCCTCGGCGTAGCGGCGGACGATCAGGTCGGCGACCTCCGGCGCCGCGCCGAGGGCGGGGGAGACCGCGGCGGCGCCCGCGGCCAGGGACTCCCGGCGGACCTTGTCGGCGAAGTGGCCCGGAGCGAGGATGTAGGAGGCCACCGCCACGCGCGGCGCCCCCGCGTCCAGCAGGGACCGCACCGCTTCGGCCGGCGCCGGGCGGGCCGCCGTCGCGTACGCCGGGACGACGTCCCGCCAGCCCCGCGCGCGCCACCGCCGCGCCAGCCGCGCGATCGTGGCGTTGGCGGACGCGTCGCTGGAGCCCGCCGAGGCGAGGACGACGGCCGTGTCCGGGTCGCCGGGCGCCACGCCCGCGTCGGCCAGGCGCCGCTCCAGGGCGTCCAGCAGCAGCGGGTGCGGGCCCAGCGTGCCCGCCGTGCGCAGGACGAGCCGCGGGTGCCGGCCGCGCACCCGGTTCAGCACACCCGGGATGTCGGTCTTGCTGTGGTAGGCCGCGGTGAGGAGCAGGGGCAGCACGACCGCCTCGTCCGCGCCGTCCCCGGCCAGGCCGTCCAGCACCCGGTCGGGGGCGGGCGGAGCGTGGTCCAGGAACGAGGCGTGCACGGGCACGTCCGGGCGGCGCGCCCGGACGGCGTCGAGCAGCGCGGCGACGGTCGCGGCGGCGCGGGGGTCCCTGCTGCCGTGCGCCACCGCGACCATGGGGGCGCTCACAGGTGGATGCCGCACTCGGTCTTGCCCATCCCGGCCCACCGGCCGCTGCGCGGGTCCTCGCCGGGCGCGACCGGGCGGGTGCACGGCGCGCAGCCGATCGACGGGTAGCCGTCGTAGTGCAGCGGGTTGACGAGCACCCCGTTGTCCTCGATGTAGTTGTCCATGTCCTCCTGGGACCAGCCGAGGATCGGGTTCACCTTGACCATGCCGCGCTTGCGGTCCCACTCGACGACCCGGCGGTCGCGGCGGCTCGCGGTCTCGTCCCGGCGGATGCCGCTGAACCAGGCCATGTAGCCCTCCAGCGCGCGGCCGAGCGGCTCCACCTTCCGCAGGTGGCAGCACAGGTCGGGGTTGCGGCCGTACAGGCGCGGGCCGAGCGCGGCCTCCTGCTCCTCCACCGTGCGGGACGGGGTGACGTCGATGACGTTCACCGGGTAGACGGCCTCGACGGCGTCGCGCGTCCCGACCGTCTCGGCGAAGTGGTAGCCGGTGTCGACGAACAGCACGTCGATGCCCGGCTTCACCTTCGACACGAGGTGGATCAGGGCCGCGTCCGACATGGAGGACGTGAGGCAGATGCGGTCGCCGAACGTGGCGACCGCCCACCGGATCACCTCCAGCGTGGGGGCGCCCTCCAGGGCGGCGGCGGCCGACTCGACGATGTCCTGAAGGTCGAGGGTGGGTCTGTCGGTCTCCAGCAGGGTCACCGGGGGACCTCCTTGCTCGCGGCGCGGGGAGCGCCGACACCGAGGAACTTCAGGCTGAAGGAACGCAGGCAGTCGGGGCAGAACCAGGCCCCGGGGTTCTCGTCCCGGGGTTCGAGGCTCTCCTCGCCGCAGTAGGGGCAGTGGAACGGCGCCATCCGCTCGCTCATGCGAGATCAGCCCCGTTCACTTGAGGTCCGCCTCGTCGGCGCGGTGCACCCACTCGGCGAAGGTCTCGCCGCCGGTGCGCTGCTCGTCGAACCGGCGCACGACGCGCTCGACGTAGTCGGTGAGCCCGGCCGAGGTGGTCTTGAGCCCGCGGACCTTCTTGCCGAACGACGCGCCGAGCCGCCCGCCGAGGTGGATCTGGAAGCCCTCGACCTGCTCGCCGTCGTCGTCCACGACGAGCTGGCCCTTCAGGCCGATGTCGGCGACCTGGATGCGGGCGCAGGCGTTCGGGCAGCCGTTGACGTTGATCGTCAGCGGCTGGTCGAAGTCGGGGAGCCGCTCCTCCAGCTCGTCGATCAGGTCCATCGCGCGCTGCTTGGTGTCGACGATGGCGAGCTTGCAGTACTCGATGCCCGTGCACGCCATCGTCTGGCGGCGGAACGTGGAAGGCCGGACCTGGAGGTCGTGCTCGGCCAGCGCGTCGGCGAGCGCCTCGGTCCGCTCCTGCGGGACGTCCAGGATGACCATCTTCTGCTCGTTGGTCGTGCGGACGCGGCCGGAGCCGTAGCGCTCGGCGAGATCGCCGATGACGCCGAGCAGCTCGCCGTCGACCCGCCCGACGCGGGGCGCGAACCCGACGTAGCAGGCGCCGTCCTTCTGCGGGTGGATCCCGACGTGGTCGCGGCGGGCGAGCGGCGCGGCGGGCTCGGGGCCGTCCGGCAGCGCGTACCCGAGGTACTCCTTCTCCAGCACCTCGCGGAACTTCGCGGCGCCCCAGTCCTTCACCAGGAACTTCAGCCGGGCGCGGCTGCGCAGCCGCCGGTAGCCGTAGTCGCGGAAGATGGAGGTGACGCCGTGCCACACCTCGCTGGTCTGCTCGGGCTTGACGAAAACGCCGAGGCTCTGCGCGAACATCGGGTTGGTGGACAGGCCGCCGCCGACGAACACCTGGTAGCCGGTCTCGCCCGCCTCGTTCACCACGCCCGTGAACGCGATGTCGTTGATCTCGTGGACGGTGCAGTGCGACGTGCAGCCCGACATCGCCGTCTTGAACTTGCGCGGCAGGTTGGAGAACTCGGGGGAGCCGATGAAGCGGTCGTGGATCTCGCGCAGGTCCGGCGTCGCGTCCACGACCTCGTCGGCCGCGATCCCGGCCAGCGGACAGCCGATGATCACCCGGGGGACGTCGCCGCACGCCTCCGTCGTGTGCAGCCCGACCGCCTCCAGCGCCTCCCAGATCGCGGGGACGTCCTCGATCCGCACCCAGTGCAGCTGGACGTTCTGGCGGTCGGTGATGTCGGCGGTGCCCCGCGCGTACCGGGTGGAGACGTCCGCGATGGTGCGCAGCTGCGGGCCGCTCAGCTGACCGCCGTCGATGCGCACCCGCATCATGAAGTAGCGGTCCTCGAGCTCCTCGTCCTCCAGCGCGCCGGTCCTGCCGCCGTCGATGCCGGGCTTGCGCTGGGTGTACAGGCCCATCCAGCGGAACCGGCCGCGCAGGTCGGACGGGTCGATCGAGTCGAAGCCGCTCTTGGAGTAGATGTCGATGATCCGGCGGCGGACGTTCAGGCCGTCGTCGTTCTTCTTGTTCTCTTCGTTCTTGTTGAGCGGTTCGCGGTAGCCGAGGGCCCACTGGCCCTCGCCCTTCTTGCGTTTGGTCGCGGGTGGCACGGCGCGCGTCCTCATCTGTGGTCGTGAGGGACGCGCGGCGCACCGGCGCTCTGAGGCAGCCGGCTCGACGCTGAGCGGGATGAAGTCAAAGGTGACGCCGATGCGCCACGCGCCCGGCTGTACAGGGGCGTGGTCGGAGCGTCACCTACAGATCGCGCTGCGGACGCGGAGGAAGTCGACGTGCCGGCGCTTGGCCAGCAACGGGTCCGCGGCAGTCATACCCGAACTGTGACATGCCGTCTCGCGGACTGTCCAGTGACGTCCGGCATGCGGACGCGTGAGATGCGTCATCCCTGCCGCCTCCAGTTCACCGGAGGCTCGGCCTTCCCGCCGGACGCGGAGTCCGCGCGCCGGCCGGCGGGGGCGTCCTCGGGGGCGGCGGGCGCGGGGTGGTGCTGGCAGTCGCACCAGGAGCCGCCACGGCACTCCTCGTGGTGGCGCTCTCGGCACGACTGGCAGATCATGTCTTCCATTGTCACCCATGGAGGCAAATGCCCGGTTCACCGGGCGATCGCGAGTGGATGATCATGGTCCGCGAAACGTTCTGTGCCGTCAGAGCGGGTATGGGCCAAGGGATGTGCACGGAACGGGCGGCGCGCCTGCGGAACCACCGGGCGGGGGAGGGGATCGGCACGCCACGCGCGGAGCGGACCAGTGAAGTGGGCGATGCGACATGTTCCGGGCGCGCGACCCTCTACGGTGGGGCGGTGTGACCACCGTCTCCGACGCAGCGGGCGCCTCCCGGGCTGGGGATACGCCCTCCGGAAAAGACCCGGAGGGCCCGCAGCGGCGCCTGCGCGACCGCCTGAACGCGCGCGTGCGCGCCGACGCGCGGGCCGCCGCGGGGATCGCCTGGACGCTGACCAAGGGCACCGCCATCGGCGGGTTCCGCTACCGGGTCACCGGGCTGGCGGCGGAGGCCGCGTTCTTCGCCCTGCTGTCGATGCCTCCCCTCGTCATCGGGCTCATCGGCACGATGGGCCACCTGCGCGGCCTGTTCGGCACGGAGACGATCGCCGAGGTGCGCGCCTGGGTGATCGAGCACTCCCAGACGGTGCTGACCGGCCCGACCGTCAAGACGGTCGTCGTCCCGCTCATCGACGACGTGATCAGGGGCGGCAGCCCCGACATCGTGTCGGTCAGCTTCCTGATCTCGCTGTGGGCGGGGTCGCGGGCGACGAACGTCTACGTCGACACGATCACGATCGCCTACGGGCTGTCGGGCGTGCGCGGCGTGATCCGCACCCGGCTGCGCGCGTTCGTGCTCTACCTCATCGGGCTGCTGACCCTGATCGTCGTGGTCCCGATGCTGGTGGCCGGGCCCGCGCTGGTCCGCCAGACCCTGCCGGAGAGCACCGAGGCCGTCCAGGCGCTGTACTGGCCGGTCGTGGTGAGCGTGTCGATCGTCTTCCTCTCGCTGCTGTACCACATGAGCGTCCCGGTGCGGACGTCCTGGTGGCGCCAGACGCCCGGCGCGGCGCTGGCGCTGCTGATCTGGATCGTTGGCAGCTTCGTCCTGCGCATCTACCTGGCCGGCTCGCTGAGCGGGGTGTCGGTGTACGGGTCGCTGGCCGCCGCGATCGCGCTGCTGGCCTGGCTGTACGTGGCGGCGCTCGCGGTGCTGATCGGGGCCGCGCTGAACGCCGAGATCGACCGCCTGTGGCCCAGCGGGGACACCGCCCGGATCCGCGCCGAGCTGGAGGCGCAGGCCGACCAGGTGCCGCGGGACCAGGGCGCGACGGGTAAAAACCACTCCGTTTGAGGTCCTGAAAAGGGCAAACATGTCGTAGCCTCGCGTGACATGACCCCCCGTGAGGAGACCGGCCGGCTCCGGACCGTGACCGGCACGATCGCGACGTCCGACATCACCGGGCCGGTGCTCTCCCACGAGCACCTCCAGCTGGACCTGCGCTGGCCGGCGCGCCCCCAGCTCGCCTCCTCCGACCCGAACCGGTGGCTGGACGAGGAGAAGGCCGTCCAGCGGGAGCTGAACGGCCTGCGCAAGGACCACGGCCTCGGCCTCGTCGTCGACCTCACCTGCTCGGGCATGGGCCGCAACGCCGCCGCCCTCGCCCGCATCAGCGCCGGCGCCCGGGTCGCGGTGGTCGCCGGGACGGGCGTGTTCACCGAGCCGTTCCACCCCGCCTACGTCCGCGAGGTCCTCGCCGCCGGGGCGGCCCCCGCGCCCCCCGGATTCGAGGCGGACCGCGACGAGGCCGGGTACTCGGGCCCGTCGGCGGTCGACCGGCTCGCGGAGCGCCTGCTCGCCGAGGTCGGCTTCGGCATGGACGGCACGAACTCGCTGCCCGGCGTCATCGGCGAGATCGGCACCTGGGGAGAGGCGCCGACCGAGACCGAGGAGCTGTGCCTGCGCGCCGCGGCCCAGGCGGGCCGCTACTCCGGCCTGTCGGTCGCGACCTACGGGCGCGCGGGCCTCGCCCAGCTGGAGATCCTCACCTCCGCCGGGCTGCCCCCCGGGCGCGTCGCGGTGGGGCAGCAGGACCGGGTGGACGACCCCGCCCAGCACCGCAAGATCGCCGAGTTGGGCGGCTACGTCTCGTTCGGCACGCTCGGCCTCGCGGGGGAGGACGCCTCCGCCGTCGGCGCCCGCGTCCGCCGGGTGCTGGACCTGCTGGAGGCCGGGCACGCCGACCGGGTGCTGCTGAGCACCGGGGTCGCCCGGATGGCCCAGGTCGGCCGCTACGGCGGCGCCGGATTCGGGTACCTGTTCGACACGTTCCTGCCCGCGCTGCGCGCCGCGGGCGCCGACGAGGCGACCCTCGGCGCGATCCTGCACGACAACCCTCTGCGGTGGCTCACCGGTTCCTGAGCGGGTAGGGGAACCCCTGGAAGGGGGTGCGTCCGATGCCCTGGAACCGTCCCGCAGGGCGAGGCGCCAGGCGGGCGGCGACCGTCCGGCTCCCCTACACCGACCGTTCCGAGGCGGGCCGGGTGCTGGCCGCCCGACTCGCCACGATGGGGCTGGACGGGGCCGTGGTCCTCGCGCTGCCGCGCGGAGGCGTCCCCGTCGGCTACGAGATCGCGCGGCACCTCGAAGCCCCGCTCGACGTGCTGGTGACCCGCAAGATCGGCTATCCGCCGCAGCCTGAGCTCGGCGTCGGCGCGATCGCCGAGGGCGGCGCCCCGGTGTTCGACGAGGGCCTGCTCGCCCGCCTCGGGCTCCGCGCGGACGACCTGGCCCCCACCGTGGAGGCCGAGCGCGCGGAACTGGACCGCCGGGTGGCGGCCTACCGGCACGGCCGGCCGCTGCCGCCGGTCGCCGGGAGGCCGGTGATCGTGGTGGACGACGGGCTCGCCACCGGCGGCACCGCCCGCGCGGCCGTGCGGGCGGTGCGCGGGCGCGGACCGTCCCGGCTGGTCCTCGCGGTGCCGGTGGGCGCCGCCGAGACCGTCCGGAGCCTGGAGGCGGAGGTGGACGACCTGGTGGTGCCGGTCGCGCCCTGGGACTTCCAGGCCGTGGGGCAGTGGTACCGCGACTTCGGGCAACTCGGCGACGCCGACGTGACGGCCTGGCTGGAGCGCGCCGGAAGGCCGGGCGGCGGGGCCGCGGACGGACCCGCGGAGCCGGGCCGGGCGTGATCGGCGGTGCCGGTCCGGACGCGAACCGCCGGATGCCGGGACTGAATGGTCCCCCGCGGATTTTCGGGAAATGGCCACATCGGCGGGGCCGGTGCGGTAAAAGGGCGGCCGGCCGAATGTCGTGGAACGATGTGACCGGGTCGCAACGCAGATGTGACGGAGAACCCGGGCCCGGTCGGGATGGACCGGGCCCGGGCAACGCAAACGGCCCCGCGGGGCGGGGCCGTGACGTTTTACAGGTGGCGTGCCGGGGTTCGCGATGGGAGCGTTTCGGCGATCTGTGCCTTCGTTCAGGCGGCGTTGGCGCGACGCATGCGGCGACGGCGCTCGGACGCGCGCTCGTCCTCGTTCAGGCCGCCCCAGGTGCCGTACTTCTCGGGCCGGGACACCGCGTAGTCCAGGCAGTCCGTACGGACCGGGCAGCCCATGCAGATCTGCTTGGCCTTGCGCTCGCGGATCTCGCGCTCGGGCTGGCGCTCGCCGTCGGGGCCGAAGAAGAGGACGAGGTCTTCCCCCCGGCACGCCGCGGCGTCCTGCCAGCCCCAGCTGGGACGAGGGAGGTTTGCCTGCCGACGTACCTGAGCCATGGAACACCCACCTTGATTGGTTTCGAACAAATTCGGGACATGGACGCTCGACGTACTTCGGATGACAAGAGTCAGAGAAGCGCCGAATGTTCCAACGTCTGGAGTTGCCGCTCTGTTCCCCGTCCGGTTACTCCGGAAACCTGGGGACGTGCGACAGGGAGACCCTCGAATGGGGCCTCAAGGAGATTACACGAGGGCCGCCTCGTTGAGAAGGGTGAGTTCCCTAACAACGTAGGTTCTCTGGTTCTCCCCGCAGTCGGTGCCGCACGGGTCGGGCTGCTGGACGGCCTCCACGACCACCCGGTAACGGCTCCGCCTCAGGAGAACAACCGCTTCGTGCCGGGTTGTTCCGGGGATTCCAGTGATCGACGCCACGGTCACGTCGTCCACCCCGAGCCGTCCCGTGTGCGCGCGGACGAAGTGCTCCGCGGCCTGCGCGGGCTCGGGCGCTCCCGCCCGCCCGCGCAGCCTGGGGAGGGCGACCTCGCCCCGCAGGTAGGCGTCCGCCGCCGCGTTCGCCTCCGCTTCGCCGAGGTCGCCGTACGAGAATCCGTGGGGAAGACATACCAAATTCGCCGCAAATCGGTCACCGCCGACATGGGTGGTTTCCCAGATCAGGCGGTCGAAACGCATTGCGAGGGAACGGGCCAGCGGAGCACCGGTGCGGGCGCAGCAGGCGTTGCGGCGCCCGTGCGTGCAGACCAGCAGGACCGGCTCGGCCGTCCGCTCGCCCAGGCCCGGGGACCGGCCCTTCGCGAGCGCGTCCAGGTCGAGCGCCGCCAGTTCGTCCGGATCGGCCAGCTCGCGCCCCTCGATCCAGACCTCGCCCTCACGGGAGGACACGGCGTAGACCTGGAACGGCGGGGTGGCGCGCCGGCGGCCCGGCCGGCGGATCAGCTGCGGACGGACGCCCGCCTTCTTCGCCGCCCGCACGGCCTCGCCGACCGGCGCCGGGTCGGCGAGGTCCTCGACGCGCTCGGGCCAGGGGCCCGGGTGCTCGATCAGCAGCCAGGCGCCCGCCTTCACGGTCGCGGTCGCCAGGCACGGCCGCTCGCCGGTGTGGCTCCCCGGGCAGTGTCCGCAGCTTCTGCCGCGCGTCACGCAGTCCCCCCGCCGATCTTCGTTCATCCCCGTCGAGCTGAAATCGATTAGGTAAGGGTAACCTAAGGCGCGACGGTCAAACCAGGCGGGGCGGCGAGCAGCGCTTCCGCCGCGGGCAGGGCGGCCTCCCGGTCGGCCGCCACGAGGCCGATCCGGGTGCGCCGGTCCAGGAGATCGCCCGCGTCGAGGGCGCCCTCGTGCAGCACGCCCCACGCCAGCTCCGCGCCGGTCACCGGCAGCCCGGCGACGACCGGCTCCAGCAGCCCCGCGTCCCGCCGCCCCAGGGCGGCCAGCAGCGGCGCCTCGGTGCCGTAGCGCTGGACGAGCCGGGTAGGCGCGTCCAGAGCGTCCAGCCGGCGGCGCGGAGCCGCGCCGACGAGAGGCAGCCGCGCGGTGCGGCAGGGGCCGGCGGGAAGCCCGCGGGCGCGCACGACCGCGTCCACGGCGTCCTCGGCCATGCGCCGGTAGGTGGTCAGCTTGCCGCCGACGATCGTCACGACGCCGTCCCGGGACGTCAGGACGGCGTGCCGGCGGGAGATGTCGGCGGTGTCGCCGCCGTGGTCGACGTCCAGCAGGGGCCGCAGGCCGGCGTACGCGCCGGCGACGTCGGCGCGCCGCACCGGGACGTCCAGCGCCGAGTCCAGGACGTCGAGCAGGAAGCCGATCTCGCCCTCGGTGGGCTCCGGCACGTCCGGGACGGGCCCGTCCGCGGGCTCGTCGGTGAGGCCGACGTAGACGCGGCCGTCGCCCTGCGGGAGCACGAGCACGAACCGGTTGCCCGCCCCCGGGATGGGGACGTGCATCGCGGCGGTGAGCCCGCGCAGCGCCTCGGCCCGCAGCACCAGGTGGGTGCCGCGGGACGGGCGCAGCCGCACCCCGTCCACGAGGCCGCCCGCCCACACCCCGGCGGCGTTCACCACCGCGCGCGCCCGCACGGTGGTCTCGCGGCCGGTGAGCTCGTCGCGGATCAGGGCGCCGTCGCCGGTCAGCTCGACCGCGCGGCAGCGGGTGAGGATCCGGGCGCCGTGCCCCGCGGCGGTCCGGGCGAGCGCGGTGACGAGGCGGGCGTCGTCGGCGAGCTGCCCGTCCCACGACAGCAGCCCGCCGCGCAGCCCGTGGGGCCGCAGGGCGGGCGCGAGCCGCAGCGTCTCGACCGCCGACAGCCGGCGGGGGCCCGGCAGGACCGAGCGCGGGGTGCGGGCGGCGAGCCGCAGCAGGTCCCCGGCGCGCATGCCGGCCGCGGCCAGCAGCGCCTGCGAGCGGGACACCAGCGGGGTCAGCGGCAGCACGAACGGGAGCGCCCGCACCAGGTGCGGGGCGGTGCGCAGCATCAGCGCGCCGCGCTCGACCGCGCTCTCGTGCGCGACGTCCACCTGCCCGGACGCCAGGTAGCGCAGCCCGCCGTGGATCAGCTTGGAGCTCCAGCGCGACGTGCCGAACGCCAGGTCGCGGGCGTCGACCGCGGCGACCGACAGGCCGCGGGAGGCGGCGTCCAGCGCGGCGCCCGCGCCGGTGGCGCCGAGGCCGACGACCAGCACGTCCACCACCTCGCCGGGCAGTGCGGCGAGCTCGCGCTCCCTGCGCGCGGCGTTGAGCGAGGTCCGCGGATCGGGTCCGGCTGCGTTCACGGTGCGAGCATCCTCTCCAGGATGTGGCGGAGTTCGGCGTCGAGGGCGTCCGCGTCGACCCCGGGCGGCCCCGCGTCGATCATGATCTGCGCGGAGAGCCCGAACGACTGGACGACCAGCAGGAGCGCGCGGGCCTGGCGCGCGGGGTCGCCCGCCCGGACGGTGCCGTCCCGCTGGCCGGCGGAGATCGCCTCCTCGAACCCGGCGAGGAAGGCCCGCTGGCTGGCGCCGCAGCGGTCCAGCAGGTAGGGCAGCAGCAGCTCCGGGTCGACCTCGATGATCTTGCGGAGCAGCGGGTGGGCGCGGAACGTCCGCACGCCGGTGACCAGGCCGTCCACCAGCCGGGGCCGGACGGGGCGGCCGTCGTCGAGGGGCCGCAGCGCGTCGCCGATCCCCGTCCACTCGCGGGTCATCAGGTCGGCGACGATGGTGCGGACGTCCGGCCAGCGCCGGTAGAGGGTCATCCGCGAGACGCCGGCCCGGCGCGCGATGTCGGTCAGCGTCGTGCGCCGCACCCCGACCGCGAGCACGCAGTCGCGGGCGGCGTCGAGCACGGTGTCGTCGGCGGTCCGCGCCGCCGGCCTGTTGTGACGATTCGACGTCATGTGTCACAGTGTAAGCCACCAGGAGGCCGGGGCGGCGAGGGAGGCGGGCGTGGAGACGCGCGACATGCTGTGGAGCGGCTGGGGCGACCCGGCGAAGGCGGCGCCGCTGCCCGAGCCGATGGTCGGCCTGCTGCGCGACCTGCTCGGCGTGCGGCCCGCCGAGGAGCCGCCGGCCGCGCTGACCGGCGTCCGGGTCGCCGAGCCCCGGCTGTCCGGGGACGACCTGGCCGCGCTCGCCGCCGCCGTGGGGGACGGGAACGTCCGCGTCGAGGCCGAGGCGCGGATCCGGCACACGCGCGGCAAGTCCACGCCCGACCTGCTGCGCATCCGGGCCGGTGACGCCGCCGACGCGCCGGACGCGGTCGTCCTGCCCGGCAACCACGACGAGGTGCTCGCCGTGCTGGAGGCGTGCGCCGGGCGGCGGATCGCCGTCGTCCCGTTCGGCGGCGGCACCTCGGTCGTCGGCGGGCTGGCGCCGGAGGGCGTGGACGCCTTCGTCGCCCTCGACCTGCGCCGCATGGACGGGCTCACCGAACTCGACGAGGTCTCCCGGACGGCCGTCCTGCAGCCCGGCCTGCGCGCCCCGGCGGCGGAGGCGCTCCTCAACGAGCGCGGCTACACGCTCGGGCACTTCCCGCAGTCCTACGAGTGGGCGTCGATCGGCGGGTTCGCGGCGGCGCGGTCGAGCGGGCAGGCGTCCGCCGGGTACGGGCGGTTCGACGACATGGTCGTGGGCCTCACCGTGGCCACCCCCGAGGGGACGCTCGATCTCGGGCGGGCGCCGAAGTCCGCCGCCGGGCCCGATCTGCGGCAGCTCGTCCTCGGCTCGGAGGGCGCGCTCGGCGTGATCACCTCTGTGCGGGTGCGGGTGCATGCCGTCCCGGCGGAGCGCGCGTACGAGGGCTGGCGGTTCGCCTCGTTCGACCAGGGCGCCGCCGCGCTGCGGCGCCTCGCCCAGGACGGCCCCCTCCCCGCGGTCCTGCGGCTGTCGGACGAGACCGAGACCATGGTCGGGCTGGCCGATCCGTCGGCCATCGGCGGCGGCTCCTCGGCGGCCGGAGCCCTGGCCGTCCTCGGCTTCGAGGGCGCCCCCGCCCACGTCGCCGACCGCCGGGCCGGGGCCGCGCGGGTGCTGCGCGAGGCCGGCGGCGAGCCGCTCGGCGCCGGGCCGGGGGAGAAGTGGGAGCACGGCCGCTTCAACGCCCCCTACCTGCGCGACTCCCTCCTGGACGTCGGCGCCTTCGTCGAGACGCTGGAGACCGCCGCCTTCTGGTCCGACGTTCCCGCGCTGTACGAGGCCGTCCGGCAGGCGCTGATCGGGACGCTGTCGGGCGCCGGGACGCCGCCGCTGGTGATGTGCCACATCTCGCACGTGTATCCGACCGGCGCGTCCCTCTACTTCACGGTCGTGTCCGCGCAGGGCGAGGACCCCGTCGAGCACTGGGCCGCCGCCAAGCGCGCGGCCTGCGACGCGATCGTCGCGGCGGGCGGGACGATCAGCCATCATCACGGGGTGGGCACCGACCACCGCGACTGGTACGCCCGGGAGATCGGGCCGCTCGGCGCCGCCGTGCTGCGCGCCGTGAAGGACCGGGTCGATCCCGCCGGGATCCTCAACCCGGGCGTCCTCGTCCCGCCCGCGGAAAGGAAGTGAGCTCCGTGGGCGGGGATGAAGTGGGCAGAGTGCGCGGGGATGAAGTGGGCAGGGTGCGCGCGTTCACCGCGATCGTCAACCCGGCGGCGGGCGGCGCGTCCGCCTCGTGCCTGACGCCGCTCGCCCGGCTGCTGCGCGACGCGGGCGCCGAGGTCGACGTCGAGTACAGCCGCGGGATGGAGCACGCCGCCGGCGCCGCCCGCGCCGCCGCCGACGCCGGGCGCGCGGTGCTCGGCGTCGGCGGGGACGGCCTGGTCGGCTGCGTCGGCGGGGCCCTGGCCGGGACGGACGCCCTCTTCGGGATCGTCCCCGCGGGCCGGGGCAACGACTTCGCGCGGCAGCTCGGCGTCCCGTCCGATCCGGAGCGGCTCGCCCCGCTGCTGCTGGAGGGCGAGCCCCGCGCCGTCGACACGATCGACGCCAACGGGACGGCCGTGCTGGGCAGCGTCTACGCGGGCGTGGACGCGGTCGCCAACGACAACGCCAACCGGACGCGGCTGCTGCGCGGCTCCGCCGCCTACTACGTCGGGGCGCTGCGCGCGATCGCCTCGTGGCGGCACGCCGACTACCTGATCACGGTGGACGGCGAGCGGCACCGGCGGGAGGGCTACACCGTCGTCGCCGCGAACTCCGGCTACTACGGGTTCGGCAAGCACATCGCCCCCGACGCGCGCGTGGACGACGGCCTGCTCGACGTCGTGCTGATCCGCAAGGCGCCGAGGACGCTGTTCTTCGCCGTCATGCGGGAGCTGGAGGCGGGGACGCACGTCCGGCGGCCCGAGGTGGAGGTCCTGCGCGGCCGAGAGGTGCGCATCGAGCTCGCCGAGGGGTCCGGCAGGACGCTCCCGTACGGCGCGGACGGGGAGCTGCCCGGGGTCCTCCCGGTCACCGCGCGGGTGATGCCGGGCGCGCTGCGCGTCCTGGCGCCCTGAGCCGCCCCGCCGAGGTTTTGCGGCGCGTTTAGGGCGGTTTACGCCCCCATTACGGCTCTCCGGATAGTGTCGGTTACGTCCCGCTACGGGACCTTGGGGCTGTCTGTGGAGGCATCATGGGAAGGCGACTGCACTGCTCGCCGTTCTGGGGGGACTCATGATGACCGCAGGCCCCCTCGTCGTGGTGGCGCCGGTGTCCTTGGGGGTGGCGCCGGCGCCAACCGCGGCTCCCTGACGAAGTGTCTGCTTCCTGGCGTCGTGTCGGCTTGACGGCGTGACCGCCTCCGGAAAGGCTGTGAGCAACCCCTCACCGCCCGGAGGCATTCTGTGTCCGCCGAGGTCCCCCCCGGACCCGACAACTCGCGCACCTCCGAGGAAGGCGCCGGCTGGGCCTGCGGCAAGCGGGGAAGCTTCTACGAGCTGCTCCCCGACCGCGTCCCCGACTTCTCCTGGCGCCGCCCCTCGGTGCTGTGGCGTTCGCGCAACGACGTGCTGGCGCGCCTGTTCGGCGACCCGGCGAACGCGATCCGCCGCCGCTGCGTGGCGTCCCTGCGCGAGCGCGGCACCCCCGCCGCGTTCACCGTCCACCGCCCCGAGCCGGAGTTCTCCTTCGCGCTGGTCGGCGACACCGGCGAGGGGGACCGGTCGCAGTACGCGGTGGTCCCGCCGCTGCTGCACGCGACCGAGGGCACCGACTTCATGGTCATCGCCAGCGACGTGATCTACCCGACCGGCGACGCGGCGGACTACCCCGGCAAGTTCTTCCGCCCCTACAAGGACTACCCCGCCCCGATCTACGCCGTGCCCGGCAACCACGACTGGTACGACGGGTTGCGGGGGTTCCTGCACGTCTTCTGCGGTCTGGACGAGAACTGCTCGCCGCCCCCGTGGCGCGGCCCGCTCGCGTTCATCCCGCGCCGCCTGTGGCGCCACTCCGGAGCCGTCGACGCCGAGGCGCTCGCCGAGGCCCGCCGGCTGTACCGCGGCGCGCCCGGCCAGCAGGGCGCGCAGCCCGGCCCGTACTGGGCGATCGACACCCCCGCGCTGCGCATCATCGGCATCGACACCGGGATCACCGGCCGGCTCGACCGCGACCAGGGCCGCTGGCTCCGGGAGGTGTCCGGGGGGCCGAAACCCAAACTGCTGGTGACCGGAAAACCGCTGTACGTGGACGACGACCACCGTCCCGGGCCGATCGAGGGCGGCGGGACGGTCGACGAGATCGTCCAGGACCCGGCGCACCACTACGTGGCCGCGATCGGCGGCGACATCCACAACTACCAGCGCTACCCGGTGAGGACCGGCGACGGCCGGACGATCCAGTACATCGTCTCGGGCGGCGGCGGCGCCTTCATGCACGCGACCCACATCATCCCGCGGACCCGGGTGGTGGACGAGGACGAGTTCCGCTGCTACCCGCTGCGCGGCGACTCCCTGTCGCGCTACAGCAAGCTGTACGGCCGGTGGCTGCGGCTCCCCGGGTTCTTCGAGCTCACCCCGGAGGAGGCCACCGCCGCCGTCGAGCACCGGCTCGGCATCAGGCCGGGACGCGGATACGACGGTCCGGCGGCGTCCCGCCGCGCGCGCTTCGTGGCCGCGCTCCTCGGCGTGCCGCGCAACGCCCGCGGCCGCCCCCGGTTCCTGCGGCTGCCCGTGCGCAGGCTGCCGCAGCGGTTCCGCTCGGAGCTGGCCGACTGGGACCGGCCGCCGTTCTTCAAGAACTTCCTGCGCCTGGACGTGACGGAGTCGCGGCTGCGCATCCGTTGCTTCGCGGCGACGGGCTGCGGCGACCACGAGACGTCACCGCCGTGCGAAGACGAGGTGACGATTCCGCTGCGCTAGCCGGTCGATCTGGAGAATTCGCCAGCAATGATCCGAATGTGGTCGATCTTGCCCCGCGGCGTGCCCCGCTGCCGTTACAGTCGTGGCTCACCACACGGGTGAACGGTAACGGACGGTCGGCCGGAAAACGACCGCGTCCTTCAGGAGAACTTCGCAATGAGTTACCCCCAGCAGGGTCAGGGCCAGCAACAGGCGTACCAGGGCGGCTACTCGCCCGCCCCCGCGCAGCACCAGGCGCCCGCCGCCGTCGGCACGGGCCTCAACATGAAGCGCCGCAACCCGGTCGGCGCATGGCTCGGACTGCCGATCATCACCTTCGGCATCTACGGGCTCGTCTGGTTCTTCAAGGTCCACGACGAGCTGCACCAGTACGACCGCCGCATCGACAACGCCGCCACCAACGCGCTGCTGTCCATGCTGTTCGGCGGCATCACCCTCGGCATCTGGCCCCTCGTCATGTGGGTCAAGCTCGGCGGGCGCATCGCCCAGGCGCAGCGCGCCGCCGGCCTCCAGCCGAGCTGCAGCGGCGGCATGGGCTTCCTGCTCGGCATCTTCGGCTTCGGCGTCCTGTACTACCAGCTCCAGCTGAACAAGGTCACCGACCGCTACGGCGACACCCCGGCAGGCCAGCAAGTTTCTCTGGCTGCGTAGTCCTGCATTTCTCTCCTCCTTCGGGCCTAGCGGCCCTGCTGTGTTCATGGCAGTGGCCTTCTCCTTCGGGCCCGGAGGCCCTCCATCGTCGGCAACTGCTGGCGATCGCTGGCATCGCTCCGACTCGCCTGGCGGCTCGCTTCGCGATCAGGTACTCGCAAGCTCGTACCTGCCTTCGGACGCGATCGCATGGGTGAGGTCGTTGCCGGCTGAGCTTCAAACGCTGTGTTGAGCAGCGGGCCGCGGCCCTGGCCTGCTGGATCGATGTGCTGGACCCCTCCGCGACTTCGTCGCGGAGGGGTCTTCGCTTTTGTGGGGGCTGGACTGTCGGTGGGCGGGGACAGAATGGGGGCGTGAGGATCGCGGTCGCCGCTGGTGGCGGGCTTGGGGGGTCGCTGCAGGCGGTGGGGGAGGACGGGGCGCCCGCGGGGGGCGTCGAGGAGGTCCCCGACCTGGTCTCGGCCATCGCCCTGCGGGAGCGTGACTCCGCGCCGCGCTGGGTGTGGCCGTCCACCGCTCGGCTCTACCCGCGGCTGCTGGCGGCGGGGGTGCGGGTGTCGCGCTGCCATGACCTCGAACTCGTCGAGAGCCTGCTGCTCGGCCATGCCGGACGGTACGGGGAGCCGCGCTCGGTCGCGGCGGCGTGGGCGCGGCTGCGCGGCGAGCCCGTCCCGGCCGACCCGCCGCCGCCCCGGGAGGACGCGGCGCAGCCGTCGCTGTTCGACGACGACGCCGGGCGGGAGGCGTCCGCCGACGACCTCGGCCAGATCGCCGCGGTGCACGCCGAGCAGCAGCGGGCCGTCGCCGGGCTCGGCGGGTTCGCGCTGCTCGCGGCCGCGGAGTCGGCCGGAGCGCTGGTGGCCGCCGAGATGGCGCACGACGGGCTGCCCTGGTCGGCGGCCGAGCACGACGCGCTGCTCACCGAGCTGCTCGGGCCGCGCCCCACGGGCGGCCTGCGGCCCCGCAGGCTCCAGGACCTCGCCGACCGCGTCAGCGCGGCGTTCGGGCCGCGCGTGCACGTCAACCCCGACTCCCCGGCGCAGATCATCCGGGCCTTCGCCTCGGCGGGGCTGCCGATCCCGTCCACCCGGGCGCACGTCCTCAGGCAGCTCGACCACCCCGCCGTCCCCCTGCTGCTGGAGTACAAGGAGCTGGCGCGGCTGCACGCCGCGCACGGCTGGACGTGGCTCGACACGTGGGTGAGCGGCGGCCGGTTCCGTCCCGAGTACGTCGTCGGCGGCGTGGTGTCGGGACGGTGGGCGACGAGCGGCGGCGGGGCCCTGCAGATCCCGCGCGTGCTGCGCAAGGCCGTCGTCGCCGACCCCGGATGGGCTTTGGTCGTCGCCGACGCGGCGCAGCTCGAACCCCGGGTGCTGGCGGCGCTCGCGGGCGACCGCGCGTTCTCGGAGGCCGCCGCGCACGGCGACCTCTACGCCGCCCTGTCCGACGCCTTCCACGACGACCCCGACGGGAAGCGGACCGCCCGCGACAAGGCCAAGATCGCCCTGCTCTCCGCCATGTACGGGGGAGGGACGGCGGACGCGGTGCAGCTCCTCGCCGTCCTGAAGAGCCGGTTCCCGCAGGCGTTCGAGTACGTGGAGGCCGCCGCGCGGGCGGGGGAGCGCGGGCTGCTCGTGCGGTCCCGCCTCGGGCGCACGTGCCCGCCGCCGTCGGCGGGGTGGCGGGAGCTGACGTCGGCGGGCGACGACGACGCCCCCGGGCCCCGGGGCGGCACGGCGGCCCAGGCGCTGCGCGGACGGGGCCGCTTCACCCGCAACTTCGTCGTCCAGGCCACCGCCGCCGACTGGGCGCTCGCGCTCCTGGCCTCCCTGCGCCGCCGCCTCACCGCGCTCGGCCCGCCCCGCCTGGTGTTCTTCCAGCACGACGAGGTCATCGTGCACAGCCCCGCCGAACTGGCCGAGGAGGTAGCCGGAGCGGTGCGCGCCGCAGCACTGGAGGCGCGCGCCCTGCTGTTCGGCGACACCCCCGTCGTCTTCCCGATGGAGATCGCGATCGTAGACCGCTACGCCGACGCCAAGTGACCCGCCGCCGCTGGCCCAGCCCGCGCAGCAACCAAGCAACAACCTCAATGGTCGCGATCGCGTCCGAAGGCAGATTCGAGCGAAGCAAGAATCTGATCGCGCAGCGAGCCGCAAGGCGAGCCGGAGCGATGCCAGCGATCGCCAGCAGTGCTCGACGATAGAGGGCCTTCAAGGCCCGAGGGAGGAGAGCACTGCAATAAACACAGCGCTGATGGTGCAGAAGAGGTACACCGCGGTGTAGTCGCCGAGGGCGGCGTTCTCCGGGAGCAGCGCGGCGAGGACGGCTATGCCGAGCACGCCGCCTAGCTGCCTGGCCGTGGTGTTGAGTCCGGTGGCGCCGGCGAACCGCGACGGCCCGGCCGACAGCGCGGCGGCCGTGGCGGTGCCCGTGCTGATCATCCCCATCCCCGTTCCGGCCAGGAGGCCGAGCGGGAGCCAGAACGTCGCGTAGTGCGGCTCGGCCGGCAGGGCCGCGACGGCCCAGGCCCCGGACGCGGCAATGATCAGCGCGCCGCCCGACACGGCGGGACGGACGCCGAAGCGGGAGGCGAGGCGGCCCGCCGCGACCGCCGCCGCGGTGGCGGTGAACGCGCCGGGCGTCGAGGCGAACCCCGCCTTCAGGATCGAGTAGTGCCACTCGCCCGTCAGGTAGAGCACGCCGGCGAGCAGCCACGCGTACAGAGCCGTCCCGTACAGGAACGAGGCGGCGTTCGCGGCGGCGAACCGGCGGTTGCGCCAAAGCGAGATCTCCAGCGCGGGGACCGGGTGCCGCGCCGACCGCCACAGCGCCAGGGCGAAGAGGGCGGCGCCGCCGAGCAGCAGCCCGAGCGTCCGGGCGTCCGTCCAGGCCCAGTCCCTGCTCTGCGTCACGCCGAGCGCGACGCCGCCGACCCCGGCGGCGAGCAGCAGCGTCCCGGCGAGGTCGGGCAGCCGCCCCGCGCCGCCCGCGGCCCTCGGCAGGCGCCGCCCGCCGAGCAGCATCGCGAGCCCGATCGGCACGTTGATGAGGAACAGGGACCGCCAGCCGGACAGGTCGACCAGCACCCCGCCGAGGCCGGGGCCGATCGCGGCGGCGAGCGCGCCCGCCGCGCTCCACAGCCCGATGCTGCGGGCGCGGCGCTCGGGGGGCGTGTCGTGCAGCAGCAGCGCGAGCGACGCCGGGATCAGCGCCGCCGCCGCGGCGCCCTGCGCGGCGCGCGTCGCCAGCAGGACGGGCAGGTTCGGCGCGACCGCGCACGCCAGCGACGCCAGCGTGAAAAGCCCGGTGCCCCACAGGTACAGCGACCGCCGGCCGACCAGGTCGGCGACCCGCCCGGCGGGGGCGAGCAGCGCCGCGAACAGCACCGCGTACAGGGTGATCACCCAGGTCAGCCCGGACAGCGTGCTGCCCGGGAAGTCGGCGTGCAGGTCGGCGACGGCCAGGTTGGCGGCGGTGGCGTCGAGCATGGCCAGGAACGTCGCCCCGGCGGCGAGCCAGGGGACGTACCGGCGCGCCGCGGCCGTTCGCGGCGGCGCCGTGCCGGTCTGCGTCTCGGTGGTCATCGGCAGGCCTCTCCAGAAAAAATAAAACCGAACGGTCGTACACTCTTCTGGCGAGACGGCCCGCGTCAAGGGGTCCGGCGCATTGACTTTGAACGAACGGTCGTGCAGATTGATTCCATGAGCACCGACGGACGGCTGGTCAAGGGGGAGCAGACGCGCGGCACGATCCTGCGCCGCGCCGCCGACATCGCGTCGGCCGACGGCCTGGAGGGCCTGTCGATCGGCCGGCTCGCCACCGAGCTGCGGATCAGCAAGAGCGGCGTGTTCACCCACTTCGGGTCCAAGGAGGAGCTCCAGCTGGCGACCGTTCGCATGGCGGGCGAGGTGTTCCGGACGCACGTGGTCGAGCCCGCGCTCGCCGTCCCCGAGGGGATCGGCCGCGTCCGCGCGCTCCTGGACGCCTGGCAGCGCTACCAGCGCGAGCCCGTCTTCCCCGGCGGATGCTTCTTCCACTCCGCGATGGCCGAGTTCGACGCCCGACCCGGCCGCGTCCGCGACGCGATCGCCGCCTCGCAGCGCGACTGGAGCGCCTTCGTCGAGCGCTGCCTGCGCGAGGCGCGCGACCTAGGCGAGATCGAGGCGGCGGCCGACGTCGCCCAGCTCGCCTTCGAGATCGACGCCCTGTGCCGCACGGGCGCGGCGCAGGCGCTGCTCCGCGACGACCCGTCCCTCTACGACCGCGCCGCCCGCGCCGTGGACGCGCGGCTGGCCGCCGTCACCCCCGCCTGAGCCGGAGGTCCCGCGCGCGAAAGCCGAAGGCGCGGCGAGGCGACCGCCTCACCGCGCCCGTCGGCGTGCGCCCGCCGGTGCCGTCAGCGTGCCGCCGTGTAGGAGGGGCGGGAGTTCAGCGCCTCGACGTCGGAGAACGAGGTCTGCCGGTACGCGCCGCTGATCGTGTTCAGCTCGTCGGGGCTGAGCACGTCCTCGATCGAGGTGAAGCCCTGCGGCGCCCGCTGGCTGACCGTGTGCAGGACGCGGTCGGCCGGCATGTCGCGGCAGGCCCGGACGATGGCGTTGACCGGCTCGCGCCGCGCCTTGTCGTAGGCGAGCAGCCCCTCGGCGGCGTCGCCGGAGGCGGCCAGCTCGTGCGCCAGGACGCGGGCGTCGAGGATGGCCTGGGAGCCGCCGTTGGACCCGATCGGGTACATCGGGTGGGCGGCGTCGCCGAGCAGCGTGACGCGGCCGAACGTCCAGCGGTCGACGGGGTCCCGGTCGACCATCGGGTACTCCAGGATCTCCGCCGCCTGGGACATCAGCGCGGGGAAGTCGAGCCAGTCGTACTTCCAGTCCGCGAAGTAGGGGAGCACGTCCTCCAGGCGGCCGGCCTTGTTCCAGTCGGGGTCCCAGTCCAGCCGGTCGTCGGCGAGCCTGACCTCCGCGGCCCAGTTGAGCAGCGCCCTGCCCCGGCGCTCGGTCCGCATCGAGATCGGGTAGACGACGATCTTCGACGTGGCGTTGCTGCCCATCACGACCATGGTCCGCCCGGTCAGGATGGGGTCGGCCTCGGTGATGCCGCGCCACAGCCTGATGCCGTTCCACAGCGGGGCCGGCTCGTCCGGGTACAGCTGCGCGCGGACGGCGGAGTGCAGGCCGTCCGCGCCGACCAGCGCGTCGGCCGCCACCGTCTCGGCGGTGCCGGACGCCCGGTCGAGCAGGCGCGCCCGCACCTGCGTCCCGTCCTGCTCGAAGCCCTCGAAGACGGTCCCGGTGCGGACGGCGTCCTCGCCGAGCCGCGCGCGGACGGCGTCGAGCAGCATCATCTGCAGCTCGCCGCGGTGGATCGAGTACTGCGGCCAGTGGTAGCCGAGCGCGCGTCCGCGCGGCTCCGCCCAGATCCGGCCGCCGTGCCGGTCGAAATGCACCATCTCGCCGGTCGGGATGCCGGTCTCGGCCAGCTCGTCGGCGAACCCCAGCTCGGTGAGCTCCCGGACGGCGTGCGGCAGCAGATTGATGCCGACGCCGAGCGGCAGCAGCCGGTTGGCGGAGTCGACGACGAGGGCCTCGACCCCGGCCTCGTGCAGGCTCAGCGCGGTGGTGAGCCCGCCGATGCCCGCCCCCACGATGAGTACGCGCATGAATCACCCTCCCGTTGGTGTCGGGGCGACCGGCCGGGCGGCCCGCCCGCGCCGGTCTCGTTCGTGTCGCCGCACGTGGCGGCCGTTCTCAGCCGGTCTTCGCCGGCGCCGCGCCGGGCACCTTCGCGCCGCCGCGGACCAGCCGCCCGACCTCGGCCCGGAGCCGGACGAACTCGGGGGTCCCCCGGGTCTCGATCTGGTCGCGCGCCGAGGGCAGGTCGACCGGCAGATCGGCGTGCACGCGGGCGGGGGAGCGGTTCAGCACGACCACCCGGTCGCCGACGTAGACGCTCTCGTCGATGTCGTGCGTGACCAGCAGGATCGTCATCTTCCCGGTCCGGTGCATCTGCAGGACGAGGTCCTCCAGGTCCTCCCGGGTCTGCGCGTCCACCGACCCGAACGGCTCGTCCATCAGCAGCAGCGACGGGCGGTAGGCGAGGGCCCGCGCGATCGACGCGCGCTGCTGCATGCCGCCCGACAGCTGCCACGGGTACTTGCGCCCCGCGTCCGCGAGGCCCACGGACTCCAGGGCCTCCTGCGCTGCGGCGCGCCGCTCGGAGCGGCCCTTCCCGCGCCGCCGCAGCGGCAGCGCCACGTTGTCGCGGACGGTCAGCCAGGGGAACAGGGAGCGGCTGTAGTCCTGGAACACCACGGCGAGGTCGTCGGGCACGCCGTCGATCGGCTCGCCGTTCAGGGTGAGGGTCCCGGCGGTCGGGCGGATCAGCCCGCCGATGCAGCGCAGCAGGGTGGACTTTCCGCAGCCGGAAGGGCCGACGATGCTGAGCAGCTGGCCGTCCGGGACGGTGAGGTCGAGTCCGTCGATGGCTCGGTGGCCGTCGCCGTAGGAATGGCTGAGGCCGGTTATCTGAAGCACCACGGCCGCCTTTGCTGTGTGTGTGTCGTCAGGTTCGGCATAGGGGACATCGTCAGTTCGCGAGCCGTTTCGCGCCAGTGTGCCAGGCCAGCAGGCGCCGCTCCAGAAGCATGAACACCCCGTTGAACAGGAGGCCGAGCAGGCCCAGCATGACGATCCCGGCCCACATCCGGGGCAGCTCGAACGAGCGCTGGGCCCCGATGAGCTCGGAGCCGATGCCCGCGGTGCTGCCGAACAGCTCGGAGATGACCATCAGGATCAGCGCGAACGACAACGCCACCCGCAGTCCCGCGAAGATCTTGGGGGAGGCCGCCGGGAGCGTGACGGTCAGCAGCCTGCGGAGCCGGCCGACGCCGAACACGCGGGCCGTCTCCAGTTGCAGGGGGTCCACGGTGCGGACGCCGTCGCAGGTGTTGAGCAGCACCGGCCAGACCACGCCGAAGGCGATCGTGACGATCTGCATGGTCGCGCCGAGCTGGAACACGATGATGAAGAACGGCACCAGCGTGGGCGGAGGAACCGCGCGCAGGAACTCCAGCACGGGGTTCAGCAGGTCGTACAGGGTCCGCGACCGGCCGATCGCCGCACCCAGCAGGACTCCGGCGGCTCCCGCGGCCGCCCACCCGGCGAACAGGTGGGTGAGGCTGGTGGAGAAGTCGTCCACCGCCTTGTCCGTGAGGAACCCCTGGGAGGCGGGTCCGGAGAACCACAGCTCGTGCAGCGCGTCGACGATCTTCGTGGGCGGGGGGAAGTAGGTCTCGTCCACCGCGCGCGTGACCAGTTCCCACAGCGCGATGGCGAGGGCGACGAGCCAGACCCGCTCTACCGATCCGCGCAGCGCTCTGAGGGCCCTCATGCGATCCCCTCCACGCGGGCGGTCTGCCAGCGGAACACGATCCGTTCCAGTGCGAAGAGGGCCGTGTTGGCCAGCAGCCCCAGCACACCGGCCCAGCAGGCGCCGGCCAGCAGCAGGTCCGTCCGGCCGCCGCCGGACTGGGTGTCGCCGAGGTAGATCCCCACTCCGTTGACGCCGCCCGCCAGGAGTTCGGTGCTGATCACCACGATGAGGGCGACGGAGGCGGCGATCCGGATGCCGGTGGCGATGAACGGCGAGGCGCTCGGCAGGGAGACGCGCCACAGCACCGACAGGGTCCCGAAGCCGAAGCTGCGCAGGCTCTCCTTGGCGACCGGATCGACGTCGCGGAGCGCGTACAGGGTGTTGATGAGGATCGGCCACAGGCAGGCGTAGAAGATCAAGGACATCTTCATCTGCGTGGGGTCGGCGAACAGGATGATGGCGAGCGGGATCAGCGCGACCGACGGGATGGGGCGCAGCAGTTCGACCAGCGCGCGGGAGGCGGTGCCGAGCACCGGCACCGAGCCGAGCAGCACGCCCAGCGGCACCGCCACGAGCACCGCCAGGACGAGCCCGCCGAACCATGCCGTGACCGTGGCCCCGACGTCGGCGAGGAACTCCGCGTCGACGGCCAGTTTCGCAGCCTCCCGTATAACGGTCGACGCCGGGGGCAGGGCGGTCTCGTCGACGAGGCCGGAACGGCTCACGACCTCGACGACGGCGACCAGCCCGGCGACCCCGGCGGCGCCGAGAACGATACGGCGGTGGTTCATCAAGCGGGTGTGGCCATGAACGGCTTGACGTCGAGGGGCTTGTCCAGGTAGCCGAACTGCTGCATCAGGTCGGCCACGCGCTGGAGGCGGGTGGCGTTCAGCGTGGTCGGCCACGTGCCGAAGCTCATGGTGGAGGCGACCTTGGCGTCGATCCCCTTGGCGTAGGTCGGCAGGACGTCCTGGATGAGCTTGCGGTCGGCGGCCATGCCCTGCGCCTTCAGCAGCGCGCGCTGGAAGGCGGCGACCGTCTTGGGGTTCTCCTTGGCGAACTTCTCGGTGGTGGCGAAGCCCGCGATCGGGAAGTCCGCGGTCGGTCCGCTGGACAGGTCGGCGACCATGCGGGCGCCCATCGACTGCTGCATCTGGGTGCCGAACGGCTCGATCGCCTGGACGGCCTCGACGCTCTTGGACTTCAGGGCCTGCTCCATGGCGGGCGGGGGGACCTCGACGAAGTTCTTGTCCTCGTCGAATTCGACGCCCTGGGGCTTGCCGGCGGCGCGCACCAGCAGCGTGGCGATGTTGCGCTTGGTGTTGACGGCGATCTTCTTGCCGGCCAGGTCCTTGACCGTGTGGTACGGGGAGTCCTTGCGCACCATCAGCGTGTGGGTCTTCGGCGCGCTCTGCATGCCCTCAACGACGATCTTGGGCTTGAACCCCGGGTCCTTGGACCCGGCGGTGAGCAGCGAGACGTAGTTGCTGATGCTGAAGTCGAGCCGGCCGCTCTTCAGGAGGGGGATGCCCGCGGCGCCGCCCGGGATGACCTGGGTCTTGACAGTCAGGCCCTCGGCCTTGAACAGTCCCTTGGAGATGGCGAGCTGGACGGGCGCGGTGTCGGCGACGGTCATGTTGCCGAGAGTGATCTCGGACTTCTCCAGACCGTTGGCCGACTTCTTCTCAGAGGAGCCGCAGGCCGCGGCGGAGAGCGTCAGAGCGATCGCTAGCGCGCCTGTGACGGCTGTACGGCGGTGGGAAGCAGGCATGGCAAGGCTCCATTTTGCGGGGGAAGCACGTCGAACCTGATCTTTCAAACGAGGCGGGAGCGTAGCGCACTGTGGGTGTGGCTTGGGTGAGATGAGAGGATTATGTGCAATTATGTGAACATGGGATAACAGTCTGTGACATTCGCATCTCCTGCATCACAAGTCCAGACTTGTGTGATCATTCGGGTTGGCCATGATGGTGGCTCTGTGTTGCAATATCTCGCGCTCGCCCCCAGTGGCGTGGGTGAGCGATGCGACCCGAATCCCGTTCAGGCCACTGTACGCCGCGAGCGATCGACCCCATTGAGAGGTAGCGGAGGGCAGTGCGGAAAGCAGAAGGGGCCGAGATGGCCCCGCAATCCCCCCAGCCAGGCCCGTCTGCCAGGGACGACGCCCCGAAGCGAGGCTCCCGCGGCGGGCGGTACAAGCTGCGCAACTGGCGAGTGCGCACGCGTCTGTTCGCCCTCATTGCGGTGCCCACGATCGTGGCCGCACTCTTTGCGGGTTACCGCGTTTCGGTGTCGTTGGACAACGCCGAGGCCTATAGCCGTACCGGTCAGGTGGCTACGCTCGGTAATCAACTGACCGCGCTCGCGCACGATGTGGAAGCCGAGCGCGACGCGATGGCGGAGCGCGCCGCCGGCGGCGGGCGCGCCGCGGGCGCCGAGGCGCTCGCCGCGCGGCAGGAGGCGGTGGACGCCGACGCCCGCAAGGTGCGCGCCGCCGCCGCGGACGTCGAGCTGTACTCCACCAGCCTGCGGCTGGCGGTCGGCAACGTCCTCAACCGGGTCGACGACCTGCCCGCGCTGCGCACCGCGTCCGCGCGCCTCGGCCCCGGGGTGATCATCGACAAGTACACCGAGTTCGTCGACGACTTCACCTCCTTCCACATCCTCATCTCCCAGGACGCCCCGACGGCCGAGCTCGCGCAGAGCGCGCTGGCGCTCGCCGACCTGGCGAACGCCAAGGACGCCGCGTCCCGCGAGCGGGCCCTGCTGTCGTCCGCGCTCTGGGAGGGGCGGTTCGAGCCCCTCGACCGCGCCGCGGTCGACGACGCCCGCGCCGACATGAACACCAGCATCTCCGCCTTCCGCAGCTCGGCGACACCGGCCCAGCTGCGGCTGTACGAGGACACCGTCACCGGGCCCGAGCTGGACCGCGCGGAGGTGACCCGGCTGCAGACGCTGGCCGTCGCCGACTCCTCCCGGCAGCTCCAGGTCCGGCTCGGCGTCCGCACGGCCCGCTCCTGGACGGCCGACTCGACCGCGCGGGTCGACAAGCTGCGGGCGGTCGAGAAGCGCATCGCCGCCGACCTCGCCGCCTCGGCGGACGACGCGCGGTCCGGCGCGCAGACCGCGGCGATCCGGGACGGCGTGCTGCTGTTCCTCGTCCTCGCGGTCGTGCTGGCGACCCTGATCGTGATGGCGCGCTCGCTGGTGCGGCCGCTGCGCCGGCTCCAGTCCGGCGCGCTCGACGTCGCCAACGCGCGGCTGCCCGGCCTGGTCGACCGGCTGCGCGACCCGGAGGCCGCCGCGGGCGGCATCGAGGTCAAGCCGATCGAGATCGATTCCACCGACGAGATCGGCCAGGTCGCGCGGGCGTTCGACGAGGTCCACCGCGAGGCGGTCCGGCTGGCCGCCGACGAGGCCGTGCTGCGCGGCAACATCAACGCGATGTTCGTCAACCTCTCCCGCCGCAGCCAGTCCCTGATCGAGCGGCAGCTGCGGCTGATCGAGGAGCTGGAGCAGAGCGAGCGCGACGAGGAGCAGCTCGGCAACCTGTTCCGGCTGGACCACCTCGCCACCCGCATGCGTCGCAACTGCGAGAACCTCCTCGTCCTCGGCGGCCAGGAGCAGGTGCGCCGGTGGAACCAGCCCGTCCCGCTCATCGACGTCGTCCGCGCGTCGCTGTCCGAGGTCGAGCAGTACGAGCGCGTCGCGCTGCGGGTTCAGGGCGACATGACGGTCGCCGGCCCCGTCGTCAACGACCTCGTCCACCTGCTGGCCGAGCTGGTGGAGAACGCCACCGTGTTCTCCTCGGAGAACACCAAGGTGACGGTGTCGGGGCAGATGCTGAGCGGTGGCGGCTGCATGCTGCAGATCACCGACAACGGCGTCGGCATGTCGCCCGAGGAGCTGGAGCAGGCCAACTGGCGGCTGGCGAATCCGCCCGTCATCGACTTCTCCGCCGCCCGCCGCATGGGCCTGTTCGTGGTCGGCCGCCTGGCCGTCCGGCACGGGATCCGCGTCGAGCTGCGGGCCGCCCAGGGCGGCGGCCTCACCGCGTTCGTGGTGCTGCCGGACGCGGTGGTCACGCCGGGCGAGTCCGCCGGCATCGGCACCCGCCCGGGCCTCGCCCCGCGCGAGGCGGGCTCCCACAACCAGCTCGCCGCGCTCACCACCGCCCCCGCCGCCGAGCCGCCCTCGGGCGGGTTCCGGCAGGACGACTACGGGCCCGCCGCCTCCATGGGCGGCGGCACCGGACCGCATTCCCTGGCGGGCGGCACGGGAGCGCACCCCATGGTCGGCGGCACCGGCCCGCTGCGGCCCGCCCGCGGCGCCACCGGCCCGCTGCCGAGCGTCTCCGAGACCGGGCCGATCCCGTCCCCGGGCGCGCACGACCCCTACGGCACGGGCGCGCAGCCCGTGGTCCCGCCCGCCGAGCGGCGCCCCGCGCGGGACCGGCGCACTCCGGCGAACGACCCCTACGGGACCGGCGAGGGGCAGCCGCCGCGCAGGCCGGGGGAGCTGCCGGTCCGGGAGCCGGGCACGCATCTGCAGAGCCGTTCGTCCGACGGCGGCTCCTCGAACGGGCTCTTCCAGCCGCGCAGCGAACGCCCGCCGGAGGAAGAGGCCGGCACCAACGGCGCCTACCGGCCGGGCGGGCGGACCGGGCCGCAGCCGGTCGTCCCGGAGGCGCAGCCGATGGTGCCCGACTCCGGCGGCGGGCGGCACATCCCGTGGGAGACCGGGCCGCTGGAGCAGGTCGCCCCGGCGCCCATGGCGCCCGCGCCCCACGTGCCGGAGGCCTCCGTCCCCGAGCCGCGCGTTCCCCAGCCGGCCGCGCGGGCCGCGGCGGCCCCGGAGCCGAAGGCCCCGCCGCGCCCGCCCGAGCGCTCGCCCATCTTCGACGCGATGCAGTCGGAGTGGTTCATGCGCAGGTCGGGGGGCGCGTCCGGCGAGGAGCCGGCCAAGAGCTGGGAGTCCCCGGCGGACGCGGGCTTCCGCGCCGCCGAGGCGGCCCGCGAGCCGGTGGCGACGAGCCGGACCAACGTCGGACTGCCCAAGCGGGTGCCCGGCAAGAACCGCATCCCCGGGGCGGTCGGCCGCGGGGCGCAGGACGCGCCCCAGCCGCCGGCGGGCCCGCCGCAGGGCCGCCCGGCCCCCGCCGGGGCCGGTCTCGGGCCGCAGGCGCCGACGCAGGGCATGCCGGTCATCGGCCAGCAGGTCCCGGGGCAGCCGCAGGGGCAGCAGGAGCAGGGTCCCGGCCAGTCGGCCGACGCTGTACGCAACCGCTTCGCGAGCCTGCAGCGCGGCGTCCACCGGGGACGCCATGAGGCTCGTGGCACAGGCACATCAGGTGAGGTGCCGTCACAGGGTGACGGCGAGACAGGAGGCACCCGGTGAGCGGGCAGGATCTCAACTGGTTGGTGACGAACTTCGCGGACCGTGTCGCGAAGGTCGCGCACGCCGTCGTGGTCTCCTCGGACGGACTGCCGATGGCCTACTCGGCGGGCTTCCCGCCGGAGCGGGCGGACCAGCTCTCGGCGATCGCGTCGGGGCTGATGAGCCTGACCCAGGGCGCGGCGAAGATCTTCGACGCCGGCGGGGTGAACCAGACCGTCGTGGAGATGGACCGCGGGCTGCTGTTCGTCATGTCCATCACGAACGGTTCGGTGTTCGCGGTGCTGGCGGCGCCCGACTGCGACCTCGGGCTGGTGGCCTACGAGATGACGCTCCTGGTGGAGCGGGTGGGACGGGTGCTGACTCCCGCCCTGCGCGCCCAGGAGCAGCAGCCCCCGTACTCGGGGCCTTCCGTGACCGAGATGGGCGCCGGGCCCGCCCGCTATTGACCGTGACTGACTCTGACGGAGGTCGGCGACATGGATCGAGGCAGTCCCTTCGGGGGCGGTCCCGGAGGCGGCGGCCGCTGGCCGGGTGACCAGGGGCGGGCCCCCGTGCAGGGCCGTCCTCCCGAGCGGGACGAGCACGACGGCAGCTCGCTCGTGCGCCCCTACGCGGTCACCGGCGGGCGCACCCGGCCGCGGTACGACCTGGCCATCGAGGCCCTCGTCACCGCGGCCCCCTACCCGCCGCGGGACGTGGCCGTGCTGACCCCGGAGTACCGGGCGATCATGGACCTGTGCCGGTCGGCCCGCTCGGTCGCCGAGGTGTCCGCGCTGCTGCGCCTGCCGCTCGGGGTCGCGCGGGTCCTCGTGGCCGACATGGCCGTCGAGGGGCTGCTGCGCCTGCACCAGTCGCAGTCCCCCACCACCGCCGGCGGACAGCCGGACATCCGCTTGCTAGAAAGGGTGCTCAGTGGCCTTCGGAAGCTCTGACCACGTGCCGGGGCCGCACGGCGGGGAGACCGAGCTGACCTCGGTCAAGATCGTCGTCGGTGGCGGCTTCGGCGTCGGCAAGACCACCTTCGTCGGCTCCGTCTCGGAGATCATGCCGCTCACCACCGAGGCGGTGATGACCGCGGCCAGCGCCGACGTGGACGACCTGTCGGCCGTCCCGGACAAGACGACCACCACGGTCGCGATGGACTTCGGCCGCGTGTCGCTGGACAGCGAGCTGATCCTCTACCTGTTCGGCACCCCCGGGCAGCACCGCTTCTGGTTCATGTGGGACGACCTGGTCCGCGGCGCGATCGGCGCCGTCGTGCTGGTCGACACCCGCCGGCTGGAGGACTGCTTCGCCGCGGTGGACTACTTCGAGGAGCTCGGCCTGCCGTTCGTGGTGGGGGTCAACGGGTTCCACGGCGAGTTCCAGTACGCCGTCGAGGACATCCGCGACGCCCTGTCGATCAGCGCGCACGTGCCGATCGTGCAGTGCGACGCGCGGAGCCGCGAGTCCACCAAGCAGGTGCTGATCACGCTGGTCAAGCACGCGATGACGGTGCACGCCGCCGGAGCGCAGGCGGCCGCCCCCGCGCCGGGCGCCCCCGGCGGCCAACTCGGCACCACCTCTCCGAGCTGGACGTAGCCGCCGCGCGCGGGGGCGCGGCGTGGTTCGGGCGGTGGCTACGGTCGCGTAGGTCGTGTGCACCATGCATGATTGTTCGTCGTGATCGAGCATGAGTCCGCGCTGGGGGTTGCGATGAGCGCATCGGAGAAGATCGGCACCTTCGTGGCCATCGGCGACAGCTTCACCGAGGGCCTGAACGACCCCTACCCCGGCGAGACCGACGTCTTCCGCGGCTGGGCGGACCGGCTCGCCGAGCACATCGGCGCGCTGAACCCGGGCCTGCGCTACGCCAACCTCGCCGTCCGGGGGAAGCTCGTGCGGCAGATCGTGGACGACCAGGTGCCGATCGCCGTCGGCCTCTCGCCCGACCTGGTCACGCTCTGCGCGGGCGGCAACGACATGATCCGTCCCGGCGCGGACCCCGACGCGGCCGCGGTCCTGTTCGACGACGCGGTCCGGCGGCTGCGCGCCACCGGATCCCGCGTCGTGGTCTTCACCGGGTTCGATCCGCGCGGGCTGCGCGCGGGCGGCCGCATCCGGGGCAAGGCCGCCACCTACAACATGCACCTGCGCGCGATCGCCGACCACCGCGGCTGCGCGGTGGTGGACCTGTGGCCGCTGCGCGTCTTCCACGACCCTCGCGCCTGGTACGAGGACCGCCTGCACCTGTCGCCCGAGGGGCACCGGCGCATGGCGCTCTACGTCGCCGGGGTGGTCGGCGTCCCGGTCGAGAGCGACTGGCGCGAGCCCTGGCCGCCCCTGGACCGCGCCGACTGGCTCACGATGAGGCGCGAGGACGTCCACTGGGCCCGGACGTACCTGCTGCCGTGGATCGGCCGCCGGGCCACGCGCCGCTCCTCCGGCGACGGCCGCGGCCCGAAGCGCCCCACCCCCCTCCCGCTCTAGGCGGGGTCGGGTTCGGTCGCCAGCGCCTCCTGGAGGGTCCTCTTGACGGGGATGCGCCGGTGCAGGCCCGTGATCTCCAGGGCGCGGCGGACGATGGGCCGGGGCCCGGCGAGGACGAGGCTGCCGCCCGCCGCGGTGGCGGACTTGTAGCAGGCGACGATGACCGAGAGGCCGCCCGAGTCCATGAACTCGAGGTCGGTGAGGTCCAGCACGAGGTGGTCGCCGTGCTCGCGGCGGGCCTCGTTCAGGTGGACGCGCAGCTCCTGCGAGCCGGCGACGTCGAGTTCTCCGCACAGCCTGAGGACGGCGCGTCCGCCGTCCGGCCGTGTGGTCACTTCCAAAGGTGACACGGGGGGTTCCCCTCTTGTGTGCTGCTTTGGCCGGACTCGTCCGGCGAATAGTTTCCGTCCGACAACTATCGCGGACGCCGGGCCGCCTGCCAACCCGCCGCAACAGGGGTGTGCGTGATCGTGACGCGCCGTAAGGTGCTTGTCGGATGTGATTGCCTCGACGATCCGCTGCGTAGGAGACGACCCCAGGTGAGTTCCCCCCGGCTGCCGGACCATCTCGAAGTGCTGCTCACTGAGGAGCCGGTCCTCGATGTGTACGCGTACGGCCCCTGGCGCGTGCCCGACGGTCTGTACGAGGAGATGCGCGAGCGCGCGGTCGCCTACAACACCGACCAGCGCGCCGTCGTGCTGACGCGGCAGCTCAGTGACTTCTACGGGAGCGACACCAGCGCGGCGGGAGCCGAGCAGTGGTCGCTGCTGACGTTCATGCTGGGCGCCTCGGCGGTGCGCGGCGGGTCGCGCGGCGACGTCGACTACGAGCTGCTGTCGGCGTTCCTGGCGACGCCCGAGTCGGCCGTCCGGGACCCGGCGGCGTGGTTCACCCAGGGCGGGCGGTGGCGCCCGCCGGGCCTGTGGCTGCCCGAGCCGGCCGGAGACGACCGGGAGCGGCGCGCGGTGATGTTCGAGCTGGCGCGGGCCGGGCTGGAGGTCTTCGAGGGCCTGGAGCCGCTGGAGCGGCGCCGGCGGGCGCTGATGGGCCTGTTCGACCGGCGCGCCGCCGACCCGGCGCTGCGCGAGGCGGACATGACCGTCCCCAACCGGCGGCTTGAGGACCTGTGGGTCTCCGGCCTGACCGAGGAGGAACTGGCCGTCCTGCCCGAGCTGGCCGGCCCGGTGGGCTACCTGGGCTGGGTGTGCGAGGGGCTGGACGCCGCGCACGAGGGGCTGGCCGGGGCCGTCGCCGACGGCGACGAGCCCGACGTGGCGCTGGCGCGGCTGCTGCTGGCGGCCGACGCCGCGGTCGTCCCGGCCGAACTGGCGGTGGTGCTCGGCACCGCCCGCTACGAGAACGTGGAGGAGCGGTTCCGCGCCGCGCGGGACGGCTTCGCCGCCGAGGCGTGGCAGTACGACGTGCGGGCGTGGCTGGCGCGCGGCCTGGTCGCGGGCGCGGCGGACGCGGCCCGCGCCTGGCTGGACATGGCGGTGCGGTTCACCGGCGCGGTGCAGGGCCTGCCGGAGGCGCCGGTCAGCCCGCGCAGCCGGGTGCCGGTGCGCCCGTTCCAGACCGACCTGCGGCGGCTGTTCACCGTCCGCCGGGTCTTCAACACCCTGAGGTTCGGTTCCGGCGAGGACGGCCCGCGGACGGCCCCCGCCGAGCGGGCCGAGCCCGGGGAGCGGAGCGGCCCGCCGCTCATCGGCCAGCCGGAGCTGTCGCGGGCGCTGCAGGACGCGGTGGCGGCGCGGCTGGCGGGCCGGCGGCCGGTCCGGCTGCTCATCGCCGGCCCGGAGGGCACCGGCAAGGGCACCGCCGCCGAGATCGTCGAGAGCGCGCTCGGCGAGGGCGGCGCCGTCCGCGAGGCGCTGTGGATCTCCGACCAGGTCTTCGCCTCGCTCGGCGTGAGCGACGCCGTCCTGTGGCTGCAGGCCCGCGTCCGCGACTGCCTGGAGGGCCGCATGCTCCTGGTCGTGGACGACCTGGAGAAGCTCGCCGCGCACGAGCGGTGCGGCGCCGCCGCCGCGGAGGAACTGCGGCGGCTCATGGCGCGCTCGCCGTCGCTCAACGTCGTCGCCCTGTGCCGTCCCGGCGGCGACCGGCGGCTCTTCGACGCCAACCCCGCGCTGGTCCGGGCGTTCGACGTCGCCCGCACCCGCGACTTCGCCGAGGACGACCTCGCCGAGCTGTTCACCCTCGCCGTCGCGCGGCTCGGCGCGCGCGCCGGGGCGGAGACGGCCGCGGCCGCCGGCGCCATGCTCCGCCGCACCCCGCCGATGCTGAACCTGCGCGGCGCCCGCCTGGTGGAGCACATGGCGAGCCGGGCCGTCGCCGAGGCGGACCGGCGGGCCCGGGAGGACGGCACCGACGCCGGGCCCCTGGAGGTCACCGCCGCGGACCTGCCGCAGCGGCTCATCGCCGGCCGTCCCGCCGACTCCGACCCGCTCGCCGAGCTGGCCGCCTGCGTCGGCATCGAGCCCGTCAAGCGCGAGGTCGACGCGCTCGTCGCCGAGGCCA
The DNA here is from genome assembly GCF_040649435.1 of Actinomadura sp. NPDC048955. NCBI lineage: Bacteria > Bacillati > Actinomycetota > Actinomycetes > Streptosporangiales > Thermomonosporaceae > Actinomadura > Actinomadura sp. NPDC048955. Next base: position 50,355 of record NZ_JBEZJI010000046.1, read on the forward strand.
AGGCCGCCCGGCTGCGCCGCGAGGCGGGCATGACGGCCCGGACCCGGCTGCGGCACCTGGTCTTCACCGGCAACACCGGCACCGGCAAGGGCAAGGTCGCGCAGATCCTCGGCCGGATCTACGCCGACCTCGGCGTGCTGTCGTCCGGTCACACGGTCGAGGTGGAGCGCGCCGACCTGCTCGGCGAGTACGCCAGCGAGAGCGTCCTGCGCGTCCGCCGGGCGGTGGAGCAGGCCCACGGCGGCGTCCTGGTCGTCCGCGACGCGCACGCCCTGGTGTCGGCCGCGTCGGACGCGGCGCGCGGCCGCGAGGTGCTGGACGTGCTGCTGACGAGCGTCCAGGTGCACACCGAGGACCTCGTCGTGGTGCTGACCGGGCCGGCGGCGGAGATGAACGGGCTGCTGAAGGCCCACCCCGACCTCGCCGCCGCCTTCCCCCGCACGCTCCGCTTCCCCGACCTCACCGACGAGGAACTGGTGGAGGTGTTCACCGCCAAGGCCGCCGACTCGGGGTTCGAGCTTGCCCCCGGCGTCCTGGACAAGGTGCGCGCGCTCGTCGAGGCGGCGCCGCGTGAGCGCGGGGTCGGCAACGTCCGCATCATGACGAACCTGCTCGAACGGGCCGTCGCGATGCAGGGGCGCCGCGTCCTGGCCGACGGGATCGTCGACGAGGACGAGTCCCTCGACGTGATCCTGCCCGAGGACGTGCCCGACACCCTCACCCGCGGCCGCGACGACGTCCCTGGCGACCCGCTCGCGGAGGTCGAGCGGCTGATCGGCCTCGCCGACATCAAGCGGGAGGTGGCCGCGCTGGTCGCCGAGGTCCGCGCCGAGCAGCTGCGGCGCGACGCCAAGGTCTCCCCGGCGCCCCCGGCCCGGCACATGGTGTTCGCCGGCAACCCCGGCACGGCCAAGACGACGATCGCGCGGCTGATCGCCGCCGTGTTCGCCCGGCTCGGCCTGCTGTCGTCCGGGCACCTGGTGGAGGTCACCCGCGCCGATCTCGTCGCCGAGTTCATCGGGCAGACCGCGCCGCGCGTGCGGGACGCGGTCGGCCGCGCGCTCGGCGGCGTGCTGTTCGTGGACGAGGCGTACACGCTGGCGTCCGGCGGCGGCGGCGACCGGCGCGACTTCGGCCACGAGGCGATCGCCGAGCTGCTGCGGCTGATGGAGGAGCACCGCGGCGACCTGGTGGTCATCGTCGCGGGCTACGACGCCGAGATGGAGCGCTTCCTGGACGCCAACCCGGGGCTGAAGTCGCGGTTCCCGAAGCGGCTGCGGTTCCCCGACTACTCCGACGACGAGCTCGTCACGATCTTCGAGTTCATGGCGGCGGAGGACGGGTTCGCGCTTGCCCCCGGCATCCTGGACGGGCTGCGCCGCCTCGTCGCGGCCCAGCCGCGCGGCTCCTCGTTCGGCAACGCCCGGCTCGTCCGCAACCTGCTGGAGGCGGCGATCTCCCGGCAGGCGCAGCGCATCACCGCCAAGGAGGACGCGGCGGCCGGCGAGATCGACCCGGCCGAGGTCGCGCTGCTGCGCCCCGAGGACCTGCCCGAGGCCCCGCCCCGCGAGGAACAGGGAGGCTACGGCCTCTACATCTGACCGGGCCCTCCCGATCGCCTCGCCGCGCTCCGGCAGGTGGACGCGGCCGGCGTCCTCCGCGCGTACTACCAGCCCGAGGCGGTATGCGTCGTAAGAGGGACGATGTCCGCTTCGTTTCTCCCAGAGCGCGGTGATTTGTTGGTGTGGACAATCATGCGCCGGACGGACGCGCGGCACGCCCGGGTTGTCTAAGGTCTACGGCATGGTTGACGGCTGGCCGCAGGGCCGGGCACGCAAGGAGGGCGACCGCGTGGGGCGAAGCAGGGAGAACTCCGCACGCGCGGAGCACCATCAGGCCGCCTACGGGCGGGACACCTACGACGACCCGTACGACGACCCGTACGCCGGCGACCAGCTCGCCGGGGGACGGGCCGACCAGGGCGGCCCCCGCGGCGGGGCGCCCTACCGGCGGCGGCGCCGGCGGCGCTGGCCGCGGGTGTTCGGCGCCCTCGTCGCCGTGCTCCTGGTGGTCGTCGTCGGCGGCTACTTCTACCTGGACTCCCGGCTGAAGCGCGAGTCGGTCCTCGTGGACTACGCCGGACGGGTCGCCGACACGCCGGGGACGAACTGGCTGGTCGTCGGGTCCGACAGCCGCGAGGGCCTCTCGAAGGACGACCAGAAGCGCCTCGCGACCGGGTTCGCCTCCGGGCGCCGCACCGACTCGATGATGCTGCTGCACTACGGCGCCGGCGGGACGTCCCTCATCAGCCTGCCGCGCGACTCCTACCTCCCGATCCCCGGGCACGGCTCGAACAAGCTGAACGCGGCCTTCGCCTTCGGCGGGCCCAAGCTGCTCGTGCAGACCGTGGAGAAGGCCACCGGGCTCCACATCGACCACTACGCCGAGATCGGCTTCGGCGGCTTCGTGGGCGTGGTGGACGCGGTCGGCGGCGTCGACATCTGCGTCAAGGAGAACATCAAGGACCGCAAGGCGGGGCTGAACCTCAAGGCCGGATGCCAGACGCTGGACGGCGGCCAGGCGCTCGGCTACGTCCGGACCCGCGCCTTCGCCCGCGCCGACCTCGAACGCGTGGAGCACCAGCGGCAGTTCTTCGGCGCGCTGATGAAGAAGGCCACGAGCCCGGGCACGATGCTCAACCCGTTCCGCGGCGTCCCGCTGGCCATGAACGCCACCAGCAACTTCCTGGTGGACGACGGCGACCACCTCTACGACCTGGTCCGCATGATGTGGGCGATGAAGGGCGTCAGCGGCGGGAACGGCGTCACGACCACCGTCCCGATCGGGGGCTCCGGGAACTCCGCCTCCGCCGGGTCCTACATCACCTGGGACAGGTCCAAGGCGTCCACGCTCTTCGGCGCGCTGAAGCAGGACCAGGAGATCCCGTCGAACGTCATCACGAAGTGACGGACCGGCCCGTCGCCTCGCCCGGCGCGAGGTGGCGGGCCGGACGCTCGAATAGAGTCGGGCCATGGCCGAACAGACGCCGGACGGCGGGAATCTGGACGAGCTGACGTCCAAGGAGCTGTACGAGCGGGCGATGGGCCTCGCCAAGGAGCGGCGCGACGTCGGCTTCCTGTGGGACCTGCTGCGCGCGATCCCGGCGGCCGCGGCGGCCACCGGGGAGGTCGACCGCGCCGAGTTCGACCTCTTCCACGGCCTGTCGCTGCTGGAGGAGTTCACGCACGCGGGGGAGGGCGAGATGGCCGACGCCCTCCGGCCCTTCTACATCGACTACCTCCACCGGCACGCCAAGGGGACCTGACCCGCTCTTTGTCCCCTCTTGATCTCTCTTCGGCCACCCTGGGGAATCACTGAGAGTAAGTGATCGACCGCAGAGGGTGGTTGAAGTGAACAAGAAGCACATGAAGATCGCCGCCATCGCCTTCACGGCGTGGTACGTCATCAGCAGGCCCGAGGGGGCGGCGCATCTCGTCAACGGCGCCCTGAGCGGCCTCGGCAACGCCGCCGAGTCGTTGTCGCAGTTCATGAGCGCCATCCCGAACTGACCGACGGGTCGCCCGGCCCCGTACCGCGCCGGTACGGGGCTTCTCTTCGCGACGCCACCATGAAGTTGCCCGAACGTCACAGTAAAATCGCGCTTTGCGGGCAGACGCGGCTGGGCACAATGGGATCGGGTCGATTGTGTCGCGCGCTACGAACAGGGATGGCGTTACGGATGAAGAAGAACCTCCGCTATGTGGCGATCGCCTTCGTCATCTTCTACTTGCTGAGCTCACCGACGGATGCGGCAGATGTGGTCAACAACGCCTTCAGCAAGCTGGGTGACGCGGGCAACTCGCTCTCAGCCTTCGTGAACCAGCTGGGCAAGTAACGCGCGCGCTGGGCGCGTGAGGGCGGCCGGCGGCGGGAGACCCCCTCCACCGGCGGCGTCAGCGGCGAGGACGGGGCCGATCCGCGGAGCGATCTCCTAGGATCGGCCGCATGTCTGTCTTCGACGTAGAGATCGAGGGCCTGCGCGGCGGGCCCGCGGACCTCGCACAGTACCGGGGCAAGGCCGTTCTGGTCGTCAATGTCGCGTCCAGGTGCGGCCTCACCCCGCAATACTCCGGCCTGGAGCGGCTGCAGGAGACGTACGCCGGACGGGGCTTCACCGTCCTCGGCGTCCCCTGCAACCAGTTCATGGGGCAGGAGCCCGGCAGCTCCGAGGAGATCGCCGAGTTCTGCTCGGCGACCTACGGGGTCACGTTCCCGATGACCGAGAAGGTCGAGGTCAACGGGGACGGCCGGCATCCGCTGTACCGGGAGCTCGTCGGCGTCCCCGACGCCGAGGGCCACACCGGCGACATCCGGTGGAACTTCGAGAAGTTCCTGATCGCCCCGGACGGCGCCGTCGCGGCCCGCTTCGCGCCCCAGGCCGAGCCGGAGTCCGCCGAGGTCGTCACCGCCATCGAGAAGAGCCTGCCCGCCTGACCGAGGACACGCCCTCCACGCGGAGAGCACGCCCTCCGGGAGGGGGACGGTCTCCACGTGGGGGGCGTGTTTCGTCCGGGGTGTGAATCGCGCCACATCATGGGGACATTGCCTCGTATTCGAGGGCCCGTCTAACTTGTGGAACTCGCGATATGACGTGGAGGTGCCCCATGGGCGGATGGACGGCCGGCGACATCCCCGATCTGCACGGGCGGCGGGCGATCGTCACCGGGGCCAACAGCGGCATCGGCTACCACACCGCGCTCCAGCTCGCCCGGCACGGCGCGTCCGTCGTGCTGGCCTGCCGCAGCGCCGAACGCGGCGGCGCCGCCCTGGAGCGGATGAGGACGGCCGCGCCGCGGGCCGACCTCGTCCTGGACTCCCTGGACCTCGCCGACCTGGCGTCCGTGCGGGAGTTCGCGGCCCGGCACGGCGAGGCGCCCCTCGACATCCTGGTCAACAACGCCGGGGTCATGGCGATCCCGCGCCGCGCGACCGCCGACGGCTTCGAGATGCAGTTCGGCACCAACCACCTCGGCCACTTCGCGCTCACCGGCCTCCTGCTGCCCGCGCTGCGCGCCGCCCCGTCCGCCCGCGTCGTCACCGTCACCTCGGGCTTCGCCTGGACGGGACGTATCGACTTCGACGACCTGCAGGGCGAGCGCCGGTACCGCAAGTGGACCGCCTACAGCCAGGCCAAGCTCGCGAACCTGGTCTTCGCCAAGGAACTGGACCGGCGCGTCGCCGAGGTGACCAGCGTCGCCGCCCACCCCGGCTACGCCGCGACCAACCTGCAGCAGACAGGGCCGCGCATGCAGGGCAACACGCTCATGGAGAAGGCCACGGGGCTGGGCAACGCGCTGGTGGCGCAGTCCGCCGCCGCGGGCGCGCTCCCGTCCCTCTACGCCGCGACGGCGCCGGACGTGTCGGGCGGCGCCTGCTACGGCCCCCGCCTGTTCCAGTACCGGGGCGCCCCGGCCAAGGTCCCCACGCCCCGGCACGCCGACCGCGCCGGGCTGGGGGAGCGCCTCTGGGAGGTCTCCGAGGCCCTCACTGGCGTCACGTACGCCGGGGCGAAGGCCTAGCGCGGCTTGCGAAGGCTCGCGGTCCGGTGGGTCACGGTCCCCGGTCGATGTCCCAGTCGAGGGTGGCGGGGACGGAGCCTTCGAGAGTGAGGAGCCAGCGCTTGACCTCGACGCCGGAGCCGCCGCTGTAGCCGCCGAGGCCGTTCGAGGCGACGACGCGGTGGCAGGGGACGATCAGAGGGATCGGGTTGCTGCCCATGACCTGGCCGATGACCTGGGCGTGCACGCCGGTGCCGCTGCGGTCTCCCAGGTCGCCGTAGGTGAGGACCTGCCCGTAGGGGACGGTCTCGTACAGCGTCGTGAGCACCTGCCGCTGGACGTCGGACGTGAGCCGCCAGTCGATGGGCAGCTCGAAGTGCTTCAGGTCGCCGGCGAAGTAGTCCCGGAGGGCCGCCAGCGCGGGGGCCAGGCGGTCGGGGGCGTCCACGACGGGCAGCCCGGTCGCCTTGGCGGTGCGGGCACGCGCGGCGGGGGTGTCGCGGAAGTGCAGCGAGACGACCCCCGTCCCGGTCTCGCCGACGAGCAGGCGGCCGAGCACGGTCTCGACCGTGCCGAACGCGAGGGTCTCGGTCATCGTCCAGCGCTCCTTCCCACCGGTTTCAGCGTTCCACATCGAACCGGTACTTCCGTCAACACCGGTGCGGGCCCTCACGTTGCGAGCGTCCGGTGCAGGCGGGCGGACTCCTTCACCAGCCGGCTGGAACCGCCGCGGGCCGCCACTTCCTGGACGCTCGCGATGGCGCCCCTGGCGCCGGTCGTGTCCGCCAGGCGGGTCGCCAGGGCGATGAGGTCGGGAACCCCGGTCGCGGCGCGCTCGCCCGGGCCGGGGAGCGCGTGCGGGAGCGCCGCGGCGAGGATCGCCCAGACCCCGGCGTGCCCGCCGCCGTCGGCGGCGGCCGTGAGGGCCTTCACGGCGCGGGGGAGGGTGAGGCGCTTCAGGGCGGCGAGCCGGCCGAGCGCCGTCCCCGTCGCGGCCGCCGGCAGGTCGCCCCGGGCGCTGAGGACGAGCAGCGCCTCGACGGCGTCCGCGCGCTCGTTCTGGCCGCGGTGGGCGAGCGCGCAGGCGAGCAGCGTCCCCGTGGCCGCGCCGGTGGGCCCGTCGGCCTCGGCCAGGTCGAGCATGATGGCGCCCTGGTCCAGGTCCTCCTCGCTCGCGCCCGCCAGGTCGGGGACGAGATGCGCGGCGGTCACCTCGCGGTGGGACGGCAGGACCGACGGCCAGAAGCCCTGGGCCGCCCTGATGCCCGCCGTCCCGAAGTCCGTCCAGCCGTCTTCGGGGAAGGCGCACAGGTGGGCGATGTCGGAGTCGCCGGGGACCTCCACCGTGGACAGGATCCGGGTCGGCAGCCGCACCGTCCGGCCGCGGACGCTCGCGAGGGGCTTGTCGAGGACCGTGCACTCGACGGCGGGGTCGGCGAGGCCGCCGTCCGCCAGCCATGCCGCGAGAGTCCTGCCGGCCTTGGACTCCAGCCGTCTCGCGCGGGCCGCGGCGGCCGGGTCGATCTCGCGGGGCACGCGCAGCATCGCCTGCGTGAGGTCGGCCCGCCCCGGCCCGGCGCCCGCCGCCTCGATCCGTTCGAGCCGCTCGACCAGGACGCCGGGGTCGACGTGGCCGCTGCCCTCGGTCGGGGTCGCGAGGAGGACGGGCGCCTTCCCGACCGCGGACGCGATCTCGTGCCTGCGCAGGGTGAGGAAGCGCTCCATCTGCGGGTGGAACACCGTCCCCGCCTTGCGGGACCGCCCCTTCAGAAGGGAGGCCAGCGCTTCGGCGAGGCCATGCGACTTCGCGGGACGCAGGAGGCTCTGCACAGGGAACGCGATCCAGCTCGCCTGGACGTAGGCGCGCCAGTAGGAGTGTCTGTCGGCGTCCGTGATCCAGGACGCGAGGTCGTCGGCGGGTTTCCGGAGGGCCGCGCGGGTCGCCTCCAGGTCGCGGTAGGCGAACTCGACGAGCGCGGCGAGGAAGCGTTCGGACGTGCGCCACTCCTCGTCGGCGCGGAGCAGGACCGCGAACTCCTCGGCCAGTTCGCCGAGGGAGCCGATCGGCGCGGGCGCTTCGCGCGGGGTGAAGGGCGGCGGGCCCGGGGACGGCTCGGGACCGGCGGCCGTCTCGACCTCGCCGAACGCCGCCGCGACGGGCTCGCGCAGGACGGCCGGCAGGCCGGCGGCGGCGGCGCGCACCTCCTCGCGGACGGCCTCGCCCGCGCGGTCCGCATGCCTGGTCGCGACCGTGACGGCGCGTTCGCGCAGATCGAGCGCGTCGGAGCCGAAGACGGCCGTGACGGCGCGCAGCGTGGCGTCGACCCGGTCGCGCTTGCGGGCCGTGCGGTCGAGCCAGGTCAGCGCGGCCTGGACGAGCTTCTTCTCGGGACGGAACAGCAGCGCGTCCGCGGCCTCGCCGAACAGCGCGGCGTCGAGCCCGCCCCGGTCGTCGGCGCGGCGGATCTCGCGCAGGGCGAGGCCGGCGACGGTCGAGGGCGCGGCGGGGAGCAGACGGACGTAGTCGCGCACGCGGGCGCTCGTCTCGTCCACGCTGGGCTCCAGCGCGTCGTGCAGCGCGATGAACCAGCGGAGGTCGCGGACGGTGCCGCCGCGCAGGAAGCGGCGGACGCACCCGTCGAGCAGAAGCGCGCGGTCGAGTCGCCCGGACGCGGCCATGCCGGAGAGGGCGCCGGCCCAGGTGCCCTTGCGGGCGCTCCTCCACTGGGGGCTCGCCTCGTCGTCGGCGAGGGCGCCGCCCACCGCGTTCACCTCGAACAGCTTCGGGACGAGCGCGTCCAGGAACGGGTCGTCGGCGCCGGGGAAGTCGCGCTCGGTCACCCAGCCCACCACGAAACCGTCCGAATCCGGGACCGTCCCCGCCGACTCGGCCAGCGCCGCCGCCATGTGCCACAGCATCGACTCGCCGTCGGAGACGCGGATCCGGTCGGCGACGCGGTGGGCGACTTCGGCGCGCCATTCGTCGGGGCGCGCGGCCGTGACCGCGCGCAGCGCCGCGGACACCCGAAGGAAGGCGTCAGGCGCCCACCACAGGCGCAGGTCGCGACGGCACAGCCACGTGGCCGCGGCGGCCGGCCCGCCGAGCGTGCCGGCCCCGGCGACCAGCAGCGGCTCCGCCTTCGCACGGGGCAACTCGCCGTAGGGCGACGCGGCGCGCATCGCCTTCAGGCGGTCGGGCAGGTCCTTCGCGACGGCGCGGCGGGCGTCGTCGTCGAGCTCGCCGACCAGCCGCGCCGCCAGCTCCGCGTCGCCGGCGTCGAGCGCCTTCTGGAGGTCGTCCTCGCGGGCCCTCATCGGGCCGCCTCCACGCTCGCCTCGCGGCGGACGATCCGGGCGGCGAGGACGTGCTTGCACGGGCCCCGCTCGCCCCGGTGGTCGTACCACCACGGGCAGGTGCAGGAGGCCCGGTCGCCGTCGAAGCGGACGTGCCGCTCGCCGCCGTTGCCGGCGACGACCGCCGCGTCCTCTGCGGTGAACCGCACGGCGCCCTCCGCGACCAGCGCGCGCGCCGAGCGCAGCCGCGGGTTGAGGTCGGCCACGCGGGACGGCTCGTAGGGCAGTTCGCGGTGGAAGAACGCGGCTTCGGCGGTGTCGAAACCGACGCGGCCGGACGTCCCCAGCTGGACCAGCGCCGCCTTCGTCCGCGCGAGCGCGAGCCCCGACCGCTCGGCCAGCAGGCCCGGCTCCACCCGCGGCTCGAAGGACAGCAGCGCGCCGATCAGGTCGGCGTCGCCCGCCGCCTCGTCGGTCGAGACGGCGTCCAGCACGGCGCCCTCCCCGGAGAAGCCGCGCGAGTGCTGCGGCGACAGCGTCAGGACGTAGCGCATGCCGGGAAGCTCCAGCTCCCAGACGCTCGACACCGGCCCGCTCCCGGCGGCGACGGGCGGCCCGTAGACGCGCAGCGCCTTCGCGAACCGCAGCAGCGGCAGCATCGTCCGCAGCCGGTCGGGCCCCGCCAGGCAGACCGCCCCGGGTGACGGGCGCGCCGCGACCCGCAGCGTCCGGCCCGCGGGGACGACCCACAGCGGCTCGCGCCCGCCGCGCGGCAGGGACCGCAGGAACCGCACCGCGCCGGGCCCGCTCAGCTCCCCGCGCGGGTCGAACCCGGCCGTGATGACCTGGACCTCGGCGAAGCCGCGGAGCCAGCGGTCGGGCAGCGGGACCTTCTTCTCCACGACGGCCCCGTCCATCGTGGTGACGGCCAGTTCCTCCGCGCCGACCGCCAGGTGCAGCGGGTCGGACCCGCCCACCCGGGCGAGCGCCTCGCGCAGCGGCCCGTTCACGTCCACGTTCGTCGTGCCGCGCTCGTGGACCTCGCCGTCCAGTGCCGGTTCCAGCACGTCCAGCCGCGCGTAGACGCCGCCGCAGGCGGAGAACGACTCCATCCGGATCCGGTCGCCGTTGCACGTGACGACCGGGTCGCGGAACGCGGTGGGACGCGGCTGGAAGTACCGGGTCTGCGCGACGTCGGCCAGCGCGAGCAGGCCGGCCGCCGCGGCCGCCGCCTGCGTCAGCACGCCGCTGAAGAAGTGCGGATGCGCCCGCGGCCCGCTGCTGGTCGTCCCGCCGGACGTGGAGAGCCCGAGAAGCCCCTCGTCCAGCCCGGAGGGCCTCGTGTACCGGTACGACTGCGCGGCCCCTGCCGCCACCGTGCTGCTCGCCATGCCGGAAACGTAGAGCGTCGGGCTGACAAAGCAGGCCGAGTTCGCGATCACGCGGTCCACAGGCCCGGCGGCGGCCGCACCGCGCCGCTGATGGACCTCGTCCGGGCGCGCCGCGCCGGGCCGGGGTCGCGGTCGGGGGCCGGGGGACCGGGGGTAGGCTCGGTGACGTGCGACGGTTCCTCACCCCAGGCTGGCTCGGGCTGCATGCGCTCGCCCTCGTGCTGTGCGGCGCGTTCCTCGGCTTCGGCTGGTGGCAGTTCGACCGGGCCCAGGGCGGCAACGACCGCAGCTGGGCCTACACGTTCGAGTGGCCGATCTTCGCGATCTTCGTGATCGTGATGTGGGTCAAGATGATCCGGGACGAGCGGGCCGGGGTGCGGCCCGCCCCGCGGACCATCGAGGAGCCCGCGGAGGCCGAGGTCAAGCGGGAGATCATCCGCCGGCAGGAGGAAGAGGACCCCGCCCTCGCGGCCTACAACCGCTACCTCGCGCGGCTCAACTCCGAGAGCCGCGGGCGCGGCTGACCCGCGTCCCGCACGCCCCCGCCCATGGGGATCCGCCCCGCCCGCGGGGCCGCCGAACGAAAGGTGCGTTTGCTGTGGAAGGCGCGGTGACCAGGTACCGGATCCTGGCGCTGGTGGTCGGCACGCTGCTGGTGCTGCTGGTGATCGGCATGATCCTCAAGTACGGGCCGACCGACATGCCGGCGCTCGCGGGCATCGTGGCGCCCGTCCACGGCTTCCTCTACATGGTCTACCTGGTGGTCGCCTACGACCTGTGGCGGCGCACCGGCTGGCCGCTGAGCCGGATGGTGATGATCGTGCTCGGCGGCGTGGTGCCGCTGATGACCTTCTTCGTGGAGCGCAGGGTGGTCCGCGACGCGCGGGAACTGCCGCCCGCGAAGGCCGAGGCGAGCGTCTGACGGTCCCCGGGGACTGGTGCGCCGCGCCCGGCTCGCCTAATGTTTGACTGAGTCAAACGTTAGGAGGCGGGCATGGAGGCGACCCGGGAGGACGTCGGCACGGTCCGCGCGTTCAACCGCTTCTACACCGGCGTCATCGGCGTGCTCGGCGAGGGCCTGGTCCGGTCGCCCTACTCGCTCACCGAGGCGAGGGTGATCTTCGAGCTGGCGCAGCGGGAGGCCGGCGAGGTGCTGGCCCTGCGCCGCGCCCTCGGCCTCGACGCCGGCTACCTCAGCCGGATGCTGGCCCGGTTCGAGACCGACGGCCTCGTCGCGCGGGAGCGCGCGCCCGGCGACGCCCGGCGCCAGATCGTCCGGCTCACCCCGCGGGGCCGCGAGGTCTTCGCCATGCTGGACGAGCGGTCCGTCGCCGAGATCCGCGAACTGCTGGACGGGCTGGACCCGGCCGACCGCCGCCGGCTGCTCGCCGCGATGCGCACCGTCCAGGACGTCCTCGGGGAACGTCCCCGCCGGGACGGCTTCGCCCTGCGCCCGCTGCGCCCCGGCGACCTCGGCTGGGTCGTGGAGCGCAACGGCGCGCTCTACGACGTGGAGTGCGGCTGGGACCGCACCTACGAGGCACTGGTCGCCTCCGTCGTCGCCGACTACGTGCGCGGGCACGACCCGGAGCGGGAGAACGCCTGGATCGCCGAGTCGGACGGGGAGCGGCTGGGCGCGGTGTTCTGCGTCCGGCGGGAGGAGGGCGTCGCGCAGCTCCGGCTGCTGCACGTCGAGCCGCGGGCCCGCGGGACGGGCGTCGGGGCGGCGCTGGTCGCCGAGTGCGTCGACTTCGCCGCCAAGGCGGGCTACGGCGAGATCATGCTGTGGACGACGGCGCTCCAGCGTCCCGCGCACCGCCTCTACGAGCGCGCCGGGTTCGTCCTGGAGGAGCAGGAGGCGCCGGAGGAGCGCTTCGGGGACGTCGTGCACGGGCAGGTCTGGCGCAGGAAGCTGTGAACGGGGCCCGTGGAGGGTGTCGCTCCTCCACGGGCCCTGCTCCGCAGCGATCCCTGACTGCGTAGGCGGCCGGGACGGGGGTCGGACGGAGTACCGGCCGCCTGAACTCACCGGCTGCGCGCCGGTCCGAGTCGGGTCTGGATCCCACCTCCTTCCCCTGCCGCGCCGGGCGCGGGCGCTCGCCCGGCGTTCGGGAGAGGGCGCCTGCGCGGCGCCCGGAAGCCTGCGGCCGGACCGGCGGCGCGGCTGCGCGCCGCGGCCGGCCCGGCCTGTGGGGGCGCCGGTGCCGCGGGGGCGAGCGGCACGGGGCCCAGGGGAGGACGCCGGCGCCGGGCCGGTCCGGTACGGCCGAGGACCCGAGGTGTGTCGCCGTGCCCGCCCTCCGCGGCTCCCGCTGGGGGGCGGGGCCGGCCGCGATGCGGTACGCCGCGAACGTTCTCGGCCGTACGGACCGGGCCGCGCGGGGAAGGGGGCGCGGAGACGGCCCGGTGTGCACATCCGCTACCGTGCATCCGCCGCCTCCCGCCGTTCGACCTGGGGCTTTGCCGCCCGAGTACCTGTCGTTCACCCTGCGTCACGATCTCGTTGCGTTAGGTACCCTCGCGTCATGCGCGCGTAAACCGGACCCCGGGCAAAGAATCAAGATCGCGAAGGGGCCTTTGCCTGCGCGTTGCCTCGCGGTCCCGGGCGGGCGGGGCGGCCGGGGCGGTGCGACAGGTGCCGCGCGAGCGCCACGCAGGCGAGCAGGGCGACGAGCGCGCAGACGGCCGTCCAGCCGAATCGCGTGCAGGCGCGCGCCCCGAGCCACGATCCGGTGCTGCCGCCGAGGAAGGCGCAGGTCATGTACGCGGTGTTGATCCGGCTGCGGGCGTCCGGGCGCAGCGCGAAGATCCGCGCCTGGTTCGCGATCATGCCGGACTGCATCGCGGTCTCCAGCAGCAGCGTCCCAGCCCCGAGCGCCGCGAGGCCCGGCGCGCCGCCGAGACCGCCCAGCGCCAGCACCCCGGCCGCCGCGATCGTTCCGGCGATCGCGGCGAGGCTGACCGGCTCCGGGCCGCGCCGGTCGACCCGGCGTCCCGCGAACGGGGTCGCCGCCATGGTGCCCGCGCCGACCAGCGCGAGGACGCCGACCGCCTGGACGCCGAAGCCGTACTCGGGGCCCGTCAGGTACAGCGCGAGGCCCGTCCAGACGGCCTGGAACCCGCCGAAGAGCGTCGCCTGGTAGAGGCACGACCGCCGCAGTTCGGGTTCCTCGCGCAGGAGCCGCAGCGGCGCGGCCAGCAGCGCCGGGTAGGACCGGCGCGACGGCGGGACGGTCGGGGGCAGCGCGAACGCCAGCGCCGCCGCGATCGCCAGGGTGGCGGCCGCGGCGATCAGGTACGGGGCCCGCCAGCCGAGCCACTCCCCGGCGAGCCCGCCGAACGTGCGGGCCAGCAGGATGCCGCCGATCGCCCCGGCCAGCAGCGTCCCCATGACGGCCCCGCGCCGCTCGGCGGCCGCCAGGCCGGCCGCCATCGGCATGATGACCTGCGCGACGACGGTCGTGACACCGGCCACCGCGCTCGCGGCGACGAGCGCCGCCAGGCCGGGCGCGCCCGCCGCGCCGAGCATCGCCACGCCGGTGACGGCGAGCATCGCCACAATCAGCGGGCGGTGCGGGAACCGGTCTCCGAGCGGCACCAGCAGGAAGTTCCCGGCCGCGTACCCGAGCTGCGCCGCGGTCACCACCAGCGCCGCCGAGTCCGGCGCCACGTGCAGCCCGGACGCGACGAGCGGGCTGACCGCCTGCGGGAAGTAGATGTTCCCCACGGCGACGCCGCAGGTCAGAGCGAGAAGGAAGAGCGTCCGGCGGCCGATCGAGGCATGCGCCGGAGGCAGGGGAGAGGACACGGATGCTCCACGTCGAGTCGTCACCGGCGCGGGATCCGCGCAGGCCGGAACGGCGGGGGCCGACCCCCGCGGGAACCGTCTCGGCGTCGTGGAGCGGTGCCGGCCTAGGCCGCCGCGCGTCCCGCCGCCGAGACGCCGGTAGTGGCCTTGCCGGAAACGGTGAACACGCGCGACCTCCCATGGCGCACCCAAGATCTTCGCGCCGACCCTGGCACGCGCCTCACCTCGTGCGCAAACGGTTTTGCGCGAGCCTCAGCGCGAGGAGGGACCGGGCTCGTCCATGTTCCACGCGGTGGGCAGGGAGTCCCCGCAGACGGCGCAGACGTAGTGGTCATCCTTCACGATGTTGCGCTGGCGGCATCCGCGGCAGCGCCGGAACACGATCGGGTGGGTGAACCCGGGGGGATGCTCAAGGCCTGCCCGGTCGAGAGCCGCCGCGACGGCCGTCCACGAGGACAGGTCGGGGCAGTAGCCCGTCGACTGGTTGCTGATCTCGCTGACCGTCCAGGCGCCGCCGCTCGCGGCGAAGGTGATCTCACCCGCGCCCAGCACCGGTTCGCGCCCCGCGCAGGCGACGTGCTCGCTGCGTTGCGGCGCCAGGCGCAGCGTCCCGTCCAGGCCGACGACGTAGGTGAACGGTTCCCCCGGGTCCTGCGCGGTCTGCCCCGCCAGCCAGACGGCGAGGTCATCGTGCGACCCGACCGCCTGCCCGAGCCGCCCCGGCCGCGCCCGCGCAAGAATCTCGACAGGCCCGACATAGCGGTATTCGCGCGGATTCACGCGACCAAGCCTGCCAGTCCCGCGCTGCTGACGATTTCGATGCGGAGAGGCGCGGGCGGGGATGCTGAGGGCCCGCCCGCGCCTTCGGTCGGGACCGGCCGCACAGGTGCGGCCGGTCGATTGGTGTCGTCCCGTCCCGGCCTGCTCGATCCGGGCGCTGGGACGGACGATGGGCAGTTCGCAGTCACAGGCCGGCTGCCATCCCGGGAAGCTCGTTCGCGGACGCGCTTCTTCGCCCGAATCATGGAGATCGCCGCTAGACGCGGGCTGCTTTTGCGATGACCAGCCATGCCTGGACACGTTCCGTGTCGACTCCGACCAGGCGTGCCAGATTCGCGGCCCGAACCGACGCCTGTTCATCAGTGGGGGTCTTCCACGCGGCTACAGCCACGTCGTAGCAGACGTCGCCGCTGACCCCGCGAGGATCGACCAGGAACAGTTCCTCGCCGTCACCGACGAGAATGTTGCTCGAGGATGCGTCGCCATGACAGACCATGTTCGAGTCCTCGGTTCCCAAGTCCTCGAGGATGGCGGCCGCTCGTCGTCGCTCGGCGTGTGAGGCCCAGGTGCGTCCTGACGGGAGGTCGTTCGGCCTCTCGTCATTCAGTCTGGAGCGCAACCAGTCGGCGAGAGTTGGAAGCCTGTCATTCACCGTCTTCCGGTCAAGCATCTTCCGAAAGATCGGAGCCAGGCGTTCAACCGGGACTGTCTCGCCCTTCAGGGAGTCACCCGGGAAGATGCGGCTTGCTACGGTCCACACGCTGACCGGTGTCTGAACGACATCGTGGATCCGCGGACCCACGCCCATGTTGAACAGTGCTTGCGCCACCTGGGCCTGGTCCATTCCCTGTGGATCGGGAGTGGACCTGACGACCAGCCGTTCATGAGCTGTTGCGATCTCGACCACGAACCCGTAGCGAGCGTTGAAGGTCCGAACGGGGCGTCCTTCGTATCGCTCGCATATTCGCGCTAGTTCGTCCGGAGCCTTCTTCAGCCAAGCGGGAGCCAGTTCGGGCCAACAAGCCGACACGGCTTCGTTCACATTGGCTGGAATCTCTATCTCGGCGCCTACCGGATCCGGGCGAAAATTCTTGTTTGTTTTAGCTACTGTTCCTCCTTGATCTGATTTTTCGGCGAGTGCACTCGGCCCCCGTCCTGGACGGGCTTGCGGAGACTATCCCCTAGCCGCCGACGTCTGGCAAGCTCACGCGAAGAGGCCTCGACGGCGGTCTTCTCCATGGGCCCACCCGTCGCCCCGCGGTCAGTTTTCGCGTGTCGCCGACACCGGGAAAAGAGCTGATCCGAACGTGACGCTGTGCCCGGAGACCTGAGTTTGAACCCGGCAGGGTTCGCGCGGACGGGACACCCGGCGGGACCGTGCACCATACGCATCGGCGCGGGTCGGCGGCGTCAGCCCGCCGACCCGCAGGCAGGCACCTCCGCCGTGCTCAGCGCCCGTGGCCCGGTTCATGCGCCGGCCCCGCCACGTCCGGACGCGGCTGCCAGACCCCAGCGCACCGGTCCGGGGCGGCCGCCGGCCGTCCCGGACCGTAGCGGCGAGTGGTCAGCCGCTTCCGTATCGCGTGATGGCGTCGGTGCTGCCTCCGGTCCAGCCCTCCTTGTCGGGGGCGGCTCGGGGTGTGATCGCTGAGAGCGAACGTTGCTGCGGAAACAAAATGCTGCTCCGTTTTCTTGAGTGTGTATGACTCAATCTTGCGGTTGGGTGTCCTACTGAGTTGGAGCTGAGCATGAGCGAGACCCTGACGCTGCCGGTGCTGCCCCTGGAGGACGGGGTCGTTCTGCCCGGCATGGTGGTGCCCCTGGACCTGTCGGAGAGCGGCGAGGTCCGGGCCGCTGTGGAGGCCGCGCGGGCGGTGGCGCAGACCAAGGGGCCGGGCATCCGGTCGGCGGCCAAGCCGCGGGTGCTGCTGGTGCCCCGGCTGAACGGGCAGTACGCCGGCATCGGCACGCTCGGCGTGATCGAGCAGGAGGGGCGGCTGCCCGGCGGTGAGCCGGGCGCGGTCGTCCGCGGCGTGCAGCGGGTGCGGATCGGCACCGGGACGACCGGGCCGGGCGCGGCGCTGTGGGTCGAGGGGACGGCGGTGGAGGCGCCGCCGGCGACCGGGCGCGCGCAGGAGCTGGCGAAGGAGTACAAGGGGCTGGTCAGCGCGATCCTGCAGAAGCGGGGCGCCTGGCAGGTCGTGGACGTCGTGCAGCAGATCGACGACCCCTCCACGCTGGCCGACAACGCCGGGTACGCGCCGTACCTCACCGACGAGCAGAAGATCGAGGTCCTGGAGACCGTCGACGTCGTCGAGCGGCTGACCCTGGTGATCGGCTGGACGCGCGACCACCTCGCCGAGTTGGACGTGGCGGAGACGATCCGCAAGGACGTCCAGGAGGGGATGGAGAAGACGCAGCGGGAGTTCCTTCTGCGCCAGCAGCAGGAGGCCATCCGCAAGGAGCTGGCCGAGCTGAACGGCGACCCGGCCGACGAGGAGGACGACTACCGGGCCCGGATCGAGGCCGCGAACCTGCCGGAGAAGGTGCGCGAGGCGGCGCTGAAGGAGGTCGACAAGCTGGAGCGGTCGTCCGACGCCTCTCCCGAGGGCGGCTGGATCCGCACCTGGCTGGACACCGTCCTCGACATCCCCTGGAACGAGCGGTCCGAGGACGCCTACGACATCGCGGGCGCCCGGGAGATCCTGGACGCCGACCACGCCGGTCTCGACGACGTCAAGGAGCGCATCGTCGAGTACCTGGCCGTGCGCAAGCGGCGCGAGGAGCGCGGCCTCGGCGTCGTGGGCGGGCGCAGGAGCGGCGCCGTGCTGGCGCTGACCGGTCCTCCCGGCGTCGGCAAGACGTCGCTGGGCGAGTCGGTCGCGCGGGCCATGGGACGCGAGTTCGTGCGGGTCGCCCTGGGCGGCGTGCGGGACGAGGCCGAGATCCGGGGGCACCGCCGCACGTACGTGGGCGCCCTCCCGGGCCGCATCGTCCGCGCCATCCGCGAGGCGGGGACGATGAACCCCGTCGTCCTGCTGGACGAGGTCGACAAGGTCGGCGCCGACTACCGGGGCGACCCGACCGCGGCGCTGCTGGAGGTCCTCGACCCCGAGCAGAACCACACCTTCCGGGACCACTACCTGGAGGTGGAGCTCGACCTGAGCGACGTGCTGTTCCTGGCCACCGCGAACGTGGTGGAGGCGATCCCCGGCCCGCTGCTCGACCGGATGGAGCTGGTGGAGCTGGACGGCTACACCGAGCACGAGAAGGTCACGATCGCCCGCGACCACCTGCTGCCGCGCCAGCTCGACAAGGCGGGGCTGGAGGCGTCCGAGGTGGCGTTCGGCGACGACGCGCTGCGGCTGCTGGCGGCCGAGTACACCCGGGAGGCCGGCGTCCGGTCCCTGGACCGCTCGATCGCGCGGGTGCTGCGCAAGGTCGCGGCCAACGTCGCGCTCGGGAAGGCGGCGCTGCCCGTCCGGATCGGCGCCGACGGCCTGAAGGACTACCTCGGCCGGCCGAGGTTCACCCCGGAGGTCGAGCTGAGCAGGAACGAGCGCCGTACCGGCGTGCCGGGCGTGGCGACGGGCCTCGCCGTCACCGGCGCGGGCGGCGACGTCCTCTACATCGAGGCGTCGCTGGCCGACCGGGAGACCGGCGACACCGGCGTGACGCTCACCGGCCAGCTCGGCGACGTCATGAAGGAGTCGGCCCGGATCGCGCTCAGCTACCTGCGCTCGCGCGGCGCGGAGCTGGAGCTGCCGGTCGGCGACCTGAAGGACCGCGGCGTGCACGTCCACGTGCCCGCCGGGGCGATCCCGAAGGACGGGCCGAGCGCGGGCATCACGATGACGACGGCGCTGGCGTCGCTGCTGTCGGGCCGCCCGGTGCGCTCGGACGTGGCGATGACCGGTGAGGTGTCGCTGACCGGGCGGGTGCTGCCGATCGGCGGGCTGAAGCAGAAGCTGCTGGCCGCGTCGAGGCTCGGCATCACCACCGCGATCGTGCCCAAGCGCAACGAGCCGGACCTGGAGGACGTCCCGGCCGAGGTGCTCGACGCGATGACGGTGTTCGCCGTCAGTGACGTCCGCGAGGTGCTGGACCTGGCCCTGGAGCCGGCCACCACCCCGGTCGCCGTCTGATCGCGGCGCACGGAACGCCCGTGCCGGGTTAATCCCGGTACGGGCGTTCTGACTCCAATGGGCTATCCGGTCGCCCGAAACCCGGGGCCGCGCATGGACCGCGGCGGACGGGGCAGACCGCGCCCCGTGTTGGTCGAAATGTGGCAGCCCGCAGCGGCGGGCGAGAGGGTCCCTTGGTACGTCGTGGCTCTGCGCGTGATGGTCGTCATCGTCGCGCTGGGTTTCCTCGGCGTGTTCTTTTACTTCGCGTTCAAGCTGACGCTGACGCCCGTCGATGACAACGGGCAGGCGGGCGGGAACACCGATCCGGGCCGGTCGCTCCGGTTCTACATGGACCAGCCGACCAAGGACGCGCTCCTCCAGATCGGCGGCAACGTGGTGCTCCTGGCGCCGCTCGGAGTGCTGCTGCCCCTGGTCTGGACGACCCTGCGGGGCCCGGTGCGGCTGGCCCTGGTGAGCGGCATGCTCTCGCTGGCCATCGAGACCGTCCAGGGCACGTTCGTGATGGGACGGGCCTTCGACGTCGACGACGTCATCCTCAACGTCGCCGGTGTCGTGCTCGCCTACC
Source organism: Actinomadura sp. NPDC048955 (assembly GCF_040649435.1). NCBI lineage: Bacteria > Bacillati > Actinomycetota > Actinomycetes > Streptosporangiales > Thermomonosporaceae > Actinomadura > Actinomadura sp. NPDC048955. Next base: position 69,899 of record NZ_JBEZJI010000046.1, read on the forward strand.
TGCTCATCGGGCGCAAGCTCTCCCTGAAGCTCCGCGGCCGTTAACGGGGGGTCAGGCGGAAGACCCTGAGCTGCCGTTCGGCGCGCTCCACGTAACGGTCGTAGACGGGCCAGACGGCGGTGAGGCGAGGCCAGACCTCCTTGCGCTCGACGTCGTCCAGGAGGCGTGCGGTGACGGGGGTCGTGCGGCCCTGGAAGCTGACCTGCGCGTCGGGATTCTTCAGAAGGTTTCCCGTCCAGGCGGGGTGCTTCTCCCGGCCGAAGTTGGAGCCGACGACGTACCAGCCGCCCTCCCGGTCGGGCAGGCACGCGAGCGGCGTCTGCCGGGGGAGGCCGCTGACGGCGCCGGTCGTCGTCAGGACGAGGCTCGGCACGAGGAGCTGGCCGAGCAGGAGCCGCCCGCCGGTGAGCCGGTGCAGCGTCCGGTCGACGGGCGGGACGACCTTGGGTCCCACCTTGGAGAACCATTCGGCGCCCGAGACCCGGTGGAAGACCGGTCCGAAGGTGCGCTGGACGAGAGTCGGCATGGGGGCCTCCTTGGCGGCGAGCCGTCCGGCCCGGCGCGGGTTCAGATGGCCGCTCTCGGCCAGCCAGCGCAGGCCGTCGGCGACGGTCTCCTCGACGGGACGCAGCGTGAGGCCGAGCGCGTCCAGGATGGGGCGGTCGTCGGTCGGCACCAGCGTCACCATGAACTCGGCGGCGTCGCGGGTGAGCGGGTAGTCGAAGCGGCGGACGCGCTTGGCCGCGTCGAGGACGGAGCCGAGCGCGAGCATCACGCGGCTGGGCACGCGGACGCGGCGGCACCTGACGCCGGTGAGGCGGTCGCACAGGTCGGCGTACTGCGGCCAGGTCAGGTAGTGGCCGCCGAGCACCCAGCGGCTCGGGCCCTGCCGCGCCTCGACGGAACGTGCCAACGCCTCGCCGAGGTCGCGGACGTCGATGACCGAGACGCCCCCGCCCGGAAGCGGCCACACCTTGCCGAGCGCCGCGGCGAGGCCCTCCATCAGCGCGTCCAGCGCCGGCTGGTTCGGGCCGCACACGCCGCCGGGGTAGACGATGGTGACCGGCGCGCCGTCCTCCTGGAGGCCGCGCACGTAGCGTTCGGCCGCCAGCTTGGACCTGCCGTAGTCGGTGCGGGGGCTCGCCAGGGCGTCCCCCGCGGTGATGACCGGGCCGGACGGCGGGACGAACACCGCGATCGTCGACACGTGGACCACCGGGGCCAGGCCCTGCGCGACGGCGCCGCCGACGACGTTGCGGGTGCCGCGGACGTTCACCTCCACCAGGTCGCCGGCGCCCCCGGTCACCCCGATCGCCGCGGCGGCGTGGACGGCGGCGTCGCAGCCGCGCATCGCCTCGGCGACCGCGTCCTCGTCCAGCATGTCGCCGGGGACGAGTTCGACGTCCCGGGGGTCGACGCCGACCGCGCGCAGGACCTTCGCCGCCCGGCCGGTGTCGCGGACCAGCGCGCGCGGCCGGTGCCCGGCGGCGAGCAGGGCGCGCACGGCGTGGGACCCGACGAACCCGGAGGCGCCGGTGACGAAGATCCGCATAAGGCAAAACTAGCGCTTGGTATGACTCCGGCGACAGCCGAGGCCCCGAGTAACGGCCGGGATTTCGGACACCTCCATTACGGAGAGGCGGACAGTCGGGGCGTTGACGCTTCTGGAACGCTCCATCAGACTCGTGTCTCCACCTGACCGCCGACCGGGAGGGGATCGATGAGGATCGGACTGGCCGGCGCGGGGCGCATTGGTGCGCGCCACGCCGCCGCGTTGCGAGAGTTGCCCGAGGTGGAGGCGGTGATCATCGCGGACGCCGATCCGGGGCGCGCCCGCGATCTCGCCGCGCGCCTGGGCGGGGGACCGCCGGGGGTCACCGCCCTGGAAACCGTGGAGGGGCTCTTCTCCGCCGGCCTGGACGGCCTGGTCGTCGCGGCGGCCACGGACGCGCACGCGGCCCTGGTGGAGCGGGCCGTGGCCGCGCGAACTCCCGTCTTCTGCGAGAAACCGCTTGCGTCCGATATGAATGGAACGTTCCAAGTCGTCCGGGCGGCGGCGGGCGCCGGCGTCCCGGTGCAGGTCGGGTTCCAGCGCCGGTTCGACGCCGGGAACGCGGCGGCGCGCGAGGCGCTCGCCTCCGGGCGGCTCGGCTGGCTGCACACCGTCCGCTCGTGCAGCTTCGACCCGGCGCCGCCGCCGGCCGAGTACGTCCCCACGTCCGGCGGGCTGTTCCGCGACTGCATGATCCACGACCTGGACCTCATCCGGTTCGTCACCGGCCGCGAGGTCGTCCGGGTGATGGCGGTGGGCGCCAACCGCGGCGACGACTTCTTCCGGGAGGCCGGCGACGTCGACACCGGGTCGGCGCTGCTCGTCCTGGACGACGGGACGCTCGGCCAGGTCTCGGCCACCCGCTACAACGCCGCCGGGTACGACGCGCGCCTGGAGCTGTTCGGGTCCAAGGACAGCGTCATCACCGGACTGGACGACCGGACGCCCGCGACCGCGCTCCCCGACGGGGACCAGCCGAGGGCACCCTACGGCGGGTTCATGGAGCGCTTCTCCGACGCCTACGACGCCGAGTTGCGGGCCTTCGCCGACGTCGTGGCGGGCCGCCGCGCCAACCCGTGCCCGCCGGAAGAGGCGCTGGAGGCGTTCTACCTCGCCGAGGCGTGCGAGCTGTCCATGCGGGAGGGGCGGTTCGTCGACGTCGAGGAGGTACGGCGGTGAGGATCGCCGGCGCGCCGATCTCGTGGGGCGTGTGCGAGGTGCCCGGCTGGGGCCACCAGATGGAGCCGGACCGGGTGCTCGCCGAGATGCGCGACCTCGGCCTCGCCGCCACGGAACTCGGACCGGACGGCTTCCTCCCCAGGGCCACGCAAGAGCGGGACGAGCTGCTGACCTCTTTCGGGCTGGGTCTTGTAGGGGCGTTCGTGCCTGTCGTCCTGCACGACCCCGCGTTCGACCCACTGCCCGCCGTCGAGCAGGCGTTGGACGACATCGATGGCGTCCTCGTACTGGCCGCCGCAACGGGACTCGACGGATACGACGAGCGTCCCGTCCTTGACGCCAAGGCGTGGGCGGCACTGCTTGCGAACCTCGACGCGATCGCCGCACGGGCCGCCGAACGCGGGAAGCTCGCCACCCTGCACCCTCACGTCGGGACGGTCGTTGAGCGGCGCGCCGAGGTCGAACGCGTGCTCGGCGGATGCGGCATCCCGCTCTGCCTCGACACAGGGCACCTACTGGTCGGGGGAACCGATCCGGTGTGGCTGGCACGTTTCGCGGCGCCGCGCATAGCGCATGTCCATCTGAAGGACGTGGACGTGGGCCTTGCCCAACAGGTACTCAAGGGAGACATCACGTACACGAGCGCGGTGCGGGACGGTCTGTACAGGCCGCTCGGGGACGGCGACGTCGACATCCCCGACATCATCCGCTCCATGGAGGTCGCCGGTTACGACGGCTGGTGGGTGATGGAGCAGGACACTGTGCTGACCGGCGAGCCCGCGCAGGGCGCCGGACCGTGCGGCGACGTCCGCAGGAGCCTCGACTACCTCGCCGGGGTGGCCCGATGACGTTCGACCTCATCACGATGGGGCGGGTCAGCGTCGACGTCTATCCGGACCAGGTGGGCACGCCGCTGGAGGACGTCGAGTCGTTCGGCAAGTACCTCGGCGGCAGCCCGACCAACGTCGCCGTGGCGGCGGCCAGGTACGGCCGCAGGACCGCCGTCATCACGCGCACCGGAGAAGACCCCTTCGGCCGGTTCGTCCACAAGGCCCTCCAGGGCTACGGCGTGGACGACCGGTTCGTCACCGCCGTCCCCGGCCTGCCGACACCGCTGGCCTTCTGCGAGATCTTCCCGCCCGACGACTTCCCGCTGTACTTCTACCGCTACCCCAAGGCGCCCGACCTGGAGATCCGTCCGGACGAGCTGGACCTCGACGCGATCCGATCGGCGCGCATCGTCTGGGGCACGGTCACGGGTCTTTCGCAGGAGCCCAGCCGGGAGGCGACCCTCACCGCGCTGGGGGAGCACCCCGGGCAGACCGTCATCGACCTCGACTACCGGCCGATGCTGTGGGACGACCCCTCGGAGGCTCCGCACTGGGCGGGTCTCGCTTTGGAACGGGCAACGGTCGCGGTCGGAAACCTGGAGGAGTGCGAGGTCGCCGTGGGGGAGCGTGAGCCGCGCGCCGCCGCCCGCGCGATCCTGGCGCGCGGCCCGGAACTCGCCATCGTGAAGATGGGGCCGGAAGGCGTCCTCGCGGCGACGGCCGACGAGGTCGTGGAGGTGCCGCCGGTCAAGGTGGACGTCGTCAACGGACTCGGCGCCGGGGACGCGTTCGGCGGCGCCATCTGCCACGGCCTCCTCGCCGGATGGGACCTGCGGCGTCTCGTCGAGTTCGCGGGCGCCGCAGGGGCGATCGTCGCGTCCCGCATCGCCTGCTCCGACGCGATGCCCACACAAGACGAGGTCGACGAACTCCTCAAGGAGCCGCGATGAAACACCATCTCCCCGCCGGAACCGCTGCGGAAGCCCCGTACGAGCTTGTCGTGACGCCCGAGTCGGCTGGTTGGGCGTACTCGGGGCTGCGCATCCTGGAGCTGCCGGAAGGCGGGGTGCACACGTTCGACACCGGTGAGTTCGAGACGATCGTGTTGCCGCTGGCGGGGTCGTGCGCGGTGGAGTGCGACGGCGACCGGTTCGAGCTGGAGGGGCGCGAGGACGTCTTCGCCCGGGTCAGCGATTTCGCCTACGTCCCGCGGGACGCCCAGGTGACGGTTCGGGGCCGCGGGCGGTTCGCGCTCGCGGGTGCCAGGTGCGAGCGGCGGCTGGTACCTCGCTACGGGCCGGCGGAGACGGTTCCGGTGGAGCTGCGGGGCGCGGGGTCGGCGAGCCGGCAGGTGAACAACTTCGGGACGCCGGAGGGGTTCCCGTTCGCCGAGAAGCTGATCGCGTGCGAGGTGCTGACGCCGGCGGGGTGCTGGTCGTCGTTCCCGCCTCACAAGCATGACGAGCAGACGCCCGGCGAGTCGGTCCTGGAGGAGATCTACTACTTCGAGGTCGCCCGGGACGGCATGGCCTACCAGCGCGTCTACGGGTCGCCCGGGCGTCCGATCGACGTGCTGGCGGAGGTCCGCAGCGGCGACGCCGTGCTGATCCCGCACGGCTGGCACGGCCCGTCGATGGCGCCGCCGGGGCACGACCTGTACTACCTGAACGTGATGGCCGGGCCGTCCCCGGAGCGCGCGTGGCGCATCTGCGACGACCCGGCGCATGCCTGGATCCGCGACACCTGGGAGGGGCAGGCAGTGGACCCCCGGCTGCCCCTGACCTCGCCGGAGGGACGCTCGTGAGACTCACCGTGGCTCAGGCCCTGGTCCGCTTCCTCTCCGTGCAGTACAGCGAGCGGGATGGTGTGGAGCGGCGGTTCTTCGCTGGGTGTTTCGGGATTTTCGGGCACGGCAATGTGGCGGGGATGGGGCAGGC
>NZ_JBEZJI010000047.1:0-74295 GCF_040649435.1 Actinomadura sp. NPDC048955
GGGCGGGGCTCCCGGCGCAGGGGAGACGCGCACCCGGCGGCGCGCCGGGTCCGCCTCCTCCAGCCGCACCCTGACCTGCTCGCCGAGCGGCAGCCCCTCCCCGTCGCAGCGGCCGAACACCGGCGGCGCCACCAGCTGGACGCGCCCGCCGGTGCGGTCGCCGTTCACGTCGACCACCACCGCGTCGAAGACGTCCCCGACGTGGTCGCGCAGGAGCAGCGCCTCCACGAGGTCCACGCATGCGTGGTCGATGTCCGCGCCGCGGCGCAGGGCCCGCTGCATCGCCTCGGGCAGGAGCGGCAGCGCCTCCCGCGCCCATCCCGGGACGGGGCGGTCCGCCGCCAGCGCCAGGCACACCTCCGTGGCGTACCGGTCGGCCAGCCGCCGGATCGGCGCGGTGACGTGCGCGTACGGGGCGGCGACGGCGGCGTGCGCGGCCTGCCCGGGCGGCGCCCCGTCGAAGGCCGTGTAGCCGGCGCCGCGCATCAGCCCCGCCGCGTCGTGCAGGAACGCCGCGTGCCGGGGCAGCGCCGGGTCGAGGGCGCGGACGATGTCCCCGTAGGAGGCGTTCCCCGGCCAGGAGACCTTGAGCGCCCGGGCGGCCAGCCGCAGCCGCTCGACCGCCTCGGCGGGCGCGGGCGGCATGGTGCGCAGCAGCCCGACGCCGCCGTCCAGCATCAGCCGGGCCGCGGCGCGCCCGGTCAGCAGCGAGATCTGCGCGTTCCACGCCTCGGTCGCGAGATCGCCGCGCAGCTTCAGCGCCCAGCCGCCGCCCGCGTGCACGACCTCCTGCTCGGGCAGCGGCAGGCTCACGCCGCCGCGCGCGGCCTCCGCCGCGATGAGCCGCTCGCCGATCTCGCCGAGCAGCGCGATCCGCGGGTCGCCGTCGCCGCGGCGCGCGGTGGCGTAGTCGAGCCGGTCGCGGCTGCGCACGAGGGCGCGCCGCACGTCCACACCGGTGATCCGTCCGGCGTCGTCGATGTCGATCGTCCACGCCACGGCGGGACGCTCCCGGCCGGGCAGCAGGCTCGCGCTCCCCTCCGACAGGGGGCGCGGATGCAGCGGCGCGCTGGCGTCCGGCAGGTAGAGCGTCACGCCGCGGGCGCGCGCCTCGGTGTCGAGCGCGCCGCCCGGGCGCACGAACCCGGCCACGTCGGCGATCGCGTACCGCACGCGGTGTCCGGACCCGCGCCGCTCCAGGTGCATCGCCTGGTCGAGGTCGAGCGAGCCGGGCGGGTCCAGGGTGAAGAACGGGACGTCGCGCAGGTCGACGCGGCCGTTGGAGGGCGGCGCGGACGCGGCGGCCTCGGCGAGGGCGGCGGGCGGGAACGCGCCGGGCACCGAGAACTCGGCGCGGATCCGGTCGAGCCCCGCCCGGACCTCGGCGTCGGCCTCGGCGGTACGCAGTCGCAGCGGTCGGCGCGGCACACAACCGAGCGTACGGGACGAATCCGTCGATCTCTCTAGGAATCTACAATGTAAAGGCGCCGGGTCCGGCGGCCGGAGCGGGCCCGCGGGCCGGGGACGGACTCACTCGTCCGGGGAGCCGGCGAACGCACGCAGCCCCGGCGGGTCCTCCACGGTGATCCTGCGCCAGCCGGTGCTGACCAGCCCCTCGCGCCGCAGCGTGGACAGCGCCCGCGCGACGGTCTCCCGGGAGGCGTCCATCCAGCTGCCGAGCTCCTCCTGGGACAGCGGCGGCCCGATCGCGATCGCCCCGCCGGCGGCGGGCGGGGCGTGCCGGGCCGACAGGTCGGCCAGGCCCGCCAGCAGGATCGCCAGCCGCCGGGCGCCCTGCGCCGACACGTGCGCCCGCAGCCTGCGGTCGGCGTCGTCGAGCCGCCGCACGAACGTGCCGCTGACCAGCCGCCACACCCGCGGGTGGGCGTCCAGGAAGGCGGTGAACCGGGCCGCCGGGACGATCAGCGCCCGGACGTGGTCGAGCGCCTGCACGGTCGCCGACCGCTCCCGGCCGCCGAGCACCGCGCTCTCGCAGACCAGGTCGCCGGGGCCCCGCACGGCGAGCACGACCGCCCGCCCGTCCTCGCCGGTGGAGGTGACCTTCGCCCAGCCCGACTCGATGACGATGATGTGGTCGGAGTCGTCGCCCTGGTAGCACAGGGGAGTCCTCGGCTGGTAGCTCCGCGCCCGCCCGGCGGCCCGCAGCGCCGCGCGCTCCGGTCCGTCCAGCGCGGCCCAGAAACCGCCGCCGGGGCTCGCGGCGCGGGCGCCGCGGGATCTGGTCCGCTCGCTCACGGCACGTCCGCCTCGGGTCCGGGGCGCGGGTGAACCGGTACCCACGGCAATCGGGGGGAGTGGGGCGTTGAGGCCCGAGTGCCGCGGGTACCGGTCGCCTTCATGTGCCAATGAGAACCTCTCACCGCTTCGCATGCTGCTCGCCGGAGACCGCGCTGTCTGTGTCATCTGACACTCTCGGCGCAAATTGCAGCGAGAACGCGGTCAGCGGGAGAGCGCGTTCAGGAGGCGGTTGACCGGACCGGAAAGGTTCCAGGTGTCGGCGAGCCGGACGAGGGCCTCGGCGTCGCGCGCCCCGGCGGGCAGCCGGTCGTCGAGGTCCGCCAGTTCGGGGGCGTCGATGTCGGTGACGACCCGCACCACCGTCTCGGCGGCGGCCAGGTACTCCCGGGCCCCCTCCATCCGGCGGCGCGCGCCCGCCGGGAAGCCCTCGTCGGTGCCGGCGTCCAGCGCCGCGAGGATCGCCTCGACCGACCCGAACCGGGTGACGAGCGCGGCGGCGGTCTTGTCGCCGACCCCGGGCACGCCGGGCAGCCCGTCGCTCGGGTCGCCGCGCAGCGTGGCGTAGTCGCCGTAGCCGCGGCCCGGGATGCCGTACTTGGCCGCGACCTCCTTCTCTCCCATCACCTGCAGGTTCCTGATCCCCCGCGCGGTGTACAGGACGCAGACGGGGGCGCGGTCGTCGACGAGCTGGAACAGGTCGCGGTCGCCGGTCACGATGTCGACCGGCCCGTCCGCCGCGCCCCGCACCGCGAGCGTCCCGATGACGTCGTCGGCCTCGTAGCCCGGGACGCCGGCGCGGGCCAGCCCGAAGGCGTCCAGGACCTGCTCGATGACCGGGAGCTGGGCCTCCAGCGCGTCGGGCGTCTGGTCGCCGCCGTCCTCGGCCACCCGGTGCGCCTTGTAGGAGGGCAGCGCCTCCACCCGGAACGCCGGCCGCCAGTCGGCGTCCATGCAGCACACGAGCCGCTCCGGCCGCCGGTCCTGGACGAGGCGGGCGATCATGTCGACGAGCCCGCGCACCGCGTTCACCGGTGTCCCGTCGGGGGCCGTCACCGACTCGGGGACCCCGAAGAAGGCGCGGAAGTACAACGACGGCGTGTCCAGCAGCATCAGCCCGCTCATGGGGCACATGCTGCCACGCGGGCCGGGTCGGCGGCGTCCGGACGCTCCTGGGATCCTGGTACCGGTCATGGAGAGGATCGGAGAAATGGAGACGGATGTGACAACGGAGTTGTATCCGCGTGAGCGCGTAGGCCTGGTGCGCGAGGCGACGGCGAAGGCGGGCCTCGGGGCGGTGCTGCTGACGCCCGGTCCCGATCTGCGGTACGTCACCGGGTATGACGCCAAGCAGCTGGAGCGGCTCACCTGCCTGGTCGTCCCGGCCGGCGGCGAGCCGTTCCTGGTCGTCCCCAGGCTGGAGCTGCCCGCCGCGCAGGAGTCGCCGGCGGGGTCCCTCGGCGTCGAGCTGGTGCCGTGGGACGAGACCGACGACCCGTACGCGCTGGTGGCCCGCCGCCTGCCGCGGGATGTGGGAACCGTCGGCGTGGCCGACCGGATGTGGGCGGTGATGGCGCTGCGGTTCCGCGGCGCGATGCCCGGAGCCGAGCAGGTCGCGGCCGGGGGCGTGCTGCGCGAGCTGCGGATGCGCAAGAGCGCCGCGGAGGTGGCGGCGCTGCGCGAGGCGGGGGAGGCGATCGACCGGGTGCACCGCCGGGTCCCGGGCCTGCTGAAGGCCGGGCGCACCGAACGCGAGGTCGGCCGCGACATCGCCGACGCGATCATCGCCGAGGGGCACGCGCAGGTCGACTTCGTCATCGTCGGCTCGGGCCCGAACGGCGCCAACCCGCACGCCGAGCTGTCGGACCGGGTCATCCGCCCCGGCGAGCCCGTGGTGGTCGACATCGGCGGGACGATGCCGAGCGGCTACTGCTCGGACTCGACGCGCAACTACTGCGTGGGCGAGCCGCCCGCCGACTACCGCGCGTACTTCGCGGTGCTGGAGGAGGCGCAGCGGGCGTCCTGCGAGGCCGTGCGGCCGGGGGTCACACCAGAGGCGGTGGACGCGGCGGGCCGCGACATCATCGCCGCCGCCGGGCACGGCGAGCACTTCTTCCACCGCACCGGCCACGGCATCGGGCTGGAGTCGCACGAGGAGCCCTACATCGTCGCCGGCAACCGCGAGCCGCTGGAGCCCGGGATGGCGTTCTCGATCGAGCCCGGCATCTACCCCGGCCCGCACGGCGCGCGCATCGAGGACATCGTCGTGTGCACCGAGGACGGTCACACCCCCATGAACGTCACCGAGCGCGGGCTGGTGATCGTGGACTGACGCCGGTCCGGGGCGCCGCCGCGCCCGGACGACCGTGGGCATGAACGGATTTGCGTTCATGCCCACGTGCCGTTTTCGGGCAGCGCAAATTGAGACGGAAACGGCTCGGTAACGATCTCTGTATCAAATGCGCCGGACCGTGCCCCCGCCGGTTGCGATCCGGGTGTCCGGCCCTGTACCTCCTTGTTGCACTGTTACGCGGGAGTAAGTCGAGTTCTTCCGTATCGACGGGCCGTGACGAAGAGGAGACGCCGTGGCAGAGGTCGACCTGACCAGCGTCGGGAAGGTCTATCCCGACGGCACCCGGGCCGTGACCGACCTGAACCTCCACATCGCCGACGGGGAGTTCCTCGTCCTGGTGGGCCCGTCGGGCTGCGGCAAGACCACCGCGCTGCGGATGGTCGCCGGGTTGGAGGACATCTCCGAGGGCGAGGTCACGATCGGCGGGCGGGTCGTCAACCGGGTGCCGTCCCGGGACCGCGACGTCGCGATGGTGTTCCAGAGCTACGCCCTCTACCCGCACCTGTCGGTGCGCGACAACATCGGTTTCGGGCTGTCGCTGCGCAAGCTGCCCAAGGCCGAGATCCGCGAGAAGGTCGACCGGGCCGCGCAGACCCTGGGCCTGACCGACTACCTGGACAAGAAGCCCCGCAACCTGTCGGGCGGGCAGCGTCAGCGCGTCGCGATGGGCCGCGCGATCGTCCGGGAGCCGCAGGCGTTCCTGATGGACGAGCCGCTGTCCAACCTCGACGCCAAGCTGCGCGTCCAGATGCGCGCCGAGATCGCCCGCATCCAGCGCGACCTCGGCGTCACCACCGTCTACGTCACCCACGACCAGACCGAGGCGATGACGCTCGGCGACCGGGTCGCGGTGATGAAGAAGGGGCGCCTGCAGCAGGTCGCGGCGCCGCAGGAGCTCTACGACCGGCCGGCGAACCTGTTCGTCGCCGGATTCATCGGCTCACCGGCCATGAACCTGATCCAGGGCACGCTGTCCGGCGACGCGGAGAACCCGCGGCTGGAGATCGGCGGCCAGACCCTGACGCTCCCGGCCGAGGTGCTGACCGAGCGCCCCGCCCTGGCGTCCCGCCTCGGGGGCGAGGTCGTCGTCGGCATCCGCCCCGAGGACATGGAGGACTCCGAGCTCGTGGAGACGCCCGAGGGGTCCGGGCTGGCCTCCACCGCCGACCTCGTGGAGGCGATGGGCTCGGACGTGCTGGTGCACTTCGCGATCGAGGCGTCCCAGGTCGTCACCGAGGACACCAGGGAGCTCGCGCGCGACGCGGGGACCGACGTGCTGGGGAATCTGGAGAGCCCCCGCACGGACCTGGTCGCGCGGTTCAGCCCGCGCACCCGCGTGAAGGTGGGGGACCCGGTGACGATCCGCGTCGACACCGGCCGCCTGCACTTCTTCGATATCGAGTCCGGCGCGTCGATCTGGGGACCAGGCGACGCCGCTCCGGCCAGGGAGGATGAGGAATGACGGTCAGCTTTGCCGGCGGGGGGACCTCCCCCCGCACCCCCCGACACCGCTCCGCGGGCTTCGGCAGGCGCGTGACGGGAGCCGCCGTCGCGGCGGGACTGCTCCTGTCCGCGGCCGCCGCGTGCGGCGGCGACGACAAGGACAGCGACGGGTCGTCGCCCTCCGGCGGGGGTGAGCTGAAGGGCACCACCATCGAGGTCGCGGCCAAGTGGACCGGTCCTGAGGAGGCGAACTTCCGCAAGGTCCTGCAGGCGTTCGAGAAGAAGACCGGGGCGAAGGTCAACTACGCCTCCACCGGTGAGAACACCGACGCCTACCTCGGCCCGCGCATCGAGGCCAAGAACCCGCCGGACGTGGCGATCCTGCCGCAGCCGGGCCTGATGCAGCAGTACGCCGGCAAGGGGGCGCTCAAGCCCCTGGGCGACGACGTGGTCTCGCAGGTCGGCCAGAACTTCGCGCCGTACTGGAAGGAGCTCGGCTCCTCCGACGGCAAGACCTACGGCGTGATCGTCAAGGCCGCCTACAAGTCGATCCTGTGGTACCGGCCGCAGGCGCTCGACGAGGCCGGCGTCCAGCCGCCCGCGGCGTGGGCCGACCTGACCAAGGCGGCGGGCACGCTGCAGGACGCGGGCACCACCCCGTTCACGCTCGCCGCGGGACCGCAGGACTCCTGGACGCTGACCGACTGGTTCGAGAACGTCTACCTGTCGCAGGCCGGCCCGGACAACTACGACAAGCTCGCCAAGCACGAGATCAAGTGGACGGACCCGAGCGTCGGCAAGGCGCTGCAGACGCTCGCCGAGGTCTGGGGCAAGCCCGACTACCTGAACGGCGGCGTCGCGACCGCGACCAAGACCAAGTTCGACGAGTCGGTCACCCAGGTGTTCGGCCAGCAGAAGGCCGCCATGGTCTACGGCGGTGACTTCGCCGCCGCCAACATCGGCACCACCAAGGCCAAGGTCGGCACGGACGCCAAGGTGTTCGCGTTCCCGAAGGCCGGCGACACCGCCCCGGCGATCCTCGGCGGCGACGTCGCGGTCGCGCTGAAGGACGGCAAGGGCGCGCAGGAGCTGATGAAGTACCTCGCCTCGCCCGAGGCGGGCACGGTGTGGGCCGGGCTCGGCGGCTACCTGACGCCGAACAAGAACGTCAAGCCGGACGCCTACTCCGACCCGATCGCCAAGCAGCTGATCACCCAGCTCCAGCAGGCCGGCGACGCCGCCCGCTACGACATGTCCGACCTGGCGCCCGCCGCGTTCGGCGCGACGCCCGGCAAGGGCGAGTGGGAGGCGCTGCGCCAGTTCGTGCAGAACCCGACCGACGTCAAGGGCACGCAGGCCAAGCTGGAGGCCGAGGCGGCCAAGGCGTACAAGTAGGGCCTACAAGTAGGGAAACCCTGAATGAAGGCTCCGAATGAGGAGGTGCCGCCGGCCGCGACGGCCGGCGGCGCCGCCGCCATCGACGCGCCGCCCGCCCGTCCGGGCCCGCGGGGCGCGCGCGAGCGGCTGACCCCGCCGTCGTGGCTGGCCCTGACGTTCCTGCTGCCGGCGCTGCTGCTGCTCGGCTTCCTCGTCGTGTACCCGATCGTCTACTCGGTGATCCGCAGTTTCTTCGACGCCTCGGGCGACTCGTTCGTCGGCGTCGACAACTACACCGGGGTCTTCCAGGGGCACGACAACCTCGTGGCGGTGCGCAACACCGCCATCTGGGTCGTCGTGGCGCCGACCGTGGTGACCATCATCGGCCTGGTGTTCGCCGTGCTCACCGAGCGGATCCGGTGGGCGACGGTGTTCAAGCTCGTGGTGTTCATGCCCATGGCGATCTCGTTCCTCGCCTCCGGCGTGATCTTCCGGCTGGTGTACCAGCAGGACCCGGACAAGGGCGTGGCGAACGCGGCGATGGTCGCGGTCCACGACATGTTCCGGCAGGACACCACCTACCCGGGCGCCGGGCCGCGCAACGGCGGGAACGCGCCGGTCCGGCAGGACGGCGGCGCCGTGGTCTCGGTGCGGCAGTACTCGGCGGGGCAGAGCGCGCTCGTCCCGCTGCTGAAGATCAAGCCCGAGTACCTGCCGAAGGACGCCAGGCCGGCCGCTCAGCCCCCGGCCGCCAAGCAGGGGGAGCTGACCGGCACGGTCTGGTTCGACTTCACCCGGGGCGGCGGCGGGCAGCAGAACGCCCCGAACTCCGGCGAGTCGGGCCTGCCGGGCATCCGGGTGGAGGCGGTCCAGGGCGGCAAGGTCGTCGCCAAGGCGACCACGGAGGCCGACGGGACCTTCACCCTGCGGAAGGTGCCCGCCGGGACGTACGCGATCCGGCTGCCCAAGGACAACTTCACCACGGCCTACCAGGGCGCCGAGTGGCTCGGCGACACCCTGATCACTCCGGCGATCATCGGGTCGTACCTGTGGGTGTGGTCGGGCTTCGCGATGGTGCTGATCGCCGCCGGGCTCGCCGCCATCCCGCGCGACGCCCTCGAGGCGGCCCGCGTGGACGGCGCCACCGAGTGGCAGGTGTTCCGGCGGGTGACGATCCCGCTGCTCGCGCCCGTCCTGATGGTGGTGCTGGTGACGCTGGTCATCAACGTCCTGAAGGTCTTCGACCTCGTCTACATCATCGGCGGCGGCGATCCGAACGCCAGCGTGCTGGCGCTGCAGATGTGGACCGAGTCGTTCGGCGGCGGCAACGACCAGGGCTCCGGCAGCGCCATCGCCGTGCTGCTGTTCGTGCTCGTGCTGCCCGCCATGCTGTTCAACATCCGGCGAATGCGGCAGGAGCGCAAATGAGCACCGCGGAGAAGGCCGCGCAGGCGCCCTCCGGGGCGGAGGGCGGCGGCGCGGCGGGGGCGCCGCGCCGCGGGCTGGCCGCGCGGGTCGTCGGCCGGGCGGGCGGCGGCGCCGCGCAGGCGCTGCTGGTCCTGATCGCGCTGTTCTGGCTGGTGCCGACCCTCGGCCTGCTGGTCGCCTCGCTGCGCTCGAACGAGGACAACAACGCCGACGGCTGGTGGAACGTGTTCGCCAAGCCGGCGCAGCTGACCGGGGAGTCCTACAGCGCGCTTCTGGACAAGGGCGACTTCGTCGACTCGTTCTGGAACACGGTGCTGATCACCGTCCCGGCGACGCTGCTGGTGGTCGCGATCGCCTCGCTGGCGGCCTACGCGTTCGCCTGGATGGAGTTCCCCGGCCGGGACTGGCTGTTCCTCGGCGTGGTGGCGCTGCTGGTGGTGCCGGTCCAGGTGGCGCTGATCCCGGTCGCCAAGCTCTACGGCTACATCGAGTTCGGAAGCTTCCACATGTTCGGCTCGGTCACCGGCGTGGTGCTGTTCCACGTCGCGTTCGGGCTGCCGTTCGCCATCTTCCTGCTCCGCAACTTCTTCGCGGCGATCCCCCGGGACCTGCTGGAGGCGGCGCGGATGGACGGCGGCTCGGAGTGGACGATCTTCCGCCGGGTGATCTTCCCGCTGGGCGGCCCGGCGATCGCCTCGCTCGGCATCTTCCAGTTCCTGTGGGTGTGGAACGACCTGCTGGTCGCGCTGGTGTTCGCCGACACCGGGTCGCAGCCGATGACCAAGTGGCTGCAGTCGCAGATGCGGCAGTTCACCGGCAACATCGACATCCTCGCGCCCGGCGCGTTCCTGTCCCTGGTCGTCCCGCTGGTCGTGTTCTTCGCCTTCCAGCGCTACTTCGTCCAGGGGGTCCTCGCCGGCTCGGTGAAGTGACGGACCTGGAAAAAGGGAGGTGCCCACGGCCGCACGGGCCGTGGGCACCTCCCTTTTCCTCGGTGCTCAGCCGGACTTGCGCAGGTCCGCGGCGCCGTGCCGCTCGGCGGCGTCGGGGTGGCCGATGGCCAGGCCGCTGGAGGGGTCGAAGAAGTGCAGGCGGCGCGTGTCGACGGCGAGGTCCACGTCCTGCCCCGGGCGCACGTGCGAGCGGGAGTTGACGCGGGCCGTCCACAGCGCCTTGTTGTCGATCAGCGGGATCGCCTCGGTCTCGCCCTCGGCGGCGTCCTCGGCCAGGTCGGCGGTGTCCTTGTGCTCGACCGGCGGCGCGTCGATCGTGAAGATCACGTTGATCTCGCTGCCGAGCTCCTCGGTGACGCTGCTGCGCACCGCCATCGGCGCCCAGCCGGTCTGGGCGTGCGCGGCGTCCTCGAAGTCCGACGGGCGGATGCCGAGGATGACCTTCTGGCCGAAGTAGCCGCTCAGGCCCGGCTTGCCGTCCACGACCGAGGCCGGGACCGGCAGCGTGTAGCCGGCGAAGGAGACCCGCGCCCCGCCGTCGCCGGTCTCGAGGTCGGCGAGCACGAAGTTCATCGCCGGCGAGCCGATGAACCCGGCCACGAACAGGTTGACGGGGTTGTCGAACAGCCGCTGCGGGGTGTCGACCTGCTGCAGCTTGCCCTCGCGCAGCACGCACACCCGCGACCCGAGCGTCATCGCCTCGACCTGGTCGTGGGTGACGTACACGGTGGTGACGCCGAGCCGCTCGTGCAGCTGGCTGAGGGAGGCGCGCATGGACACGCGGAGCTTGGCGTCGAGGTTGGACAGCGGCTCGTCCATCAGGAACGCCTGCGGCTGGCGGACGATCGCGCGGCCCATCGCGACGCGCTGCCGCTGGCCGCCCGACAGCGCGGCCGGCTTGCGGGACAGGTACTGCTCCAGCCCGAGCATCTTGGCGGCGTCGCGGACCTTCTGCTTGATCTCCGCCTTGGGGGTGCCGCGCAGCTTGAGGCCGAACGCGAGGTTCTGCTCGACCGTCATGTGCGGGTAGAGGGCGTAGTTCTGGAAGACCATCGCGATGTCGCGGTCCTTCGGCGCGAGGTCGTTGACGACCTGCTCGCCGATGGAGATCTTCCCGCCGGAGATCTCCTCCAGCCCGGCGATCATCCGCAGCGCGGTGGACTTGCCGCAGCCGGACGGCCCGACCAGCACCATGAACTCGCCGTCGCGGATCTCCAGGTCGAGCCCGTCGACGGCCTTGACCCCGCCGCCGTACACCTTGTCGACCCCGTCCAGCACGATCTTGGCCATCCGAACCCCTTATGGAAACGTTTCCGCCGTCCCCTGCCGAACAGGGGATATGTCGTATTGGCTGGAGTAAACATCATGGAATCGTTTCCAGGGGAGACGTGACCGTGAGAAGATGATCGAAACGGGCGGAAAGGGGCGGCGGTCGGATGGCGGAGCGGCGATCGGCGACGATCAAGGACGTGGCCGCGGCGGCGGGCGTCGGCATCGCCACGGTGTCGCGCGTGTTCTCCGGGACGGGCTCGGCGAGCGCCGCGACCCGCGAGCGGGTGCTGACCGCGGCCCGCGAGCTGGACTACCGGCCGTCCGCGCTCGGCCGGGGCCTGAAGCTGCGCCGCAGCGGAGGCATCGGCCTGGTCGTCCCCGACGTCACCGACCCGTTCTGCGCGGAGGTGGTCGCGGGCGTGCTGGCCTGCGCCCGCACCCTCGGCGGGCACGTCATCGTGGACGCCGCGCACGGCGACCCGTCCCGCGAGGCCGAGATCGTCGACCGGCTCGTCGAGCAGCGGGTCGACGGGATCATCGCGCTGCCCGCCGGGGAGGAGGCCGACTGGCGCGCGGCGGCCCGGGTGTGCTCCAGCGTCGTCTTCGCCGACCGCGTCCTGCCCGGGCTGGCCGACGTCCCGTCCGTCCTGGCCGACGACGCGGGCGGCGTGCGGTCCCTCACCGAGTACCTCGCAGGGCTCGGGCACCGCCGCATCGGGTTCCTCGGCGGCGCGCCGGGCCGCCCCCGGGGCGTGCGCGAGCGCGCGTTCCGCGACACCCTGGCGCAGCTGGGCGTGCCCGTGGAGGAGGACCTGGTCGTGGCCGCCCGCCCCGCCCGCGACGCCGCCTACGCGGCCGCCGCCGGGCTGCTGCAGCGCCGGGCGGACGTCACCGCCGTGCTGGCCGCCGGCCATCTGCTCGGCGAGGCCGCCGTCCTGGTCGCCCGCGAGCTCGACCTGCGGGTGCCGGCCGACGTGTCCATCGCGATGATGGACGACGTCGCGTGGGCGGAGCTGTGCGACCCGCCGCTGACCGCCGTGGCCAGGCCCGGCCACGACATCGGCTACCGCGCCTGCGAACTGCTGCTGCGCGAGCCAGCGCGGCGCGGCAGGGGAGGCCCCGTTCTGCTGCCGACGGAGCTGGTGGTGCGCGGCAGCTGCGGGCCGCTGCGCTCCGCGCGCCGGTAGTGCTGCGCTCCGCGCGCCGGTGGTGCTAGTCGGTACGGCCGACCGCCGAGCCCGCGGGAAAGCCGATCCGTGATGGAACGGGGGCCCATGCACGGGCCATAGCGCGCTAGATTTCCCGCGTGGAGGAGATCGATCGTCAGATCATGGCCCTGCTGGCCGACGACGGCCGGATGAGTTTCACCGATCTGGCCAAGGAGACGGGGCTGTCGGTGTCGGCGGTGCACCAGCGCGTCCGGCGGCTGCAGAAGCGCGGCGTCATCAAGGGCTTCACCGCCCAGCTCGACAACCGGCAGATCGGCCTGCCGCTGACCGCCTTCGTGTCGATCAAGCCGATCGACCCGGCCGCCCCCGACGACGCCCCCGACCGGCTGGCGCACCTGCAGGCGATCGAGGCGTGCCACTCGGTGGCGGGGGAGGAGAGCTACATCCTCAAAGTGCGGGTCGCCTCGCCGAACGAGCTGGAGGACCTGCTGCAGAAGATCCGCGCCGCCGCGAACGTCGCGACGCGCACCACGGTCGTGCTCAGCACCCCCTGGGAGGCGCGGCGGCCGCCGCTGTAGTCAGGCCCCGGGCGCGAACGCCTCCAGGGCCTCCAGGGCGCGGTCGAGCGACGCGTCCGGATCGGCGTCCGGCCCGGTGATCGCGGGGTCGAAGTTCAGGTCGAGGAACAACTCGGTGACGCCCTGCCCGGCCAGCGCCCCGAAGTCGCCGCGGATCTCCTCGAAGGAGCCGGTGAGCGGGCGCCGCTCCTCCCGCCCCGCCGGGCGGACGCGGACCGCGCCCCGGCACACGAACCGCAGCGCGGACGCGTCCCGTCCGGCCTCCCGCGCCGCCTCCCGCACGATCGCGACGGACCGGCCGATCGCGGCGAGGTCGGCGCGGCTGGAGCTGACCCAGCCCTCCGCCAGCCGTCCCGCGCGCCGCAGCGCCGGCTCGGCCCCGCCGCCCAGCAGGATCGGCGGCCCGGACGGCTGGAGCGGACGCGGATCCATGACCACGGGCGGGATGTCGTAGAACTCGCCGTGGAAGCGCGCGGCGTCCCCGGGCCCGCCGGCCCACAGAGCGCGCAGGGCGGCGATGAACTCCTCGGCGCGGGCCCCGCGCCGGGCCATCGGGGCGCCGACCGCGGCGAACTCCTCGCGCATCCAGCCGATCCCGAGCCCGAGGTCCAGCCGCCCGCCGCTGACGTGGTCGAGGGTGGCGGCCTGCTTGGCGAGGATCGGCGGCGCGTAGAACGGCAGGTTCACGACCGCGACGCCGAGCCGCGCCCGGGTGGTGTGGGCGGCGAGGTAGGCCAGGGTGATCAGAGGGTCGGGGACGCCGCGGTAGGTGAGGTCCGTCGACCCGGCGGGGTTGAGGACGCGCTGGAGCGTCCACAGCGAGCGGTAGCCGAGCTCCTCGGCCCGCCGCGCCACCGTCACCTGGTTGCGCGGGGTCGCCCACGCTCCCGACCCCGGCACCGCGAACCCGATCTCCACGGCGTCCCCCTCCCGCACCGGCCGAACCTTACAACGTCAAGGGCGGTGCCCGGGGCCGTGGTTCCCGTCCTCCCGGGGCCGCCCTTCCATCGCCATGGTAGGTACCCGGGCACCGGCGGCCCGACCGCGGGTCAGCGGCGGCGGAACGCGATGCGCAGGGCCGCGTGGGCGGACGGCGGGGCGGCGACGTGGTCGAGGGCGAGGAGCGCGGCTCCGAGGAGCGGGGGTTCCTCGGGGACGAGGAGGCGGGCGCGCGGGGCGAGGGCGGCGTAGCGGTCGGCGACCGCGTCCATGAGCAGTGGCCGGCGGGCCGCCAGGACTCCGCCGCCGAGGACCACGTCGGCGGCGGTGCCGAGCAGGCCCAGGCGGCGCAGTGCGACCGAGCCGAGGATCGCCACCTCCTCGGCGAGCCGGAGCACCACGCCGCGCGCCACCTCGTCGCCGGCCTCGGCGGTGTCGAGCAGGACGGGCGCGAGACCGGTGAGGCGGTCCTGGCCGATCTCGCCGAAGTGGACGGCGAGGCCCACCTCGATGGCGCGGGCCACGCCGAAGTGGGCGGCGACCGCGGCGGTGAGCGCCGTCTCCGGTCCGCGGCCGTCCTCGCCCCGGATGGCGTGCCACAGCGCCGAGCGGCCCAGCTCCCCGCCGCCGCCCCAGTCGCCGGTGTGGGAGCCGAGGGAGGGGAACCGGGCGGTGCGCCCGTCGGGGGCGACGCCCGCACAGTTGATGCCGGCCCCGCAGACCACCGCGACGCCCCAGCCCTCGGTGACGGCGCTGCGCAGTAGCGCGAACGTGTCGTTGCCGACCGTTACGCTCGGCGCGGCGCCCCGGGCGAGCAGGAGCTTCTCCAGCCGCTCCTCCTCGCCCGGCAGGTCGACGTTCGCCATGTAGGCGGACAGGTGGACGACGTCGCCGGGCCGGACGCCGGCCTCCCGCAGCGCCCTGGCGATGACCGCGGTGAGCGCGTCGAGCGCGCCGTCGAGCCCGGCGGCCTGCGGGCGGAACCCGTCGCCGCGCACGGTGGCGAGCAGCTCGCCGGCGGTGGTGGCGACGGCCGCGTCGGTCTTGCTGTTGCCGCCGTCGACGGCGACCAGGGCGCCCGCGGCCATCAGGCGGCCCACGGCAGGTGGGCGCGGTTGGCGGCGACCAGGTCGCGGGCGAGGCGCTCGGCCACGTCCAGCTGGCCCACGAGCGGATGCGCGAGCAGCGCGGCGGCGACCCGGTCCACGCCGCCGCGCAGCGCCGCGTCCAGGGCGAGCTCCTCGTAGGCCGCCACGTGCGCGACCAGCCCGGCGATCAGCGGTTCCAGGGGCGGGACGGGCAGCGGCACCGCCCCGGAACCGGTGATCCGCGCCGGCACCTCGATGACCGCGCGGTCGTCCAGGAACGGCAGCGTGCGGTGGTTGCGCACGTTGACGACCTGCACGTCGCCGCGGCCGCCGAGCAGGGACGCGGCCAGCTGCACGGCGGCCTCGGAGTAGAACGCGCCGCCGCGCTCGGCGAGCCGGGCGGGCTTGGTGTCCAGGGCGGGGTCGGCGTAGGCCTCCAGCAGGTCGCGTTCGAGCGCCGCGACCTCCTCGGCCCGCGACGGCGCGCCGCGCTGCTCCTCGACGACGCGGTCGTGCGCGTAGAAGTAGCGCAGGTAGTAGGACGGGACGGCGCCGAGCGCCCGCAGGAACGGGGCGGGAAGGCCGCAGATCGCGGCGAGGTCGCCGGGGTGCCGCTCCAGCAGGTCCGGCAGGACGTCGTGCCCGTCGAGCAGGACCGACCGCACCCAGGTGAGGTGGTTGAGCCCGGCGTGGCCGAGGCCGACCCGGTCGGGCGGGACGTCCAGCAGCGCCGCGGCGCGCCGCTGGAACCCGATCGCGACGTTGCACAGGCCGACCGCGCGGTGCCCGGCGTCCAGCAGGGCGCGGGTGACGATGCCGACCGGGTTGGTGAAGTCGATGATCCAGGCGTGCGGGGCGCGGGCGGCGACGCGCCCGGCGATGTCGAGCACGACCGGGACGGTGCGCAGCGCCTTGGCGAGGCCGCCGGCGCCGGTCGTCTCCTGCCCGACGCAGCCGCACGCCGCCGGCAGCGTCTCGTCGACGTGCCGGGCCGCCTGCCCGCCGACGCGCAGCTGGATCAGGACGATCGCCGCGTCCGCGACCGCCGCGTCCAGGTCGCCGGTGGTGACGACGCGGGCGGGGTGGCCCGCGCGGGCGAGCATCCGCGCGGCGAGCCCGCCGACGAGCTCCAGCCGCCGGGCGTCGGGGTCGGCGAGCACCAGCTCCGACACCGGCAGCGCCGCGTGCGCCCGCGCGAGCCCGTCGACCAGTTCCGGGGTGTAGGTGGACCCGCCCCCGATGACCGTCAGCTTCAACCTTTCACTCCCGTCAAGGTCACGCCCTGGATGAAGACGCGCTGGGCGAGGAAGAACACCACCAGCACCGGCAGGATCGTCAGCAGCGTCGCGGCCATGGTCAGGTTCCACTCGACGTGGTGGGCGGCGCGGAACGTCGCGACGCCGATGGCCAGCGTCCAGTGGTCGGGGTCGGCGTACACCAGCGGCCGGAAGTAGTCGTTCCAGCAGTAGAAGAACTGGAACAGCGCCACCGCCGCCAGGGCGGGCCTCGCCATCGGCAGGACGACCCGCAGCATCGTGCGCAGTTCCCCGCAGCCGTCCACGCGGGCGGCGTCGGCGTACTCGCGGGGGATCGTCACCAGGAACTGGCGCAGCAGGAAGATGGAGAACGCGTCCCCGAACAGCTGCGGGATGATCAGCGGCCACAGCGTGCCGGTCAGCTCGAACCGGGCCCACACGATGTACAGCGGCACCATGGTGACCTGCGGCGGCAGCATCATCGCCGAGATCACCGCGACGAGCGCCAGGTTGCGGCCCCGGAACCGGAACCGGGCCAGCGCGTACGCCACCGGGACGCTGGAGACCAGCATGAACAGCGTGGACAGGCCCGCGTACACGGTGCTGTTGACGGTCCAGCGGACCATGTCGCCGCTGAACACCTCGGTGAAGTTGGCGAAGTGCCAGCCGCGCGGCCACAGCTCGCCGCTGAGCGCCTGCCGGTCGGTCATCACGGCGGTCAGCAGCATGAACGCCAGGGGCGCAAGGAACATCAGACCGACAGCGACGGCCGTGGCGTGCACGGCGAGCCACAGCAGCGCCCGGCGGGCGCGCCCTCCGGGGATCACTGCGCCTCCTCTCCGGCGAACGCGCGGAACCGGCGGAGCAGGAACACGGTGAACGCCATCGCGGTGGCGAACATGACGAGCGCCAGCACGCACGCGTAGCCCATGTTGAACTGCCGGAACCCCTGGTCGTACAGCCACTGCGGGAAGGTCAGCGTGGAGCCGTCGGGGTAGCCGGGGGAGTACTGGACGCCGGGCAGGTCCGCGCGCCCGGACGCGACCTTGCCCGCCACCATCGGCTGCGTGAAGTACTGCAGCGTCTCGATGACGCCGGTGACGGCGGAGAACGCCAGGACGGGCGACACGGTCGGCAGCGTGATGTGCCGGAACCGGGCCCAGGCGCCGGCGCCGTCGATCGCGGCCGCCTCGTACAGCGAGGCGGGCACGTTCAGCAGCGCCGCCAGCATGATGATCATGACGTCGCCGACCGCCCACAGGCCGAGCAGGGTCAGGCCGGGCTTGGCCCAGGCGGCGTCGTTGAAGAAGTCGGGCAGCGGGATCCCCAGCCGGGCGGCGACGGTCTGGAAGGGGCCGGTGCCGGGGTTCAGCAGGAACACGAACGCGACCGTGGCCGAGACGGGCGGGACCAGGTACGGCAGGTAGAGGATCGAGCGCAGCACGCCCGCGCCCCGCTTGATCCGGGTGAGCAGCTGGGCGACGCCGAGGCCGAACAGGACCCGCAGCGGGACGAGCACGGCGACCAGCCACAGCGTGTTGCGCATCGCCGTCCAGGCGTCGCGGTCGTGCAGCAGGTAGGTGTAGTTGTCGAGACCGACGTACTCCAGCGTGAACAGGTTGTAGCGGGTGAAGGAGAAGTAGACGGTGGCGGCGAGGGGGTAGACGAAGAACAGGCCGAAACCGGCGAGCCAGGGCGACAGGAACGCCAGGGTCCGGAGCCGGCGGCGCCGGCGGGCCCGCGCCGACGCCGTCCCGCCCCGCGTCCCGGGGAGCGGGAGGCGCAGTGAGCCGGATGCCACGGTCAGCCTCCGGCGAGCTTGAGGGAGTCGTCGACCTCGCCGTCGAGCTTCTTCAGCGCCCGGCCGAGGTCGCCCACCTTGCCGGGCTCCCACTCCTCCTGGGTGAACTTCTCGAACCGGACGACGTAGTCGTTGCCGTTCGGCGTCGGCGGCGTCGAGGAACTGCTGGGATTCTTGAAGACGTCGAGGAACGTCCGGAACTGGGGCGGCAGCGTCAGCTTCGGCGACGACAGCGCCGGGATCGTGGAGGGCACGTTGCCGAGCGCGTTGGCGAAGGTGACCAGCGCGCCGGTGTCGGTGGTGAGGTACCGGACGAACTCCCAGGCCGCCGGGGCGTGCCTGGCGCCGCGCGGGATCCCGATGACGGTGCCGGTGATGAACCCGCCGCCGTAGGCGCTCGCCCGGTCGTCGGAGACGGGGACGGGCGCGGTGCCGTAGTCGAGCCCGGGCGCCTCCTCCTGGATGAACTTGGTGCGCCACTCGCCGTCCACGGCCATCGCCGTCCTGCCCTTCTGGAAGGGGTTGGACGACTCGAACTCCTGGCCCATCGAGCGCAGGAACTTCTTGACGTCGTCGTAGCCGTACCAGTCGAGGAGGCTCTTGTTCCACTTCAGGTAGGCCTGGAAGGCGGGGTCGCCGGAGAAGTTGGCCCTGCCGCCGGCGGTCAGCCACGTCACGCCGAACTGCGGGGCCAGGTGCTGGACCTGGTGCTCGTAGTACTGGACGGAGGGCATGAACCCGGCGACCTTGATGGTCCCGTCAGGGGCGCGGACGGTGAGCTTCTTGGCCAGCGCGGTCAGCTCGCCCATCGTCTTCGGCGGCCGCTCGCCCTTCATCAGCTTCTTGTTGTAGTAGAGGCCGTAGGCGTCGGCCAGCAGCGGCATCGCGCAGCGGGTGCCCTTGTACTCGGTGTAGCTCCGCACCGCCCGCGGGAACTGGTTCAGGTCCAGCCCGGACTTGGCGATGAAGGGCGAGAGGTTCTGCCAGGCGCCGCTCTGGCACCACTGCCCGACGCTGTCGGTGGTGAAGGACGACACCACGTCCGGCGGGTTCCCGCCGCGGATGGCGTTGGTGATGCGGTCGTCGGTCTGGCCGTTGACGAGCTTGACGGTGATGTTGGGGTGGGCCTTGTTGAATCCGGTGACGGCGTCCTGGAAGGCCTTCACCTCGTGGGGGGCGCTCCAGCCGTGCCAGACCTCGATGGTCTGCTTCTCACCGGACGCCGGGCCGTGGCCGGACCGGTCGCCGCCGGCCGTGCACCCGGCCGCGAGGGCGAGCCCGGCGGCGGCCGTGACCGCCGCGAGCCGGCGCGTTGTGGTGGTGGGCACTCCGGTTCTCCTTAGGGGGTGGGGAACGGCGTGGTGAGGGGCCGGCGTCCTGGCGGACGGCGGGTCAGGGGACGGTGGTGGTGAAGACCTCGTCGCGGGTCTCCCGGAGCGCCTGCTGGAGGGCCCCGGCCAGGACGGGGTTGCCCTGGACGGTGCTGAGCCGCACCGCGGGGCGCGGGATCGTGAGGCTGTGCAGGTGCTGTTCGACGCGTGCGCGGAGCGGTTCGCCCCCGGCGCGCAGGACGTCGCCGGTGAGGACGACGAGCGCGGGGTCGATGACGGCCACGACCGTGGCGAGGGTGGCGCCGAGCCTGGTGGCGAGCTCGGTGAGGGCGCGTTCCGCGCGGGCGCCCGCGTCCGTGGCGGTGCGCCGGCCGGCGGTCTCCACGTCGGCGGCGGCGCGGGCGAGCGCGGTGGCGGCGTCCCGGCCGCGGAAGCCGTGCTCGCGCATCAGCTTCAGCACGGCCGCGCCGCCGGTGACGCTGTGCACGCCGCCGGTGTGGGTGCGGCGCACGTCCCGCATGAGCGGGGCGCCCACCGCGGGCATGTAGCCGATCTCCCCGGCGCCGCCGGTCGCGCCCCGGTGCAGCGTGCCGTTCAGCACGACGGCCATGCCGACGCCGTCGGCGACCCACAGCAGGACGAAGTCCGCGGCGCCCTCGGCCCGCCCGCCGGCCCGCTCGGCGAGCGCGGCGAGGTTGACGTCGTTCTCGATCGCGACGCGCACGCCGAGCCCGTCGCTCAGGGTGTCGACCAGGTCGGGGATGTGCCAGCCGGGGATGTGCGAGGCGTACCCGAGGCGCCCGGTGGCGGGGTCGACGGCGCCCTGGATGCCGACGACGGCCCGGCCGATGCGGTCCCGGGTGAGACCGGCCGCGGCGGCGGCCCCGTCGAGCGCGGCGGCCATCCGCGCCACGACGTCCACGCCGGTGCGGCCGGGGGTCGGCAGCGTGTGCTCGGCGACCACCGTCCCGGCGAGGTCGGCGACGCTGACGCGGATCCGCGCGGGGGTGACGTCGGCGCCCGCGACGTGGGCGGCGGCGCCGTTGATCCGGTACAGCTCGGCGGTGCGGCCGGGCAGGCCCTCGCGGACGCCGTCGCGGACGACGAGCCCGGCCTGCTCCAGCCGCGCCAGCAGCTGGGAGGCGGTCGGCTTGGACAGTCCGGTGAGGTCGGAGATCTGCGGCCGGGTCAGCGGCCCCCGCGCCAGCAGCGCCTCCAGCGCGGCGCGGTCGTTGATCGCCCGCAGCAGGCTGGGGGTTCCGGGGACGGGCACGGGCACGGCGGCTCCTCCGAGTTAAGAAGGTTTCCTAACTTGGAGGTGAAGGTAAAGACTGCTTCCGGTTCCGTCAAGACCCCGGGACGGGTCAGGGGGCGGTGACGATGAAGGCGGAGTTGCCGAAGCCGACCTCGTCGCCGGGCCGGACGCGGGCCGGGCCGGTCAGCCGGTACCCGTTCACCCGGGTGCCGTTCATCGAACCGAGATCGGAGATCATCCAGCCCTCGTCCGCGCGGTGGATCTCGGCGTGGAACCGGGAGACGGTGAGGTCGGTGAGGATGAACTGGCAGGCGGGGGCGCGGCCGACGACGATGCGGCCGAGCTCGCGCGGCGGGAGCATGAACCGGGGCAGCCGCGGCGCCCGCCAGGCCGCCTCGATCCGCGCGGTGGCCTGCGAGACCGAGGAGATGATGCCGGTCAGCCGGTTCACGACCCGGTTGGAGGCCGGCAGGTCGTGCACGATGTCGGCCAGCTCGGCCTTGCTGCGCGCCTGCAGCACCTGGTCGACACGGCGCTCGAACGTCTCGTTCGACATCCGGCCCTCGGCCACGCGGTCGCTGAGGACGCGCAGCACCCGGTCCCGTTCCGTGTCGGACGCTCTCACCGGGAATGAGGGCTGACCGTCCATAGCTGTGAGTATCCAGTCCCCGTCGTCGGCTGTCCAGAAAGGCCCGTCGGGCCGAGGGCGGGCGATCGCCCTCACCCGCCCTCCACCTTTTCGACGCCGCCCCGTCCCCGGAAGTTCGCGGACGGGGCGGCGGCCGCGGACGCCGCCGGGGCGCTCAGCGCGACAGCAGGTCGCGGGCGATGTGGGTGATCTGGATCTCGTCGGTGCCGGCGTAGATCTGGAAGGACTTGGCGTCGCGGGCGAGCTGCTCCACGCGGTACTCGCTCATGTAGCCGTTGCCGCCGAACAGCTGCACGGCCTCCTGCGCGACCTCGCTGGCGGCCTGCGCGGCGTACAGCTTCATCGCCGACGCCTCGGCCAGGGTCGGGGAGCGCCCGGCGCGCTGCATCTCGATGTGCCGGAACACCAGGTTCTGCACGTTGAGGCGCGCGACCTCCATCTTCGCCAGCTTGAGCTGGATGAGCTGGAAGTCGCCGATGCGCTGCCCCCACAGCTCGCGGGTCTTGGCGTACTCGACCGACAGCTTCAGGCACTCCTCGATGACGCCGAGGGCCATCGCGGCGACGCCGGCGCGCTCGGTGACGAAGTTCTGGCGGGCCGACTCCTTGCCGCCCTGGGAGCCGGAGGCCAGGAGCCGGTCGGCGCCGGCGCGCACGTCGTTCAGGAACAGCTCGCCGGTGGGGGAGGAGTGCAGGCCCATCTTGCGCAGCGGCCGGCTCTGCTCCAGGCCGGGCATGCCCCGGTCGAGGACGAAGGTGAGGATCTCCCGGTCCCGCGGAGCGGCCCCGTCGTCGAGCTTGCAGTAGAAGACGATCGTGTCGGCGTAGGGGCCGTTGGTGATGAAGGTCTTGCCGCCGTTGAGGACGTACTCGTCGCCGTCCTTGCGGGCGGTGGCCTGCATCCCGCCGAACGCGTCCGACCCGGAGTTCGGCTCGGTGATCGCCCAGGCGCCGACCTTCTCCATGGTGAGCAGCGGGAGCGCCCAGCGCTCCTTCTGCTCGGGCGTGCCGCGTTTCATGATCGTCCCGGCGGCGAGGCCGAGCCCGACGCCCATCGCCGAGACCAGGCCGGGCGCGACCTTGCACAGCTCGATGACCGGCAGCATCGACATCGCCGCGTTGCCGCCGCCGGGCCGGTCGTCGCCGGATCCGTCGGCGCCGGCCGCACCCGCGTCGTCCTCGCGTTCCCGGGCCTGCCGGGACCGGAAGGACGAGCGGGCCATCTCGTCCATCCCGAACGTCTTGTAGAGGTTGCGGAGCAGGTCGTAGGGCGGCAGCTCGCCCGACTCCAGCGCGTCCAGGTTCGGGCGGACCTCCGCGTCGATCCAGCCGCGCACCGCGTCCCGGATCATCAGGTCTTCCTCGGACCATTCGATCATGCTCTGCTCCCGCCCTCTCGACTCCCGCCGGGTACCGGGGCCATCCAAGCAGAGCTCGAAAGCGAGCGCTTATTCGGGGCCCGTCAGCCGAGATGCAGCACGTCGGCGAGGACGCCGCCGTCCGCCGTGAGCCGGTCGGGGGCGGGGCTGTCGTAGACGACCAGCAGGCGGGTGCCGGGCTCGTCCAGCACGGCGATGCCCTCGGCGTGGTCGTCGCCGTCGCCGTGGGGGAGCTCGCCCAGCACCTCCAGCTCGTCGGCCGTGACGATCTCGCCGGCGTCGGCGCGGGCCGCGCCCGGCCACCGCACGAGCCGCACCGGGCCGTCGAGGTCCATGCTCGGGCCGGTGAGCACGAGCAGGTCGTCGCCGTGCGGGCACAGGTCGCGGACGCCGAGGCCGCCGAGGTCCAGGAAGTGGGTGCGGTAGAGCTCGCCGTCGTCGCCGACGGGCAGCGCCCGCAGGCGCCGCGGGTCCCTCGGGTGCGGGGCGGGGCGGATCTCCACCAGCACCGCCCAGCCGCGCAGCACCGGCCCGCGCAGCCCGATGTAGAGGCGGTCGCCGTGCACGGCGACGCCCTCGACGTCCAGGCCGTTGTCCTTGCTCGGGATGGACAGGAACGGCGCGAGGTGCGGGTCGTCGGCGAGCAGGTCGGCGATGGAGTCCTTGTCTAGGCCGAGGACGGCCGCGGTGCGGTCGCCGTCCTCCGCCACGGCGGTGGGCAGCCCGTCCTCACCGGTGACCAGGGGGATGCGGGCGAGGATGTAGCGATTGTCCTCCCGGACGATGGTGGCGAGGCGCTTGCGCGCCTTGGCGTCGCCGTTCCCGAGTTTGATCTTCTTGCGCTTGAGGCTGTGCGAGCCGATCGCCCACAGCCACCCGTCGGCGCGGGCCAGGCCCTCGATGTCGGCCTCCTCGTCGGCCCCGGCCGGCAGCGGGACGAGGTCGGCGAGCGCGATGGTGGCCTGCCCGTCGTAGCCGGTGACGCGCCCGTCCTCGCCGGTGACGGCGGTCAGGCGCTCGATGGTGGCCGTCTCGTCGCCCGCCACCCACAGGCAGCGCCCGTCCTGGCGCACGGCGGACAGGTTGACGTGCGTCTGAGCCTCGCGGCTCTCCGGGCAAAAGCGCAGCTCGACACGGCGTTCCACGATCATTGGCGAATGCTCCCACAGCGGCGCCGTCCGAGGCGACGCGGGGAACGGTCCAGAACCGGTCCTCAGACGTCCCAGAGGACGTCCAGCCGCTCGGGCTTGCGGAACACCAGCCCGCGGGGCCGGGCGGGCCGGGAGGGGTCGAGCCTCAGCCCGGGCAGGCGGTCCAGCAGCGCGGTGAGCGCGGTGCGGGCCTCCAGCCGGGCCAGGTGCGCGCCGAAGCAGAAGTGGGGCCCGTGCGCGAACGCCAGGTGCTCGGCGGCGTTGCGGCGCCGCACGTCGAAGCGGTCGGGCGCGGGGAACACCGAGGGGTCCCGGTTGGCGCCGGCGATCGACACCCGCACGAGGTCGCCCGCCCGGACCGGCGCTCCGCCGAGCTCGGTGTCGCGGGCGGCGTACCGGTCGACGACCGAGGCCGCGGGCTCCAGCCGCAGCGACTCCTCGATCGCGGCGGGCAGCAGCTCCGGGTCGTCCAGGACGAGGCGGAGCTGGTCCGGGTGCCCGAGCAGGTGCAGCGCGGCGTTGGCGATCATCCCCTCGGTGGTGTCGATGCCGCCGAACATCAGGATCGCGGCGTTGGCGACGACCTCGGCGGTGCGCAGGTCGCCGCGGGCGGCCTCGGCCAGCAGCGACCCGGGGCGCGCCGCGCAGATCGCCTCCTCCACCGCCGCGCTCAGCAGCCGGTACGCCTCGTCCGTGCGCGCGGGCGCGGCGCCGCCGGCGGTGATGGCCGACACGGCCTCGACGAACGCGCCGTACCAGGAGCGGACGGTCGCGGCGTCCACCCCGTGCAGCCCGAGGGCCTCGGTGACGACCGCGACGGCGAGCGGCCCGGCCAGCCGGCCGCGCAGCTCGGCGCGGCCCGCCGGCGCCAGGGCGCCGACCAGCCGGTCGGTCTCGGCCTCGACGAACGCGGTGAACCGCTCCCGCGTCCGCGCCGGGCGGAACGGCCGGGCGAACGGGTCGCGGTGCCGGGTGTGGACGGGGCCGTCCAGCGACAGCATGCTCGGCCCGACGACCTGCGCGGTGGAGAAGCGCGGGTCGTCCACGGTGTAGGCGGCCGCGTCGCGCATGACCTCCAGCGCCGGGCCGCGGGCGGTCACCAGCCAGCCGCCCAGCGCGGGCAGCCAGGAGACGGGCTCGCGCTCGCGGAGCCGGGCCAGGTGCGGGTGCGGGTCGTCCTCCAGGGCGGCGGCCGTCACCGACGCGCCGAGCGGGAAACGGGAGGTCAGGTCGAAGGTCACCCGACCCAGCCTATTCCGCCCTATTTCAGATCTACAACGTAAAGGCGTCGGCCGTGACGGCTCAGGCCGTCCCCGACCGCTGCCGCCACCACTCCTGGCCCTTGTCCGGCAGGGTGTAGATCGGGTCGTGGTACTCGTAGCGCCGGGTCAGCGCGTCGGGGTCGGACAGCTCCAGGCCGGTGCGGTAGTTCTTCGTCCAGTAGGAGATGCCGCGCTCGCGGTCGTAGTCGGCGAGCTGGTGCACCCACCGCTTGCCGACGTAGGGGACGTCGCAGACGATCCGCGGGGTGGCGAAGCCGGGCAGGTAGCCCATGATCGCGTGCTGCAGCTCCTGCGCCTCCCAGACCGCGAGCCGCCAGTGCTCGCTGCTCGGGATCATGTCGCACATGTACAGGTAGTACGGCAGGATCCCGGCCTCGTCGAGGAGCGCGAACGACAGGTCGAGCAGCGCCTCGGGCGTGTCGTTCACGCCGCGCAGCAGCACGCCCTGGTTGCGCACGTCGCGGATGCCGGTGTCGAGCATCGCGCGGGCCGCCTTGGCGACCAGCGGCGTCACCGACTGGGCGGCGTTGACGTGGGTGTGGATCGCGATCTGCACGCCGCGCGCGTTCGCCTTGGTCGCCAGGCGCTCCATCCCGGCGCGGACGTCGTCCTGCAGCCAGTGCTGCGGCAGCCCCATGAGCGCCTTGCTGGCCAGCCGGACGTCGCGGATGTTGTCGATGTCCAGCAGCGAGTCGACGAACGACTCCAGCCGCGCCCACGGCATGTTGGCGACGTCGCCGCCGGAGACGACCACGTCGCGGACGCCGGGGGAGCGGCGCAGGTAGTCCAGCATGGCGCCGAGCCGGTCCGGCGGCTTGATGGTGAACTTGTGCTTGTCGACGTTCGGCGTGGAGTTGCCGACCAGGTCCATGCGGGTGCAGTGCCCGCAGTACTGCGGGCAGGTCGGCAGGAGCTCGGCCAGGACCTTGGTGGGGTAGCGGTGGGTGAGGCCCTCGACGGCCCACATCTCGGCCTCGTGCAGCGAGTCGCGGGAGGCGTGCGGGTGGGACGGCCAGTCGGTGCGCCGGTCGCTGAACACCGGGAGCATGTAGCGGCGCACGGGGTCGGCGTAGAAGGCCTCGGTGGAGGAGGCGTCCATCGTGTTCAGCATCTGCGGGGGCAGCAGCATCGACATGGTGGCGCGCTCGGCCTGGTCACGTTCCAGGTCGGCGTAGAAGCGCTCGTCGAGCAGGTCGCCCATGACGCGGCGCAGCTGGCGGACGTTCTTCACGCAGTGGGCGCGCTGCCACTGCGCCGACTCCCACTCGGCCTCCGTGACGTCCCGCCATCCCGGAAGGCGCCGCCAGTCGGGCTCCACCAGGGGCCGGCGCCGGTAGGCGTACGGCTGGCGCGCGGCCTCCTCGGACTGCAGGGCGTCCGGGTGCAGGGCAGTGGTCATCGTCGACCGCCTCCTAGCCTCACATTGATCGCATAAAAGTCTTGTGTACCGCCGACGTTACGGGAAGACTTTCGATGAAACCAGTGGTGCCCTGGATATCTTGCGTAACACCACCCGATGTTAGGAGAAGGACGGCATGGCGACGACCGGAGGCGGGACGGGGACGGCGGTCGGGCTGCACCGGGTGCTGGAGCCCGCGGGCGTCCTGCCGCAGGCCGCGCTGCGGCTGGACCCCGATCCGCGGATCCGGCCGGACGAGGTGCGGATCGCGGTCGAGCGCCTCAACCTGGACGCCGCCTCCTACCGCCAGCTGCACACCGCGCACGGCGGCGACCCGGACGCGATCCGCGCCGAGGTGCTGCGGATCATCGGGGAGCGCGGCAAGATGCACAACCCGGTGACCGGGTCGGGCGGCATGCTCGTCGGCGTGGTCGAGGAGGCCGGGCCCGACTCGCCGCTCGGCCTGAAGCCCGGGGACCGCGTCGCCACCCTGGTGTCCCTCACCCTCACCCCGCTCGCGGTCACCGACGGCCTCGCGGACTGGGACGGGCGGTCCGAGCAGGTGCCGGCGCGGGGCCACGCGATCCTGTTCGCCCGCTCCATCGCCGCCGTCCTGCCCGACGACATGCCGGTGCCGCTGGCGCTCGCCGTCATGGACGTGTGCGGCGCGCCGGCCCTCACCCACCGCGTCGTGTCGGCGCGCGAGGGCGGCCCCGTGGTGCTGGTGCTGGGCGCGGCCGGCAAGAGCGGCAGCCTGTCGCTGGCCGCCGCCCGGCGCGCCGGCGCGTCCCGGGTGATCGGGCTGGTCCCCACCGCCGCGGAGGAGGAGCGGCTGGCCGCCTCGGGCCTGGCCGACACCGTCGTCCGCGCCGACGCCCGCGACCCGGTGGCGGTCGCGGCGGCCGTCGGCGAGCCGGCCGACGTCACCGTCGTGTGCGTGGACGTGCCGGGCTGCGAGCACGGCGCGATCCTCGCCACCGCGCCCGGCGGCACCGTCGTGTTCTTCTCGATGGCGACCTCGTTCCCGGCCGCCGCGCTCGGCGCGGAGGGCCTGGCCGCCGACGTCACGATGCTCATCGGGAACGGCTACGTCCCCGGGCACGCGGAGACCGCCCTGGAACTGGTGCGGTCGGAACCCGCCGTGCGTGCGCTGTTCACCTCCCGGACCGGTCCGGATTCGGCACAATGACCGGGAACATCCCGGCCGTGGCGGGGACCGTCCGATCATCGAGGGAGAGAGCATGGCGAGCATCACCGAGGAACTGCGCGGGCGGGACCCGAAGGAGCGCCAGGCGCAGATCGTCGACGTCCTGGTCGACGCGTTCTCGGACCTGATGGAGCGCAGCCCCGCCGAGTTCCGCCGCCGCTTCCGCAAGATGGCGTCCGACCCGTTCGCGTTCTACCGGGGCAGCGCCTGCCTGTTCTACGCCGACATCTCGGACGACGACGACCCGTGGGCCGACGAGCGCACGTCCCGCGTGTGGATCCAGGGCGACCTGCACGCGCAGAACTTCGGCACCTACATGAACGACGACGGCGTCTTCGTCTTCGACGTCAACGACTACGACGAGGCCTACGTCGGCCACTTCACCTGGGACGTCAAGCGCCTGGTGGCCAGCCTGGCGCTGCTGGCGTGGCAGAAGGCGATCTCCGACGCCGACATCCGCCGGCTCATCGAGACCTACGTGCGCGCCTACGTCGACCAGGTCCGCAAGTTCGCCGCGCACGAGGGCGACGAGAAGTTCGCGCTGACGCTCGACACCACCGACGGCTACGTCCGCGACGTGCTGGTCGCCGCGATGGGCGGCACCCGGACCGGGCTGCTGGAGGGCATGACCGTGGTGTCGGGGGCCGAGCGCCGGTTCCGCGACCGCCCCGGCGTCCGCCGCCTGGACGACGCCGAGCGCGCCGAGGTCGAGGCCGCCTACGCGGAGTACCTGACGACCATCCCGAACGAGAAGCGCTTCGGCAGCCTCACCTACGAGATCAAGGACATCGTCGGCGCGTCCGGGTTCGGCATCGGCTCGGCCGGGCTGTCGGCCTACAACATCCTCGTGGAGGGCAACACCCAGGCGCTGGAGAACGACGTCGTCCTGTCGATGAAGCAGGGCAACGTCGCCGCGGCCAGCCGGGTGGTCGACGACCCCCGCATCCGCGAGTACTTCCAGCACCACGGGCACCGCACCGCCGTGTCGCGGCGCGCGCTGCAGGCCAACAGCGACCCGTGGCTCGGCCACACCCGGATCGACGGCGTCGGCTACGTCGTGCAGGAGCTGTCGCCCTACGAGGAGGACCTGGACTGGGGCGGCCTCACCGAGCCCGAGGACATGCTGTCGGTGCTGGACGACCTGGGCCGCGCCACCGCCAAGGTGCACTGCGTGTCCGACACCGACTCCGACCACACCCTGGTCGGGTTCCAGGTCGAGGACGCCATCGACGCGGTGATCGGCCCGGACGAGTCGGCGTTCGTGGAGGCCATGGTGGCGTTCGGCACCGAGTACGCCGAGATCGTCCGGGAGGACCACACCTACTTCGTGGACGCGTTCCGCAACCACGAGATCCCCGGCCTGTAGGGCGGGTCAGGGGCCGTCGGGGCGGATCAGGAGCAGCGCGATGTCGTCGTGGCCCCGCTGGTCGGACAGCAGGGCCACGACGCCGTCGGCGGTCTCCTCCAGCGTCCCGTCCTGGGAGGCGACCAGGGCCGAGGCGAGCCGGGCGATGCCGTCGTCGAGGGTGCGCATCCGGCTCTCCACCAGGCCGTCGGTGTAGAAGGCGAGGGTCGCGCCCGGCGGGATCGTCGCCGACGCCTGCGGGTACTCGGCCGGGTGCTCGTGGTCGGACACCCCGAGCGGCAGCCCCTGGGGGACGGCGAAGTGCCGCACGGCGCCGCCGGGCAGGGCCAGCAGCGGCGGGGGATGCCCGGCGCCGGCCATCTCGCACCGCAGCGTCGCCGGGTCGCAGACCAGGCACAGGCAGGTCGCGAACTGCGCGGCGTCCAGTTCCCGGGCGATGGCGTCGAGCCGGGCGAGCACCTCACCGGGCGGGAACCCGCACCTGACCAGCGTGTGCGCGGCGACCCGCAGCTGGCCCATCGCGGCGGCGGCGGTGACGCCGTGCCCGAGCGAGTCGCCGATCACCACCGCGATCCGGCCGCCGGGCAGCGGCACCACCTCGTACCAGTCGCCGCCGACGCCGCTGCCGGCGGGCAGGTAGCGGTGCGCGATCCGCAGGCCGGGCGGGGCGGTGACGGCGGCGGGCAGCAGCGCTGCCTTCAGCGCCGTCGCGGTGCGGTGCTCGCGCCGGTACGCGCAGGCGTTGTCGACGCAGGTCGCGGCGCGCCTCGCGAGCTCGGAGGCCAGGGCGCGGTCGTCCGGGCCGAAGGGCGGCCGGCCGCGCTTGCGGCTGAACACCGCGAACCCGAGCGTGCGGCCCCGCGCGACGAGGGGCACCGCCAGCAGCGACACGTGGTCGGCGATGCCGTCCAGGACGCGGCCCGTGCGGCCGACCACGGTGTCCCGGGCGGCGTCGCCGCCGAACTCCACCGTGCCGCCGGTGGCGAGGCACCGGGCCAAGGGGGTGTCCGGCGGGTAGACGATGACCTCGTCGACGGGGAACTCGCGGGACCACTCCTTCGGGTCGTCGTCGGCGAGCGCGACGGCCAGGCGCCGCACGACCGCGGATCCGCCGGTCTCGGCGCCGGGCTGGTCGTCGTCGGCGAGCAGCCGTTCCAGCACGTAGATGGCGCCGGCGTCGGCGAACCGCGGGACGGTGACGGCGACGATCTCGCGGGCGGTCCGGTGCGGGTCGAGGGTGGAGCCGACACGGCGGGCGGCCTCGTCCAGCAGTTCCAGGCCGCCGGTGCACGGCGCGGACACCGCCAGCAGCACCTGGACGCGGCCGTCCGCGCCCGTCATCGGGTCGCAGGTCACCGCCAGGCCCTCGTCCGACAGCGGCAGCACACCGCTCCAGGGGCGGCCCGCCCCTGCCTCCTTCAACGCGACCAGCAACTGCTCGGCCGCGCCGGGCCGGCCCAGCAGGTCGGTGAGCGCGGCTCCGGCCGCGGCGGCCGCGCCGGGGCCGAACAGGCGCGCGGCGCCGTCGCTCCAGCCGGTGACCACCCCGTCAGGGGTGAGCAGGACGGTCGCCCGGGCCGGCCGTGCGGGGTCTTCGGCCATGGTCCTCACAGTCCGTGTGCGGGGGCCTTCCGCCGCGGCCGGCGTTACGCTGAGGTGCCCGCGGACGGCACCCCCTTCGGGTCAAAGGGAGGCGTTGCATGGACTCCGAGTGGATTCCACCCGAGGTCGACAGCCGCAGACCCAGCGTCGCACGGGTGTACGACTATCTGCTCGGGGGAGCCCACAATTTCGCGTCGGATCGTGATCTGGCGACGGGGCTGCTGCGGGTGGAGCCGCAGGCGCGGGAACTGGCGCGCGCGAACCGGGCGTTCCTGCGCCGGGCCGTGCGCGCGCTCGCCGAGGACGGCGTCGCCCAGTTCGTCGACATCGGCTCGGGCATTCCGACGCAGGGCAACGTGCACGAGGTCGCGCGGGAAGTCGATCCTCACGCGCGCGTGGTGTACGTCGACAACGACGACGTCGCGGTGGCGCACAGCCGCGCCCTGCTGGCGGGTGATGACCGCGTCGCGGTGATCCAGGCCGACATGCGCGATCCGGCGGGCGTCCTCGCGGCGCCGGAGTTGAAGGGGCTGGTCGACCTCTCCGAGCCGGTGGCGTTCCTGCTCGTGGCGGCACTGCACCTGATCAAGCCCGCGGAGGACCCGGCGGGCATCGTGGCGGCGCTGCGGGAGGCGGCCGCGCCGGGCAGCTTCCTGGTGGTCTCGCATCTCACGCACGAGGCGCGGCCGACCAAGACCGCGGCGATCGGCAAGCTCTACGACCGGGCCACGTCTCCGGCGGTGTCCCGGTCCCACGCGGAGATCCTGCGGTTCTTCGACGGCTGGGACCTGCTCGGCCCCGGCCTGGTGTACGTGCCGCTGTGGCGCCCGGACGAGGGCGAGGCCGTGACCGACCCGGAGCGCTTCCTCGTCTTCGGTGGAGTCGGCCGCCGCGCCTGACCGCGCCGCCCACGCCCGCCTCCGCGGCGGGCGTGGGCGGCGGTCCGGTCGCGCGCCGGGCTCAGTGCGCGAAGGCGATGGCGGTGCCGGCGCTGATGACGACGGCGATGACGACCAGCACGAGCGAGGAGCGCAGCGGGTCGCGGCGCCGCGGCGGCTCCTTCTTCGGGCGGGGCGCCGTGTACGCCCGCACCGGTGGGGGCTTCTTGGCCTTCGTGGGCTTCCTTGGCGGCGCGGGCGCCGCCGGTTCGGGCCGCGTCCGCGGGGGCGGGCCCGGCGCGAGGGCCGCGGGACGGGGCCGCGGCGCGGCCGCCGGCGGGGGCGGCGCCGGGGCGGGCGGCTCGGGTCCCGGGGGAGGTGGGGGCGGCGGAGTCGGCGGTTCGGGCGGCGGCTCCGGCGGAGTCTGGGGAGGCGGCGGGGGTTCGGGGGTGTCGGGGGGCGGCTCCTGCGGGGGCGGGGGCGGGGGCGGGGAGGTGGCCGGCGGTTCGCAGTCGTCGGCGGGGCCGCCGCCGATCTCGATGTCGATGCACACGCTGATCCTGGGCGTCGGCACCGGGCCGGCCTGTGCGGCGGCGGGGAATCCGAGCATGACGGCGGGCAGGGTCAGAGCGGGCAGGGTCAGAGCCGGCAGAGCACGTACTGGCAGAGCGCGTACTGGCAGAGCGCGCACCGGGAGGGTGCGCGTCGGCCGCGCCCTGGCCGTGGCGGCGGCGCGCGGGACGGGGCGCGGGCGCATCAGCCGCCCCCCGCGATGCGCTGCAGGTCGGCGTGCAGCCCGGTGAACGCCTCGGGTCCGACGGCGAGGGCGCCGGTGAACACGTGGGAGATGTCGACGGTGAGGTAGGCCCCGGCGGCGAGCAGGGCCGCCATCAGCGACAGCGGCACCAGCGCCATGCCGCGCGGGCGGGCGCCCGCGAGGAACGGCAGCAGCAGCACCACGACGCCGGTGACGAGGGTGACGGCGAGCAGGCCGGCGGGCGGCGTCGTCCGGGCGTCCATGGCGCGCTGGCGCCGCGCCGCGGAGATCTCGCCGAGGTGGTCCAGGACGGCGCTGCGCGCGTCCTTGGCCTCGTCGGTGCCGGCCTGGACGGCGATGGCCTCGCGTCGCAGCCCGTCGAGGTCGGCCCAGCCGCGGTCGGTGAGGCGGCCCTTCTTCATCAGCCGCCACTCGGGGCCGCGGACGAGTTCGACGTAGGCGATGAGCCCGTCCTGGACGCGCCGCGCGTCGGCCGCGGGGAGGCGCTGGGCGGCCCAGTACGCCTCGGCGATCGCCTGGCTCTCGGTGTAGGTGTTGGAGCGGGCGGAGTCGGCCGTCGTCCACGGCACGACGATGGCGATGGCGAACGCCAGCAGGAACAGCGCGGAGAGCATCGCCCCGGTGTGGGAGGAGGTGGGGCCGTCGGGGGCGGCGTCGTCCACGGTTCCGCGCGCTCGCCGTACCAGCCGGCCCGCCACGATGACCACGCCGACGGCGCAGGCCGCGGCCGCGAAGTAAAGGATCATGCCCCTCCCGGTATCGGTCCGTCCATGACCAGGGGTGAGCATAGCTTTACCCAGAGTCGTCACGACATGGGTTGCCGCGGACCGTCACCTGGGGGTGAGATGACCGCTCGCAGGGGGAAGATGGGGCTGCCCGCCTGCGGAAGGTAGTGGGAGATCTGGTGCTAGTTCTTGTGGAATACGGTGTTCGTACCGGAAGATCTCCCGTAGAGAACTCGGTATGACGGATGATTGTTCGGACCGGCCTGAGAGGGGCGGCTGCGTGAGGGGAGACGGCAATGGCGCCGCAGGGAAAGCTGGACCTCGACCCGGAGGCGGTGCGCACCGCCCGGCGCCTGGCCGCCCGGGCAGCCGAACCCATCATCGACATGGCCCGCTCCCACACCACCGTCTCGGTCGAGCGCGCGCTGCTGCGGCTGGCGGGCCTGACCGGCGCCGACGATGAGGGGCGCCCCTGGGCCAACCACCTCGCCGACGCCGTCCGCGGCCAGGTGGGCCTGGAGCACGGGCTCGCCCTGCCGGTCTGGGACGCGCTGCTGACCGGCTCGCACGGCTCCCTGCACGACCTGGCCCGGGCCGCCGCCCGGGGGAGGGTGTCGTTCCGGCTGCCGTCCGGCACCGACGCCGAGCACGCCCGCAAGGCCGCGGGCGAGGCGGCCCGCGGCGGCATGGCGCGCATCGACCGGCGCCGCGCCGAGCGCGACCGGCTGCTGGCCGAGCTGCCCACCCCCGACCGGGCCGACCCGGCCAGGCCGCTGGTCTACCTGATCGTGGCGACCGGCGACATCTACGAGGACATCCCGCAGGCGCAGGCCGCCGCCCGCGAGGGCGCCGACGTCGTCGCGGTGATCCGCTCCACCGGGCAGTCGCTGCTGGACTTCGTGCCCGAGGGCGCCACCCGGGAGGGCTACGCCGGCACCTACGCCACCCGGGAGAACTTCCGGCTGATGCGCGCGGCCCTGGACGACGTGTCACGCGAGCTCGGCCGGTACGTGCGGCTGACGAACTACGCCTCCGGGCTGTGCATGCCGGAGATCGCGACGCTCGCCGGGCTGGAGCGCCTGGACATGATGCTGAACGACTGCATGTACGGCATCATCTTCCGCGACATCAACCCGCGCCGCACGTTCATCGACCAGCGGTTCTCCCGGCAGATCCACGCCCGCGCCGGCATCGTCATCAACACCGGCGAGGACAACTACCTCACCACCGCCGACGCCGTCGACGCCGCGCACACCGTGGTCGTCAGCCAGCTGCTGAACGAGCGGTTCGGGCACGAGGCCGGCCTCGCCGACGACCAGCTCGGCCTCGGCCACGCCTTCGAGATCAACCCGGCGATCCCCGAGTCGTTCCGGATGGAGCTGGCGCACGCCCAGCTCGTCCGGGAGCTCTTCCCCGGCGCGCCGCTGAAGTACATGCCGCCGACCAAGCACATGACCGGCAACATCTTCGCCGGCTACCTGCTGGACGCGTTCTTCAACCTCGCCGGCGTGATGACCGGGCAGTCGATCATCCTGATCGGGATGATGACCGAGGGCATCCACACCCCCTGGCTGTCGGACCGCGACCTGGCGCTGGAGAACGTCCGCTACGTCCGCGACGCCTGCGGGAACCTCGCCGAGGACTTCATGCCCCGCCCGGACGGGATGCTCGTCCAGCGCGCCAAGCAGGTGCTGTCGGAGTCGGTGGAGCTGCTGGAGCGCATCGCCGACGACGGGCTGCTCGAGGCCATCGCCGAGGGCACGTTCGGCATCACCCGCCGCCCGCCCGACGGGGGCAAGGGCCTGGACGGCGTCGTCGCGCGCGCCGACGGGTACTTCAACCCCGCCATCGAGATCCTCGACACCGAGGACCCCCACGCCGCCCGCTCCACCGCCGACCAGGAGGTGCCCGCATGACGGTCGAGAGCCCCGGAACCGGTACCGGGACCCAGGCCCCCGCCGAGCCCGCCGACACCCGGCAGGTGATCCGCCCCTACGGCGACACCACCGGCGACGGCATGGTGCAGATGTCGTTCACCCTGCCCGTCCCCGCCGGGAAGCGCGCGGAGGCGGCCGCCCTGCAACTGGCCGGGAAGATGGGCCTCGACCCGGCCAGCGTCGTCCACGCCAAGCCGATGGGCCCCCACTTCACCTTCTTCATCGTGTACGGCAAGGTGCGGCACCTCATCGACTACGCCTCGATCCCCGTCCCGGAGGAGCGCGCCTACCCGCTGCTGACCTCCCAGGAGGTGAACCTGGCGATCCGCGAGACGCTGAACCGGCGGCTGGTGGTCGTCGGGGCCTGCATCGGCACCGACGCGCACACCGTCGGGATCGACGCGATCCTCAACGTCAAGGGGTACGCGGGGGAGAAGGGCCTGGAGTACTACCGGGAGATCCAGGTCGTCAACATGGGCGCCCAGGTCACGGTCGAGGAGCTGGTGGAGCGCGCCAAGGCCGAGAACGCCGACGCGGTCCTGGTGTCCCAGGTCGTCACCCAGCGCAACGCCCACCTGCACAACACCAAGCAGATGGCCGCGGCGTTCCACGCCGAGTACCCGACCGCGGTGGCCGGCGGCATGGGACGGCCCCTGCTGGTCGTCGGCGGCCCCCGCTTCGACACCGTCACCGAGGGCGACCTCGGCGTCGACCGCATCTTCGGCAAGGGCACCACCCCCGCCGAGGTCGCCAGCTACCTCGTGCACGCCCTGCTGCCCGGCGAGCACCGGCCCACGACGATGGAGGAAGAGTGAGCGACCCCCGCGAGGGACTGACCGTCACCCACCGCCGCTACATCCCCTACTCGCACGCCCACTACGCCGGCGACCTGGTCGACGGCGCCTACGTGCTGGGCCTGTTCGGGGACGTGGCCACGGAGCTGTGCATCCGCACCGACGGCGACGAGGGCCTGTTCGCCTCCTACTCCGACGTGCAGTTCCGCGCGCCCGTCCGGGCGGGCGACGTCCTGGAGACCACCGCCGTGCTGGCCCGCGCAGGCACCCGCAGCCGCGTGATGGACTTCCAGGCCCGCGTGGTGTGCCGGGGCCGCCCCGACAAGGGCGAGTCGGCGGCCGAGGCGCTGCCCGAGCCGATCGTCGCGGTCACCGCGACCGGGACCGTCGTGGTCTCGGCCCCGGGAGGCTGACCGCCCCCCCCCCGCGATCGAGGCCGCGATCGAAATCGTGATCGGAAAGGGCGTCCGGCGAAATCGCCGAACGCCCTGATCATGGTGTTGAGCTGGGATAACATGGAGTAGCCGCAGAACATGCGGCGGTTGACAAGGTGGCGGAAGCCGGTAGTTTTGCTGCAGTCCAGCACGGGACTCACCGATCGGCCGCCCGAGGGGCCGCCGGGCGCCGCGCCGAGACGGGGACGGGGATCACGCGAGTGGTCGCCATCGTGCCCGCCCGAGCCAGCGCGGTGTTCGGGGCCGTGTCCGGGCGGAGCCGTCCGATCGCGCGGGGGGTTGGACCCGGGAAGGGCCCGGACATCCAGTAGAAAACGGAGCCTCGTTCTCACCGCCTGTGGGACGTCTCCGGCCCGACGGATGTCACGGGCCCTCCTCCGTGCCCGGCCGGGTGCTCGACTCCCAGGCCCGGCCTCCTCGTCCGGACCTCGCCCCGCGCCGGTGAACCGTCCGCTTCCGCCGCGACCTGGGCCCATGGTCGCCGCGGGCGCCCGGGGCCGGTAGCGTTCCGGCTAGACCCGAGTGAACGAGGTGGGACGTGGCCCAGGAGACCCTCCCGGACCGGTCGCCGGCGACGGAGCCGGGCGCCGCGCCCGGCGCCGGGGCGCCGCGCGGGCGGTTCGGCCGGCTGCGCCGCGGCCTGCGCTCCGGCGGCCGCGCGGGCTGGCCCCGCACGCTGCTGGCCGTGGCGGCCGGGCTGGTGATGTGGCCGGCGTTCCCGCCGATCGACCTCACTCCCCTCGCGCCGGTGGGCGTCGCGCTGCTGACCCTCGCGGTGCTCGGCCGGTCCGCCCGCACTGGAGCCTGGCTCGCCTTCCTCGCCGGCGCCGCGTTCTTCG
The DNA here is from genome assembly GCF_040649435.1 of Actinomadura sp. NPDC048955. Classification (NCBI taxonomy): domain Bacteria; kingdom Bacillati; phylum Actinomycetota; class Actinomycetes; order Streptosporangiales; family Thermomonosporaceae; genus Actinomadura; species Actinomadura sp. NPDC048955. Next base: position 36,941 of record NZ_JBEZJI010000047.1, read on the forward strand.
TCCCGGTGCTGGAGGGCATCTCCCGCATCGGCCCGGACGGCTGGATCATCCTCAGCCTCGTCCAGGCCGCCTACTTCCTGCCGCTCGGCGCCGGGATCGCGGTGGTCGCCCGGCTGCCCGGCTGGCCGGTGTGGACGGCCGCGCTGTGGGTCGGCGAGGAGCTGATCCGCGGCCGGGTCCCCTTCGGGGGCTTCCCCTGGGCCCGGCTGGCGTTCAGCCAGACCGCCACACCCCTCACCCCGTACGCGTCGCTCGGCGGCGCGCCCCTGGTCACGTTCCTGACGGCCCTGATCGGCGGGCTCCTGGCCTGTGCCGCCGTGGCCGTCCACCGCGCCCGGTCCCGCCGCGCCAGGCCCCCGGAAGAGGACGCGGCGGAGACGCCCGGGACGCGCCGGGCCCTGGTCCCCGCAGTGGTCTGCCTGGCCGCGGTCGGCGCCGTCGTCGGCGGCGGGCTGCTGATCCCCACCCCCACCGAAGGCCGCCCGGTCACCGTCGCGGTCGTCCAGGGCAACGTTCCGCGCCTCGGCCTGGACTTCCTCGGCCAGCGCAAGGCCGTGCTGGACAACCACGTCAAGGCCACCCACGAGCTGGCCGAGCGGGTGCGCGCCGGGCGGCTCGCCAAGCCGGAGCTGGTCGTGTGGCCGGAGAACGCCAGCGACCTGGATCCCTACAGCGAGCCCGACGCCTACACCGCCATCGACGGCGCGGTGAAGGACATCGGTGTCCCCGTCCTCGTCGGCGCCCTCACCGACACCCCCGACGGGGAGAAGGTCGAGAACCGCGGCATCGTCTGGGACCCCTGGACCGGCCCGGGCGACTACTACGTCAAGCGGCACCCCGTCCCGTTCGGCGAGTACCTGCCGTTCCGCGACATCCTGACCAAGCTGATCACCCGGTTCGAGCGGATCCCCCGCGACTTCGCCAAGGGCGACCGCTCCGGCGTGATGGGGCTCGGGCCGGTGGACATCGGCGACGTGATCTGCTTCGAGGTCGCCTACGACAAGGAGGTCCGCGACGTCGCGCGCGGGAACCTGCTGGTCGTGCAGACCAACAACGCCACCTACGGCAGGACCAGCCTGCCGCCCCAGCAGATCGCCATGTCGCGGCTGCGCGCGGTCGAACATGGCCGTACGATCTTGGTAGCCGCGACGAGCGGGATCAGCGCCATCGTCGCGCCCGACGGCCGGATGGTCGACCGGTCCCGGGAGTTCGTGCCCGCCGTCCAGGTCGCGGCCGTCCCGGCGCGCACGGCCCGGACGGCGTCGGACCGGCTGGGGGAGGCGCCGGAGTGGGCGCTGGCGCTGCTCGGGCTCGGCGCGGTCTGCGCGGCGGCATGGACAGCCAGGAAGAACGAGGGGAATTGACGCCGATGGAGATCCCAGCCGGGCTCGGCCGGGTGCTCGTGATCATCCCGACGTACAACGAGCGGGACAACATCGAGCGCATCGCCGGGCGGGTGCGCGAGGCCGTCCCGTCGGTGGACGTCCTGGTCGTGGACGACGCGAGCCCCGACGGCACCGGCGAGGCCGCCGACGCGATGGCGGCCGCCGACGAGCAGATCAGGGTGCTGCACCGGCAGGGCAAGGAGGGCCTCGGCCCCGCCTACATCGCCGGGTTCCGGTGGGCCGCCGAGCACGGCTACGACGTCATGGTCGAGATGGACGCCGACGGCTCCCACCAGCCCGAGGAGCTGCCGCGGCTGCTGTCGGCGCTGGAGGACGCCGACCTGGTCATCGGTGCCCGCTGGGTGCCCGGCGGCCGGGTCCGCAACTGGCCGAAGCGGCGCGAGGCGCTGTCGCGCGGCGCCAACACCTACGCCCGGGTGATGCTCGGCATCCCGCTGCACGACGCCACCGGCGGCTACCGCGCCTTCCGCGCCGCGACCCTGGAGAAGATCGGGCTGGAGGGGGTCGACTCGCGCGGCTACTGCTTCCAGATCGACCTGGCGCTGCGGGCCCTGCGGCAGGGGCTGCGCGTGGTCGAGGTGCCGATCACGTTCGTCGAGCGCGTCCACGGGACCAGCAAGATGAGCCGGGACGTGATGGCCGAGGCGGCGCTGCGCATCACCCAGTGGGGGATGAGCGACCGCATCGGCAAGCTCCGCGACCCGAACTGAAGGCGCGCCCCGGGGGCGCTCTGGGACGCTCGGGGAAACGAACGGGGCCGTCCTGGCGTTACACCAGGGAGAGGCTTTCGACGACCCGAAGATGGAGCCATGCTGCCGCTGCTGATCGTCCTGGCGTTCCTGCTGGTGCCGGTCCTGGAGATCTTCGTGCTGATCCAGGTCGGCGAGGTGATCGGCGCCTGGCCCACGGTCGGCCTGCTGATCGCCGAGACCGCCCTCGGCGCGTGGATCGTCCGCCGGGAGGGCCGCCGCGCGTGGCGGGCCCTGCAGGAGACGGCGCGGCGCGGGGTCCTGCCCGACCGGGAGGTCGCGGACGCGGCGCTGGTCATGGCCGGCGGCGTGCTGCTGCTGGTCCCCGGCTTCGTCACCGACGTCGTCGGCCTCGCGCTCGTGCTGCCGTTCACCCGCCCGCTCGTCCGCCGCGCACTGTCGGCGTTCGCGGCGCGGCGGATGCGGGCCGCCGAGGAACGCGCCGCGACCGTGTTCCCGCCCGGTGCCGCCGGTTTCGACCCGTTCGCCCGGGGCCGCGGACCCGAACGCGTCGAGACCCCGCCCGGACCGGTGGTCCGAGGCGAGGTCATCCACGACGACAGGGCCTCCGAGGAGAGCGGCGACAAGACGTCGCGCGCCTGAGCCTCAGGCGTCGCGGGCGGTGAGCACGGCGCCGCCCGCCAGCAGCGCCGCGGCCGCGTAGGCGGCCAGCACGCCCAGGCCCTCCCACGGCCCGATCGGTAGCCGGTCCACGCCCCGCGTCACCTGGACGGCCAGTCCCGCCGTCATCGGCGCGGCCCTCTCCAGCCGCTCTCGCCACGCCTCGTCCCCGACGAGCCGGGTGACGACCGGCACGATCCACAGCAGCGCCAGCACCGCGCTGATCGCCGCCGCCGGCTCGCGCAGGACCGTCCCGACGCCCAGGGCCAGCAGCGCCACCAGCACCAGGTAGAGGACGGTCCCGGCGGCCGCGCGGGCGGTGGGGCCGTCGGCGAGGGACAGCGGCGGGTAGCCGTTCGCGGCCGTGAAGCCGTTGCCGGGCAGGACGCCCCGCCCCGCCGCCAGCGACGCCAGCACCCCGGCCGTCCCGCCCGCCGCGACGAGTCCCGCCACCACGGCGGCCTTGGCGGCCAGCACGGTGATCCGTCCCGGCACCGCCGCCAGGGTCGCGGCGATCGTCCCCGCGGCGTACTCGCCCCCGACCGCCAGCACCCCGAGGACCACCGCGGCCACCTGCCCCACCTGCACGCCCGACAGCGCCAGCTTCGGCGTGTCCTCCACACATCCGGCGGGCGTCGTGCAGTGCGAGGTGTCCACCGTCCCGGTCACCGCCGCGCCGACCGCGGCGACCAGCACCGCCAGCGCCGGGGCGAGCCACGCCGTGCTCGGCACGGTGCGCAGCTTCGTCCACTCCGCGTGCAGCGCGTGCAGGCCCGTCCACGCCCGGCCGGTCACGCGTCGCGCCTCGCGACCAGCCGCGCGGCCGCCGCCAGGGCGACCGCCGCGTACAGGCACAGCACCCCGAGGCCCGCCCACGGACCGATCGACTGGTCGTAGCGGTCGACGGTCCGCTGGATCGCGAACCCGGCCGCCGGGGTGAGGCGCTCCAGCCACCGCGCCGCCGACAGCGGCAGCCCGGTCGCCACGATCTGCGGGACGAGCAGGAGCAGCAGCACGATCGTGATCGCGGGCGCGCCGCGCCGCACGATCACCGCGACCGCCAGCGAGAGCACGGCGATCGCGGCGAACAGCGCCCCCGTGCCGGCGGCGGCGCGCAGCACCGCGCCGTCGCTCAGGGGCGGCACCGCCAGCCCGTGCGCGCGCTCCACCGGCCCGGCGAGCAGCACCGACCCGAACGCCGCCGCCAGCCCCGCCACCAGGGACGCCAGGCCCGCCACGACCGCCTTGGCCGCCAGCACCCGGCCGCGCCGTGGTGCGGCCGCGAACGTCGTGCGCAGCATCCCGCGCCGGTACTCGGCCGTCACGAACAGCACCGCCAGCGTCACGATCGCCACCTGCCCGATCAGCGTGCCGGACAGGGTGGTCCTGGTGACGTCGTCGGTGAACGCGTTGGGCCCGATGTCCCCCACGCCCTTCAACGCGATCGTCCCTCCGGACCCGGTGCGGCCGTCCAGGGACGGGTCGGCCGCCGGACCGCTCAGGGCGCCCCGGTCCCGCCAGGAGGCGCCCGGCTGCGCCGGCGCCACCGCCACCTGGTCGAACGTCGCCCGCGTGGCGGAGGGCTGCCCTGAGACGCTCTCCCCGCCGAACATGCGCCGCACCTCGACCTCGTCCGGGGCGGCCACGAACACGCCCGCCAGAGCCGTGCGCGGCAGTCCCTCCAGCCGGACGGACCCGACGCGGCGCCAGTCGCGGCCGTCGGCCGAGGCGTAGCCGGTGACGGTCGTCCCGGCGCGGGCCAGCTTGAGCCAGCGCGGCACCGCGCCCGTCCCGCCGCCGGCGCCGCCCTCCTCGTAGCCGCTCAGAAGGCGGACGCCGTGCGCCGGCGTCACCGCCAGCGCCGCGTACGGGGCGCCCGCCCGCGTGCTCCCCCTGACCATGAGGCCGGCCTTGGCCCACCCGCCGCCGCCCTCCTGGGAGGTGACGCGGGCGACGACCGAGCCGTCGCCCGCCAGCGGCCGGTAGGTGTAGTGGCCCATGTCGGTGATCTTCAGCAGTGCCGGGTCGGGCCGACCGCGGCCCGACCCGGTGGACTGGCTTCCGGCCGCCGCCAGCAGCGCGACCAGGACGGTCAGCAGCACCGACGCCAGCAGGGCCAGCATCCAGCGGCGGACGGTGCGCAGCTTGGTCCACTCGGCGGCCAGCAGCCGCCCGAACCCGTCGCGTGCCTCGTCCTGGACGGCGCTGCGGTAGGGCGCCGCGGCGGCCTTCTGCGGGGCGCTCACCGGGCCTCCCGCCCCTGCGCGGCCTGGAACTCCACCGCGTCCCGGGTGAGCTCCATGTAGGCCTCCTCCAGCGACGCGCGGTGCTCGCCGACGCCGCTGAACCCCACCCCGGCCTCGGTGAGGACCGCGACGACCCGCTCGGCGGCCAGGCCCGTGGCGGTGACGGCGTCCGGGCCGGACGCCGCCACCGTGGCGCCCGCGCGGGCCAGGGCGGTCATGGCCTCGCGGCGCTCGGCGGTGCGGACCTCGACCCGGCCGCCGGACGCGGCCTCCAGCAGGTCCGCGACCCCGGTGTCGGCGATCAGCCGGCCCCGCCCGATCACCACCAGGTGGTCGGCGCCGCCCTCCAGTTCGCCCATCAGGTGGCTGGAGACCAGCACCGCCCGCCCCTCGGAGGCCAGCGACCGCAGCAGCCCCCGGATCCAGGCGACGCCCTCGGGGTCCAGGCCGTTGACGGGCTCGTCGAACATCAGCACCGGCGGGTCCCCGAGCAGCGCCGCGGCGATCCCGAGCCGCTGCCGCATGCCGAGGGAGAACCCGCCCGCCCGGCGGCGGGCCGCGCTCGCCAGCCCGGTCAGCCCGATCACCTCGTCCACCCGCCGGGCCGGCAGCCCGTTGGCGTGCGCGAGCCACAGCAGGTGGTCGCGGGCGCGGCGGGCCGGGTGGAGCGCCGACGCGTCCAGCATCGCCCCGAGCCGGCACAGCGGTGTCCGCAGCGACCGGTACGGCCGGCCGCCGACCAGCGCCGTCCCGCCGTCCGGCCGGTCCAGACCCATGATCATCCGCATGGTGGTGGACTTGCCGGCGCCGTTCGGGCCGACGAACCCGGTGACCTGACCCGGGCCGACCGTGAACGACAGGTCGTCCACGGCGAGGGTGGGGCCGTACCGCTTGCGCAGGCCCCGCACTTCGATGGTTGCCTCCATGGACCGGGAGGTTACGGAGCGCGGCGGCCCCGGGTCATCACGCCGGGGAGCAGTCTCGGCGGCCGCGGGCCGGGGGACCGGGCGTCCCCCGCGGGAGGGACGCCGCCGCGGCGCGGGCCACGACACAATGGCGTCCGTGGGCGACAGCGACGGGACCGCCGGGCGGGCGCGGTGGCCGGCGGCCGGCGGCTGCCTCGCCGCGGCCGCCGCCGCCGAGGCCTTCTACCGCACCCACGGCTCGGGGGTCGTCCTGGCGCTGGCCCTGGTGGTGGACGTGTGCGCGACGCTCCCGCTGGCGGTCGTCCGGGACCGGGCCGCGCCCGCCGCGGTCGTGATCACGGCGGCGGCGGCCGCGGCGTGCGTCCTGCACGGCGGCGCCGCCGTCGCGGCCCTCGCCGCCCTCGCCACCGTCTGGACGGTCCTGGCGCGCCGCCGGTTCCTGCGCCGCCGCGCCGAGGCCGCCGCCCGCGACGCCTCCCGGCGGGCGTTCGAGACCACCCTGCTGGAGCACACCGCGCGCGGCGAGCGGGCCCGCATCGCCCGCGAGCTGCACGACGTCGTCGCCCACCACATCTCCATGATCTCCGTGCAGGCCGAGACCGCCCGGCTCGCCGTCCCCGGCATGCCGGAGGACGGGGCCCGCCGGCTGCTGGCCATCGGCGACACCGCCCGCACCGCGCTCACCGAGATGCGGCGGCTGCTCGGCGTGCTGCGCGAGGACGCCGGAGCCGAGCCGACCCGCCGCCCCCAGCCGGGCCTGCAGCAGCTCCTCGACCTGGTCGACCAGACCCGCGAGTCGGGCGCCGCGGGCGTCCGCCTGATCGTCGGCGGGCATGTCGCGGCCCTGGACCCCGGGCTGGAACTGACCGCCTACCGGATCGTCCAGGAGGCGCTGACCAACGCCCGCAGGCATGCCCCCGGCGCGGCCGTCGACGTGGAGCTCGACTACGCCGCGGACGCGCTGCGCGTCAGCGTCCGCGACAACGGTCCGGGTCCGGGCCCGGGTTCCGGAGCCGGCCCGGCCGGGCACGGGCTGCTCGGCATGCGCGAGCGTGCCGCCGCCGTCGGCGGCGACCTGCGCACCGGCCCGGGGCCCGCCGGCGGGTTCCTGGTGGAGGCGACGCTGCCGCTGGAGGAGGGCCCGTGAGCGTCCGCGTCGCGGTGGCCGACGACCAGGAGGTCGTCCGCGCCGGGTTCGGGGCCCTGCTGGGCACCCAGCCGGACCTGGAGGTCGTGGCGACGGCGGCCGACGGCGCGGCCGCGGTCCGGGTGTGCCGCGACCACCGTCCCGACGTCGTGCTGATGGACGTGCGGATGCCGGTCATGGACGGCATCGAGGCCACCCGCCGCGTCACCGCCGAACCCCGCCCGCCGCGGGTCCTGATGCTGACCACGTTCGACCTGGACGAGCACGTCTACGACGCCCTGGTCGCGGGCGCCAGCGGCTTCCTGCTCAAGGACGTCACGGCGGAGCGGCTGTTCGACGCCGTCCGGGTCGTCGCGGCGGGGGAGGCGCTGCTGGCCCCGGCCGTCACCCGCCGCCTCATCGGGGAGTTCGCGCGGCTGCGGCCGCGCCCGCCGTCGCAGGGGCCGGCCCTGGACGCGCTGACCCCGCGCGAGACCGACGTGCTGCGCCTGGTCGCCGCGGGCCTGTCCAACGCCGAGATCGCCGGCCGGCTGGTCGTCGGGGAGGAGACGGTCAAGACCCACGTCAGCCGGATCCTGCGCAAGCTCGGGCTGCGCGACCGCGTCCAGGCGGTCGTCGCCGCCTACGAGAGCGGCCTGGTGCTGCCGCGCTCGGGCCGGTGACCTCCGGTCCGAACGCGGCACGGCCGGGACCGCGGGCATGGCGAAGGCCCGCACCCCCGCCGGTACGGGCCTTCGCGTCGAGAACTGTCAGCCGTTCACGCGGACTTCTTGCGCCCCGCGCGCAAGATCTCCAGGCGTTCGGCCAGGACCTCCTCCAGGTCCTCCACGGTCCTGCGCTCCATGAGCATGTCCCAGTGGGTACGTGGCGGCTTCCCCTTCTTGGCTTGGGGCTGCTCGCCGTCGACCCGCAGCGCCGTGGCGCCGCAGCTGCGGCATTCCCAGGTGATCGGCACCTCGGCCTCGGCTGCGAGCGTCACGGTGAACCGGTGGCCCTTGGTGCAGGTGTAATCCACCTCTTGGCGAGGGGCCAGATCGGTGTTGCGATCGTTCTCGTAGCTCGTCGCTCCGAGTCGGGTGCCGCGAAGTGCGCGCTCGGCCATCGTCACGTGCCTCCCAGACGGCTTGCGGTCTTGCTCAGACCAACGCTGAACACCGTGACAAGATTCCCCCGCCCGGGGTGATCCAACCCTGCTGTTTGCGGCCGTCCCCAGCCGCCGCCGGGGAACACGCGGCTGGCGCGCTAGTTACGGGACGTGAGCACCGCGTCGATGAGCCCGTACTCCTTGGCCTCGGCGGCGGTGAAGTAGCGGTCGCGGTCCAGGTCCCGGCGGATGTCCGCGGGGTCGCGCCCGGTGGCCTCGGCCAGGATCGCCTCGGTCTGCCCGCGCAGCCGCAGCACCTCCTGCGCCTGGATCGCCAGGTCGGTCGCGGGGCCGCTGGCCGTTTCGATCTCCGGCTCGTGCAGCAGGATCCGGGCGCCCGGCAGCGCCTGCCTGCGTCCGGGCGAGCCCGCCGCCAGCAGGACCGCCGCGGCCGACCCGGCCTGCCCGACGCAGGTCGTCTCGATCTCGGGCCGCACGTAGCGCATGGTGTCGCAGATCGCCAGCATCGCGGTGATCGACCCGCCCGGCGAGTTGATGTACAGGGCGATGGGCCGGTCGGCGTCCATGCCCTCCAGCGCGAGCATCTGCGCCGTGACGTCGCCCGCGCTGATGTCGTCCACCGGCGCGCCGAGGAACACGATGCGCTCCTCGAACAGCTTGCTGTAGGGGTCGGTCTCCTTGCGGCCCTGGCCGGTGCGCTCCTCGAACTGCGGGACGAGGGAGCGCCGTTCCGCGCGTGTCATGTGCCCACCCGCTCGGTGCTGTCGATGACGTGGTCGACGAAACCGTAGTCGCGGGCCGCCTCCGCCGTGAACCACGCGTCGCGGTCCCCGTCGGCCTCGATCCGCTCCAGCGGCTGCCCGGTGTGGAACGCCGTCCGCTCCGCCAGGGTCCGCTTGAGGTACAGCGACTGCTCCGCCTGGATCCTGATGTCGGACGCGGTGCCGCCGATGCCGCCGTGCGGCTGGTGCATCATCACGCGCGCGTGCCGCAGGGCGTACCTCTTGCCCCGGGTCCCCGCGCACAGCAGCGTCTGTCCCATGGAGGCGGCCATGCCCATCGCGACCGTGGATATGTCGTTCGGGACGAACTGCATCATGTCGTAGATCGCCATCCCGGCGTCCACGACGCCGCCGGGGGAGTTGATGTAGATCGTGATGTCGCGCCGGGCGTCCTGCGCGGCGAGCAGCAGCAGCTGCGCGCCGATCCGGTTGGCGACCCCGTCGTCGATCTCGCTGCCGAGGAACACGATCCGCCGCGCCAGCAGCCGCTCGAAGAGTTGCGCGTCCGCCGGCCGCGTCATCTCGTCGACTTGCGCCCGCGACCTGCCGGTGAACGTCTCCGCCGGCCGCCTGCCGTCCTGTCGCCACGGTCCGCCGTTCATCAGGCCTCCTTGATCATCTGTACGTTTCGTACACTACGTACGGACACTATTCCAGTCCCCGTGGGAGGGCCAGGGTGAACGGAGAGTTTCGCTATACGATGAATCACGTGGATGTTCCGGTGACCGAAGCACGCGCCCAGTTCGCGGATCTGGTGAACCGGGTCGCCTACACCGGCGAGCCCGTCAAGCTCACGCGGCGGGGCAGGGTGATGGCCGCCCTGGTCTCTCCAGAGGATCTGGAACTCCTGGAGGCGGTCCGCGCCCAGCGCGCCGACCTGCAGGTCGGCGGGACCGTCCCCCCGGGGCAGCCCTCGCGACCCGCCGAACGGCCCCAGCAGCAGCCGCAGCCGCCGATGCGCATCGCGGCCGAGTACCGCCCGCCCGGCTTCAGCCGCTGACCCGGTCTCGCGCGCGGTGCGCGGACCGCGCCGGGGTCAGGACGGAGTGGGCGGCGGGGCGTCGTGCTGCCACAGGCCGCGCGAGGCCATCACGTCGCGGAGGGTGACCAGCTCGTCGGTCATGATGCCGTCGATGCCGAGGTCCAGGAGGCGCTTCATGGTGGCGGCGTCGTTGACCGTCCAGGCGTGGACCTGCAGCCCGAGCCGGTGGGCGTGGTCGACGAACGCCTCGGTGACGAAGGGGACGGGGCCGAGGCCGTAGGGCACCTGGGCGCAGGCGACGCCGGTGGCGGCGAGGCGGACGAGCTTGGCGGTGGGGCCCCCGATGGACTTGGCGCGCAGCGCCATCAGGCCGCGCGGGCCGAGGGCCATGCACACCTCGTGGTCGGTGACCATGGGGAGCCGGGCGCGCATCTGCGCCAGCCGGCGGGTGGAGAACGACGTGATGCACACGCGGTTCCAGGCGCGGGTGCGGCGCAGCGTCTCGGCGAGCGGGCCGATGACGGGGGCGTCCTTCAGGTCGATGTTGACGCGCGCCTCGGGGAAGGAGCCGAGGACGTCCTCGAGCCGGGGGATGGGCTCGGTGCCGCCGATGCGGGCCCTGGCGACCTCGGCCCAGGGGAGCCGGGCGATGGCGCCGGCGCGGTCGGTGACCCGGTCGAGGGTGCGGTCGTGGAAGGCGACGACGACGCCGTCGGCGGTGGCGTGGGCGTCGGTCTCCAGGTAGCGGTAGCCGAGGTCGGTGGCGCGCTGGAACGCGGCCATCGAGTTCTCCGGGCGTCCGGACGCGCCGCCGCGATGGGCGAAGGGGATCGGGCCGGGATGGTCGAGGAATTCGTACGAGCGCCGCACGCGTCCGATTATGGCCGACCGCGCCGCCCGATTTGACCTTACTGCGTAAAGGGCGGGGGTCGGGACACCACTGCTAACGTCGGCGCCGCAAGCGATCGGCAAGGGAGCACGAGCATGGCGGACGTGAACGACTACAGGGCGACCTTCGAGCTGGTGGACGTGGACGGCGACGGCTACATCTCGACCGCGGAGCTGAAGAACCTGATGACCCGGCTCGGGCAGGACATCACCGAGACCCGCGCCGTGGAGGTGGTGGTGGCCGCCGACGCCAACCACGACGGCAAGATCTCCCTGGAGGAGTTCGCCGCGCTGATGGAGCGGACCTCCCGGTGACGGCGGCCGCCCGGGTCACCGCGCCCGGCGCCGCAGCTTGAGCGCGTTGTCGGTACGGGTCATGGTGCGCCCGTCGGGTGCGGTCTGGACGCGTTCGTGCTCGCCGCTGCGCAGGACCTCCCACTCGTCCTCCGGCAGGGAGAGGGACGCGAAGACCTCGCCGGGCGTGGGCAGGTGCACTCCCGGATGGGCGTCGGGATCCCACGGCGGCGGCCCGGCGTGCCCGACGACGAGCAGGATCCCGCCGGGCGCGACGGCGGCGGCAGCGGCCCGCAGGACCTCGTCGCGGGGCATGTCGGCGGGGGAGTGCAGGAACTGCGCCGAGACCAGGTCGTAGGAACCCTCGGGGAACGAGGCGGCCAGGTCGCGGCGCTGCCAGTCGACGCGGTCGGCGACGCCGGCCTCCTCGGCGTGGCCGGCGGCGCGCTCGAGCGCCACGCCGGAGATGTCCACGGCGGTGACGCGCCAGCCGCGGTGCGCTAGCCAGACGGCGTCGGCGCCCTCGCCGCATCCGAGGTCCAGGGCGGTGCCGGGCGCCAGGTCGGCGGCCTCCTGCACGAGGACGGCGTTGGGTTCGCCGCTCCACATGTGGTGGTGCTCGGAGTAGCGGGTGTCCCAGTACTCCTGGTGGGTGGTGTCGTCCATGCCCCGATCGTGCGCGCCGCCCCCGCCTGGACGCGAACTGCGTTGCCGTTTCGGCAACACGAGCAGGACGAGTGGGACCAGGACGGCCGGTGCCGCGGCGACGGCGTAGCACGCCGGGAGCGGCAGGGCGTCCAGGGCCGCGCCCGTTGCGGCGGTGCCGCCCGAGGCGCCGAGGTTCAGGGCGGTGTTGACCCAGGCCACGGCGCGGGTCCGGGCGCCGGGCGGCGCGTCGGCGTCGGCGAGGAGGTAGGCGGTGGTGAGGGTCGGGCCGACGAACAGCCCGGCGGCGCACGCCATCGCGGCCAGGACGGCGACGGACGGGGCGAGTCCCGCGGCGGCGAGGCCGAGCCCGAGCGGGCAGGCGAGCACGCCGAGCCGGGCCCGGCTCGGCGCCGAGCGGCTCAGCGCGCCGTAGGCGAGGCCGCCGAGGGTGCTGCCGACGGCGAGCGCGGCCTCCACCCAGGCGACCGCGGCGGGCTGGTGGTGCCGCTGGGTGAAGGCGACGGCCAGCAGGCCGGTCGACCCGAGGACGACACCGGTGGCCACGGCCGCGACGACCGGTGCGAGCGGGAACACCCGCACGCGGGCCGTGCGGGGGTGCGCCCGCGGCCTTGGCGCCGCCGGGGAGGTGACCATCCCGGCGGTTCCGGCGGCGATGAGGACGGCTCCGAGCGCGACCCCGAGGGACGGCGCGGCGACCGCGGCGAGCAGTCCCGCCAGGAGCGGCCCGGTGACGAAGACCAGTTCCTCCGACACGGTGTCGAGGCTGTAGGCGCGCCGCAGGAGCGGGCCGTCGGGCAGGAGGGCGCTCCACAGCGTCCGCATGACCACGCCGATCGGGGGCGCGGTGACGCCGGCGGTGACGGCCAGGACGGTGAGCAGCGGGACGGGTGCGCCCGGTCGCGAGGTCAGCACGGCGAAGGCGGCGAGGACGAGAGCGTAGGAGGCGGCCATCGGCGGCAGTGTGCGGCGCGGCCCGTGGCGGTCGATGAGCGCGGCGCGGACCGGTGACAGGACGGAGACGGTGAGCCCGAACAGGGCCAGCAGCCCGCCGGCCTGGGCGTAGGAACCCGTGGAAGCCGTGAGCGCCAGCGTGAGCGACAGATAGACCGTCCCGTAGGACAGGCGTCCCAGGAGCGCGAAGCCGAAGGTGCGGGAGGCGTGGGGAGTGCGCAGGACGGCCGCGTAGGACGATTTCACGGGAGTGGTTCCTCAGAAAAGGGGGGAGGGGGCGCCGAAGGAGGCCGCCGCATTGGCGGCGGCGCGGGCGTCTACCCGTATATGAGGAACAACACGGCCCGATCGTAGCGCGCGCCCGGTCGGCGCGAAATCCCGTTTCCGTCCCGCGCGGCATCGGCGGCGGAGTGAGCGCGCCGAATCATCGCGATCACGTGATGAATGGACGCTTCGACGCTGCGTCATGCCCGTGCGGCGGGCGCCTTCGAACGTGCTCGGGTCAGGCGCTCCATTCGCGGCGGCGGGCTTCGGCGAGGGCGATGGCGGTGGCGACGGCGACGTTGAGGGAGCCGACGCGTCCGATCTGGGGGATGTAGGTGACGGCGTCGGCGGCGGTCAGGAGGGCGGGGGAGCAGCCGTGGTCCTCGCTGCCGATGGCGAGGCAGACGTCCCCGTCGAGGGGTGCCTCGTGCAGGGGCAGGGCGTCGGCGGTCAACTCCACCGCGACCAGGCGCAGGCCCTGCTTGCGGACTGCGGCGGCGGCTTCGGCGGCGGTGCCCGCGTGCTCCCAGGAGACGAGGCGGGCGGTGCCGAGGGCGGTCTTGGCGACGTTGCGGTGGGTGGGGGGAGTGGCGTTGCCGGCGAGCCACAGGTGCTCGACGCCGAACACCGCGGCGCTGCGGATGATCGAGCCCATGTTGAACGGCTGGGTGACCGATTCGATGAGCAGGTCGAGGCGGGCGCCGGTGCGGCGGCGCCAGTCGCGGTTGAGGCGCTTGACGTCGGTGGGCCGCAGCTGGCGGCGTCCCTGCGCGGGGTCGGGGGTGCTCATCGGGTGTTGCCTTCCGTGCGGGACGCGACGCGCAGGACGCGGTAGGCGGATCGGGAGGCGATCCGCTCGGTGGGGAAGCCCTGGGCGGCGAGCCACCTCTGGAGGGAGTCGGAGCCGAGGTGCTTCTGGACGACGAGGTGGGCGAGGCCGCCGGGGGCCAGGCGGGGGAGCCAGGTGAGGAGGAGCTCGTGCAGCGCCGCCTTGCCGATGCGGATCGGGGGGTTGGACCAGATGGCCGCGAACCGCAGCCCGGGGTCGGTCTCGTCCGCCAGACTGAACCTTACATTGTCAAGGCCGGCGGCTTTGGCATTACCCTCAGCGAGCGTTATGGCTCGCTGATTGACATCAACTCCCCAAACACTCGCCTGGGGCGAACGCTTGGCCATCGTGATGGCGATCGGGCCGTACCCGCAGCCGAGATCGAGCAGGTCGCCGGTCGCCGGGGGTTCGGGGACGGTCTCCAGCAGCACGCGGGTGCCGGGGTCGATCCGGTCGGGGGAGAACATGCCGCTGTCGGTGTCGAGCCGCAGGTGCAGGTCCGGTAGGACGAGGTCGACGGTGCGTCGGCGGCTGGCGGCGCCCGGCCGCTCCGCGAAGTAGTGTTCCCCCACGCCCGACGACCGTATCAGCGTTCGGGGCCCGCCCGCGCCGCGCGCGGTCAGGGGAGGCGGGAGAACCAGGCGAGTGACACGCCTCCGGCGGCGAAGGCGAACAGCAGCGCGATGCCCACGTAGCGGGCGGCGACGTCGCGGTGCTCGGTCCTGAAGCCGAGGGAGGTGCCGATGTTGGCGTAGACCTCGCGGAGCTGGCCGGCGTCGGCGGCCTCGTAGGCCTTGCCCTCGGTGCTCTCCGCGAGGCTCTTCAGGGTCTCCTTGTTGACGGAGACGCTGGTGGTCTCGCCTTCGATGTCGACGGTGCCGTAGGGGGTGCCGAAGGCGATGGTGGAGACCGGGACGTGGGCGAGGCGGCTGGCGTCGACGGCCTCCTGCACCGAGCGCCCGGTGGTGTTGTCGCCGTCCGACAGCAGGACGATGTGGGCGGGTGGCGGGTCCTGGCGGGCCTGGGCGTCGAAGGACCGGACGGCCTGCAGGGAGGTGAACACGGCCTCGCCGATGGCGGTGCGCTTGGCCAGGACGAGCTGGTCGAGGGAGGCGATGGCGGCGTCGCGGTCGGCGGTCGGGGCGGCGATGAGGTTGGCGTTGCCGGCGAAGGCGACGACGCCGACGTTGAAGCGGCGGGGCAGGTCGCCGATGAACCGCTTGGCGGCGGCCTTGGCGGCGTCGAGGCGGCTGGGGGAGACATCTCTGGCCATCATGGACAGCGACACGTCGACGGCGACGACGATGGTGGCGCGGTCGCGGGGGACCTTGACGGCGGTGGCGGGCCGCGCGAACCCGAACATCATGAAGGCGATCATGATGAGGAACAGGACGGCGGAGACGTGCCGGCGCCAGCCGGGGCGGCGGGGGGCTACCTGGGACAGCAGCGCCAGGTTGGTGAAGCGGACGGCGTACTGGCGGCGGCGCAGTTGCAGGAGCAGGTAGGCGGCGGCCAGGAGCGGCAGGAGGCCGAGGAGCCACAGGCGCTCGGGTGACAGGAAGGTCATGGGCGCACTCCCGCGGTGGTGACGGGCCGGCCTGCGGCGCGGCGCTGGCGGAGGGCGAAGCGGGCGACGTCGGCGATCCAGTCGCGGTCGGTGCGCAGGACGAGGTGGTGGGCGCCGCTGCGGCGCAGGGCGGCGCGGGTGTGTTCGCGCTGCTGCGCGGCGGCGGCGGCGTAGCGTTCGCGGACGCGGCGGCTGAGGACGATCTCGTGGACGGTGCCGGTCTCGGGGTCGGTCATCTCGACGAGGCCGACGTCGGGCAGGTCGAGTTCGCGGGGGTCGATGATCTCGATGGCGAGGACCTGGTGGCGGGCGGTGAGGCGGCGCAGGGGGCGTTCCCAGGCGGGTTGGCCGTGGGGGCCGTGGTCGGGTTCGGTGCCGTCGGGGGTGAGGAAGTCGGAGATGACGACGCGCAGGCCGCGGCGGGTCTGACCGCGGTCGAGGGAGGCGACGGCGGCGGCGAGGTCGCGGGGCGGTGCGGTGGTGCCGTTGCGGGGTCCGGCGCGGTCGTCGGCGGACTGGGCGTCGAGGACGGTCTGGAGGAGGGCGTACATGGCGGCCTTGCCGGTGCGGGCGGGCCAGCGGCGCATGCCGTCGTCGTGGAGGAGGTAGGCGCCGACGCGGTCGCCCAGGCGGACGGTGAGGAAGCCGACGGTGGCGAGGGCGGCGACGGCGAGGTCGCGTTTGATCATGGTGCCGGTGCCGAAGTCCATGCTGGGGGTGAGATCGACGAGGGCCCAGGCTTCGAGTTCGTGGTCGGCGATGAGGTCGCGGACGTGGGGGGTGGTGGTGCGGGCGGTGACGGCCCAGTCCATGTGGCGGACGTCGTCCTCGCCGGGCTGGTAGAGGCGGGCTTCGGCGAGTTCGGTGCCGGGGCCGGGGAGCAGGCCGAGGTGCTCGCCGTTGAGGAGGCCGTCGAGGCGGCGGGTGACCTGGAGTTCGAGGCGGCGCAGGGTGCGTTCGGGGGCGAGGTGGGCGAGTTTGCCGCTGCGCCGGCGCCGGGGGGTCATGCGGTGGTCACCGCCGCCGCGCCGTGGTTCCAGACGACGCGGGGTGGGGGGACGGCGGCGAGGATCTGGTTGATGACGTCGCCGGTGTCGATGCCGTCGGCGAGGGCGTCGAAGGTGAGGACGAGGCGGTGGGCCATGACGTCGCGGGCGACGGCGCGGACGTCGTCGGGCAGGACGTAGTCGCGTCCGGCGAGCAGGGCGAGGGCGCGGGCGGCGGAGGCGAGGCCGAGGGTGGCGCGGGGGCTGGCGCCGATGTCGATGACGCCGCGCAGGTCGGGGAGGCGGTACTGGTCGGGTTCGCGGGTGGCCATGACGAGGCGGACGATGTAGTCGGCGATGAGTTCGTGGACGGAGACCTCTTCGGCGGCGCGCTGGAGGCCGGCGAGGCGGTCGGTGTCGAGGATCTGGGCGGCTTCCGGGGGGTCGACGCTCATGCGCTGGAGGATCTGGAGTTCCTCGTGGGCGGCGGGGTGGTGGACGTCGACCTTCATGAGGAAGCGGTCGCGCTGGGCTTCGGGGAGGGGGTAGACGCCTTCGGACTCGATGGGGTTCTGGGTGGCGAGGACGAGGAAGGGGCGGGGGAGGGGGTAGGTGTTGCCGCCGAGGGAGACCTGGCGTTCGGCCATGACCTCCAGGAGGGCGGACTGGACCTTGGCGGGGGCGCGGTTGATCTCGTCGGCGAGGACGAAGTTGACGAAGACGGGGCCGAGTTCGACGTCGAACTGTTCGGTGGAGGGGTGGTAGATGCGGGTGCCGACGATGTCGGAGGGGACGAGGTCGGGGGTGAACTGGAGGCGGGCGAAGGAGCCGCCGACGACGCGGGCGAGGGTGCCGACGGCGAGGGTCTTGGCGACGCCGGGGACGCCTTCCAGGAGGCAGTGGCCGCGGGCGAGGAGCGCGACGATCATGCGTTCGACCATGTGCTCCTGGCCGACGATGACCTTCTTGACCTCGGCGAGGGTGTACTGCAGGAGGACTGCGGCCTCGTCGACGTCGGTGGCGGCGATGGTCATGTGGGTGTCCCTCACTTGTCCGTCGTGTGCCCTGTCCTCGTGCGTCGGATGGGGTGCCTTCTGACCCTACGCGATCACTTGTACCCGTTCGCCGGGGATACGTGCGTGCGGAGAGTGATCGGTTCGGGGGTGCGGTCGGGGGTGTTCTCGGGGCCGATCGTAGGGCGTGGTTGTTAGTGTTGCGGCCATGTCGAGGCCGTTGCCGCCGGGTGATCCCGCTCAGTTGGGGCCGTTCCGTCTGTCGGCGCGTTTGTCGGAGTCCGCTGCCGGGATCGTGTTCCTGGGGGTGGACGGTGAGGGGCGGCGCGCGAGTGTGGCGGTGCTGAACCGGGGTGCGGCGGGTGACGCGGCGGCGCGGGACCGGTTCCGTGCGGCGATCAATGCGGCGGTGCCGGGGTCGGGGCGTGCGGCGGGGGCGGCGGGTTCGGGTGGTGGGGCGCCGGTGGTGGCGGCGCAGCCGGATGGGCCGGCGCCGTGGGTGGCGACGTTGTACGAGGCGGATCGTGCGGGGGCGGAGCGGTTCCTGGAGCCGGTGGCGTTCCAGGGGTCGGGGCGCGGGTGGTGGGGCCGGCGTGGTCCGCAGTTCCAGCCGTATTGGCTGGGGTCGGGTGAGCCGGCGTTGGAGGGGCCGCGGCCGGTGCCGGGTGGGGCCGGGGGTCCGGTTCCGGTGGGGGAGCGTGCGCCGGAGCGGAATCTGGTGGCGGCCGTGGTGGGGTTGGCCGCGGTGCTGCTGGTGTTGGCGTTGTTGATGGGTGTGTTGTTCGCGTGTCAGCCGGTGGTGAAGGAGCCGCCGCCTCCGCCTCCGGAGCCGACGCCGTCGATTCGGGTGCCGGAGCGGTCTCCGGTTCCGACGACGCCGAGTCCGTCGCCGTCGCCGGGGTCGCCGGGTCCGTCGTCGCCTGCGCCTTCGCCGTCGTCGGGTTCGGGTGGTGGGGACGGCGCTCCTTTGTAGGGGTGGTGCGCTGGTGTGTTGACCCGTACGCGATAGGGCGCCTGTGTGGGGAAATGGGCGTTGCGTGGTGGTGTGGCGGGCGGACAGCATGGGGGGATGCTGGAGAGTCTGCTCGCGTTCGCGGGCGCGGCGGTGCTGATCGCGATGGCGCCGGGGCCGAGCACGGTGGTGATCATGCGTCAGTCGCTGCGGTCGGGGCGGCGCGCGGGGCTGGCGACGGTGCTGGGCAACGAGACGGGTGTGCTGCTGTGGGGGATGGCGGCGGCGGTGGGGTTGTCGGCGCTGCTGGCGGCGTCGCGGCTGGCGTTCGAGGGGTTGCGGGTCGCCGGTGCGGTGGTGCTGGTGTGGTTCGGGGTGCGGGCGCTGTGGCATGCGCGGCGCGGCGGCCCGGCCGAGGCGGGCGCGGGCGGGGATCTGGGTGGGGAGCGGGACGGGGCGGGGAGTTCGGGGTGGCGGTGTTACCGGCTGGGGCTGGTGACGAATTTCGCCAATCCGAAGGCGGGGGTGTTCGCGGTGTCGTTCCTGCCGCAGTTCGTGCCGCAGGGGTGGCCGGTGGCGGCGGTGCTGGTGGGGTTCTCGGTGCTGTGGGCGTTGATCGACCTGGTCTGGTACGCGGCGGTGGTGTGGCTGGTGGGGTCGGCGCGGCGGGTGCTGGGGCGTCCCGGGGTGCGGCGGCGGTTGGACCAGGTGTCGGGTGTGGTGCTGGTGGGTCTGGGTGTGCGGTTGGCGGCCGAGGCCCGCTGAGGGCCTGCCGTTCGGCCGGTGCCGGGGCCGCCGGCCGGGCCCGGTGATTTGGCACTATCTCATGATCGCTTTTGGGGGCGGGGGCCGTAGCCTGGGGCGGTGACCGCTCTGGATGACCTTGCCGACCGCTATGTGGACGAGTTCGCCGCGCTGGACCCGTGCCTGGCGGCGCTGATGGGGATCGCCGGGCAGGACGCGCGGTTGACCGACTACGGCCCGGACGGGCTGGAGGCGCGCGCGGAGCTGACGCGGCGGACGCTGGCGGAGCTGGGCCGCGTCCCGGTCGGGGACGAGGCGGGGCGGATCGCGGCGGCGGTGCTGCGGGAGCGTCTGGAGGTCGAGGCGGCGCTGGACGAGGCGGGGTTGCGGGAGCAGTTCCTGGACACCACCGACGGGCCCGTGCAGCGGCTGCGGATGGCCGTGGAGCTGCTGGATCAGGGGCCGGACACGGACTGGGAGGCCGTCCGCGCGCGGATGGGGGCGCTGCCGGGGGCTCTGGCGGGGTTGCGGGCGTCCTTGTGGCGGGCGTGTGGGCGGGGCCGGGTGGCGGCGCGGCGGCAGGTGCTGCGCAGTGCCCGTGAGTGCGTGGACACGCGGGCGTATCTGGCGGGTCTGGCGGCGCGGTACGGGGACGGGCCGCTGCGGGGTGCGTTGGAGGGGGCGGCGTCGGCGGCGTCGGCGGCGCTGGGGGAGTTCGCGTCGTTCCTGTCGGGGGAGCTGGCGGGGCGTGCGCCGGAGCGGGACGCGCTGGGCGCCGACCGGTACCGGCTGGGGGTGCGGGACTTCCTCGGGACGGATCTGGATCTGGCCGAGACGTATGCGTGGGGTTGGGAGGAGCTGGCGCGGATCGAGTCGGAGATGGCGGGTGCGGCGGGGGAGATCCTGCCGGGTGAGCCGCTGCCGGCGGTGATGGCGGCGCTGGACGCCGATCCGGCGCATCGGGTCGCGGGCGCGGAGGCGTTCCGGGGGTGGATCCAGGAGCTGGCGGATCGGGCGATCGCCGATCTGGACGGGGTGCATTTCGACATTCCGGGTCCGTTGCGGCGGATCGAGTGCCGGATCCCGCCGGTGGAGGCGGGGATCTACTACCTGGCGCCGGCGGAGGACCTGTCGCGTCCGGGGACGGTGTGGTGGACGGTGGAGGATCCGTCGGCGGAGATCGTGACCTGGACGGTGCCGACGACGATGTTCCATGAGGGGGTGCCGGGCCACCATCTGCAGTTGGGGGTGACGACGCTGAACCGGGGCTTGAACCGGTTCCAGCGGTTGTCGAGCGAGCTGCATCCGGGGCATTGCGAGGGGTGGGGGCTGTACGCGGAGCGGTTGATGGACGAGCTGGGTCACTACCGGGATCCGGCGCACCGGCTGGGGATGCTGGCGGGCGGGCAGCGGTTCCGGGCGGCGCGGGTGGTGCTGGACATCGGGTTGCATCTGGAGTTGCCGATTCCTGCGGGGACGGGGTTCCACGAGGGGGAGCGGTGGACGCCGGAGCTGGGCTTTGAGTTCCTGCGGGCGCGGAAGGGGCCGGATCCGGATTCGTCGGTGGCGTTCGAGATCGACCGGTATCTGGGGCGTCCGGGGCAGGCGATCGCCTACAAGCTGGGGGAGAGGGTCTGGCTGGAGGCGCGGGAGGCGGCGCGGCGCCGGGAGGGCGCGGGGTTCGATCTGAAGGCGTTCCATCGGCGTGCGCTGGATCTGGGGCCGATGGGGCTGGATCGTCTGCGCGCGGAGCTGGCCCGGTCGTGACCGCCGGGCCCCGTCGGGGGACGGGGTCAGACGGGTTCGGAGGGGTTGAGGTGGGTGTGGCGGGCGCCGAGGGCCTCGATGCCGGTTTCGCGGAGCCATCGCTGCTGGTTGGGCTGGGGGAAGTCGGTCTGGGGGGTGCCGGCCGTGCCGAGTGCGCCGACGGTCGCGGTGCCGGGCGGGTCGCCGGCGACGGAGTCGGCGATGTCGTCGGATCGGCCGATGTGGCAGGCCCGTTCGTCGCCGGGTTCGACGATCGTCTTGTGGTAGCGGGGCGGCCACCGCAGCAGCAGGCGGCGACCGCAGGTGGGGCAGGCCCATTCCTCCAGTCCGGTTTCCCCGGTCCGGACGCGGCGCAGCTCGTGGGTCCGGTACAACGTGCCTCTCCTCGACCTTCGGCTGGGTTCCGGGCATCTGTTCGTGCGTTAGTGATTTCCCGCGTCCAGCGGGTTAAACGACGCGGCAAGCGTCTTTAAGGTCGTGGAGCCGGCGCGTTCGGCATGTCCATAATCCGGGTCTGCTGGGGTGACGGCGGCGGGTTCCGGCCGGGTCCGGGGCGGGTCAGGTGAGGGCGCGGCGCACGGCGGCGCCGATCCCTGCGACGGCTTCGGCGGGGCGGCGCGCGAACGATCCCCAGCCGAGGAAGCCGTGGTCCAGGCCGGTCCCGGGGACGAGCGTGACGGGCACGCCGGCCGCCCGCAGCCGCGCCGCGTGCGCCTCGGCCTGCGGGCGCAGCGGGTCGTGCTCGGCGGTCGCGATCACCGCCGGGGGCAGGCCCGACGGGTCGGGGTCCAGCAGCGGCGACACCTGCGGGGCGGTGGGGTCGGCGCCGCGCAGGTAGGCGCGCAGGGCGCTGTCGATGCGCGAGGGCGGGAACCGCAGCCCGTCGGGGTCGGGCAGGGGCGGCGGGGCCTCGCGCAGGTCCAGCGCCGGGTACAGCAGGACCTGCAGGACGGGCCGGGCGGGTCCCGCGTCGCGCAGCAGCCCGGCGGCCGCGGCGGCGAGCTGGCCGCCGGCGCTGTCCCCGGCCACCCCGATGCGGGCGGGGTCCAGGCCGAGGCGGGCCGCGTTCGCCGCGGTCCAGTGGACGGCGGCGACGGTGTCCCGCAGCGCGGCCGGGAACGGGTCCTCGGGCGGGCGCCGGTATCCGATCGACACCCACGCCACACCGCTGGCGACCGCCAGCGCCCGCACGACGGGGTCGTAGGACTCGACGTCGCCGAGCACCCATCCGCCGCCGTGCAGGTACACCAGCGCGGGGGCCGGGCCGTCCCACGCCGGCCGGTACAGGCGGGCGGGGAGCGGGCCGGCGGGCCCGTCCACCGTCAGGTCCGCGACGGTGTCGACGGGCGGGCGCGGGGAGCGGGCGAGGTCGGCGGCGTGCTCGCGGCGGGCGTCGCCGACCGTGCGGCCCGTGCCGCCGGGCGCGGCGAGGCGGGCCCGCAGGAACGCGAGGTAGTCCGGATCGCGGCCCATCATCCCTCCTCGGCACCGAGCCTACGGGCCGCGGCGGGAGGCGCGCCGGGCCGGGCCCCGGGGGGACGCGCCGCGTGCCGCGGTCAGAAGGGGTAGGTGGCGATCTCGCCGCGGACCGTGAGCCACTGCGTCTCGGTGAACGCCTCGATGTTGGCGTCGGGGCCGCCGAACCGCGACCCGTTGCCCGACGCCGCCACCCCGCCGAACGGCACGACCGGCTCGTCGTTGACCGTCTGGTCGTTGATGTGGACCAGTCCCGTCGGGACCGCGTCGGCGATCTTCATGGCCTGCCCCACGTCGCCGAGGATGCCCAGCGACAGCCCGTACTCGGTCGCCGCCGCCAGCTCCACCGCCTCCTCCGGCGTGGAGAACGGCACCACCGGCGCGACCGGCCCGAACACCTCCTGCGCGTAGGCGGGCATGTCGGGCGTCACCTCGTCCAGCACGGTCGGGCGGTAGAACAGGCCCTCGTGGGTGCCGCCGGCCGCCAGCCGCGCGCCGGCCGCGACGGTCGCCCTGACCAGTTCGTCGATGCGCGCGAGCTGCCCGGCGTCGATGATCGGGCCGAGCGCGACCGGACCGGCCGCCGGGTCGCCGACCGGGAGCTTGTCGGCCTTGTCGGCCAGGGCCGCGACGTACTCGGCGTGCAGGCTCTCGTGGACGAGGTGCCGCCCGGAGGTCATGCAGATCTGCCCCTGGTGCAGGAACGCGCCCCACGCGCCCGCCGACACCGCGTCGGCGACTCGCGCGCCCGGCAGCACGATCAGCGCGTTGTTGCCGCCGAGTTCCAGGTGGGCCCGCTTGAGGAGCCTGCCGCACACCTCGCCGATCCGGCGTCCGGCGGCGGTGGAGCCGGTGAACGACACCACCCGCACCTGCGGTGCCTCGACGACCGCCTCGCCGGCCTCGCGGCCGCCGGGCAGCAGGTGCAGCAGCCCCTCGGGCAGGCCGGCCTCCTGGAAGATCCGCGCGATGCTCACCCCGCCGCACACCGCGGTGCGCGGGTCGGGCTTGAGCAGGACGGCGTTGCCGAGCGCCAGCGCGGGCGCCACCGACCGCATCGCCAGGATCAGCGGGAAGTTGAACGGCGAGATCACGCTCACCACCCCGGCGGGGCGGCGCCGCGCCAGGCTCCACCGCGGCTGCGCCGACGGCAGCACCAGCCCCTGGGGGTGGGAGGCCAGCGCCGCCGACTCGTAGCACAGGTTCGCCGCGAATCGCGTCTCCAGGTCGGCCTTCGGCGGGATCGACCCGGCCTCCCGCACGATCCAGTCGCCGATCTCGGCGGCGTGCTCCTCGAACAGCCGGCCCGCCGCCCGCAGCACCGCGGCGCGCTCCTCGTAGGTGCGGGCCGCCCAGTCGCGCTGCGCCGCCGCGGCGGCCCGCGCCGCCCGCGCCACGTCCGCGGCGCCCGCCTCGCCGAGCGTGCCGAGCGTCGCGCCGGTCGCGGGCTCGCCGACCTCGAACACGCCGCCGTCCCGGGCCGCCGCCCAGCCGCCGTCGAAGATCTTCCCGATCCACGCGCCGGGGTCGAGCAACGTCATCGTTCCTCCTCGCACAGGGGGTGCCGCGCCGAAGCTCCCACCCTCGCCACGCGCGGCGCGGGCGGGAACATCATCGTTCCGCTCAGTGGAAACCCGCCGGGTGGAAAACCCGTTGCGGTGCCGCGCGGCGCGGGGCACTCTGATCGCACGGCATCCGCACGGGCCCCGCGAAGGCGGGCCACGGCACCGGAAGGGAGGGAACGGGAGATGACCCGCTGTCGCGGCACGCGCACCGCGCCCCGGCCCCGGACCACCGGCCGGACCTGCCTCTGACCCTCGTGGTGCCCGCCCCGCGCGGGGCGGGCGCGATGTATCACCGGCCCGAGGGCCGGCTCCTTGACGCTGTGGCCGAGCGGTTCAGGCGGCGGTCTGCAGAACCGTCCTACGTGGGTTCGAATCCCACCGGCGTCTCCCGTCCCGTCCCCGCTGTCACCCTGGGGACGGGACCCCACTCCCCGTAGCTCAGCGGACAGAGCGCCGGCCTCCGAAGCCGGAAGCCGCAGGTTCGATTCCTGCCGGGGAGGCAGCACCTCCCCCTCGGGGCGGGAACGGGTCAGCGACCCGGCGGGCCCGGTGCCGGCGGCCACACGAACACGTGGGCGTACCAGGCGCCCGCGCCGCCGCCCCGCACGGGCCGCGTGCCGTAGGTGACGGCGATCGCGCCGCCGGGCGCGCCGCCGGGCAGCAGAACCTCGCCGAGCAGCAGCCGGACGGGTTCGTGCAGTTCCAGGCGCAGCACCAGCGGCCCGCGCCTGCGCGCCCCCGCCCGCGCCGCCGCGTCCTGGATCAGCGGCGCCAGCCGGTCGGTGAGGCTCGCCGCCGCCGGGCCGAGCCCCCACACGTGCAGGGCGCCCTGCACGATCGCGCGGACGCCGCCCGCCGCCGCCCGGCCGCCCGGCAGTGGCCACCGGCCGGTGCGGGGCGCCGGGCGCGGGACGTTCTGGGCGGGAAGGACGGTCATGTGCCTCTCCGATAGCGCGATCGTCACCTCGGCGCTTCTGTGCCCGGCCCGTCCCCGCTCATGCGCCCCGGGGGAGTGAGGGCGGTCAGGACGGTCCGGGCAGGACGCCGGCGATGCAGTCCAGGACGCGCTGCAGCCCGTACCGGAACTGGTCCTCGTCGGACATGTGGGGCAGGCGCGCGTCCTTCACGAGCCGCTCGAACATCGGGTACCGGCCGGTGTCGAGCAGTTCGCGGACGTAAGGGGCGCTCCGCATCATCCAGCGCTCGGGCGTCATCCCGCTCTGGCGCATCTCCCGCATCCATTCGATCTCGCCGCGGACCGTGCGCTCGACGTAGCCGTTCAGCATGTCCAGGAGGGCGACCATGTCGTCGATCGGGATGCCGACGTCCAGCGCGCCGAAGGCGAACTCGGCCAGCCGCAGCCGGTTGGGGCCGAACGACGCGCGCGGCCGTTGCAGGCCCGCCAGCCAGGGGTGCCCGCGCCACATCGCGCGGGTGTTCTCGGCGATGAGCGTGAGGTCGGCGCGCCAGTCCCCGCTCGGCCGCTCGGGGATGTCCATCTCCAGCACGACGTGGTCGATCATCAGCTCGATCAGGTCGTCGCGGGAGGGCACGTAGCGGTACAGCGACATCGCGCCGGTGCCCAGGTCGGCGGCGATGCGGCGCATCGAGGCCGCCTCCAGGCCCTCGGCGTCGGCGATGCGGATCGCCGCCTCGGTGATCTGGGTGCGGCTGTAGGCGGGGCGCGGCCCCCGGCCCTGCCGCTCGGGGACCGACCAGATGCTGACGTGCCGTTCGCCGCCTGCCAAGGGACCTCCTCGTGACTCTCCCGAGCATCCTAGTTGCGTACGACGTACCCAGTTGTCTACCGTACTTGCGTACACCGTACCCAGAGGAGGGGCCGTGACCGACGAACCGATCGTGGTGGCCGAGGGGCTGCGCAAGCGCTTCGGAGACACCCAGGCCCTGGACGGCCTCGACCTGACCGTCCCCGCCGGCACCGTCTGCGGGGTCCTCGGCCCCAACGGCGCCGGCAAGACCACCGCCGTGCGGATCCTGGCCACGCTCGCCGACGCCGACGCCGGGCACGCCCGCATCGCCGGCCACGACGTCGCCCGCGAGCCCGACCGGGTCCGCGCCCGCATCGGCCTGGCCGGCCAGTACGCCGCCGTCGACGAGAAGCTCACCGGGCGCGGCAACCTGCGCATGTTCGGCCGCCTCTACCACCTGCCCCGCCGCGAGGCCCACCGCCGCGCCGACGAGCTGCTGGAGCGCTTCGGGCTCGCCGAGGCCGCCGACCGGCAGGTCGCCGGCTACTCCGGCGGGATGCGCCGCCGCCTCGACCTGATCACCAGCCTGATCCTGCGGCCCCAGGTGCTGTTCCTGGACGAGCCCACCACCGGCCTGGACCCCCGCAGCCGCGGCGAGATCTGGGACGCCGTCCGCGGCCTGGTCCAGGACGGCACCACCGTCCTGCTCACCACCCAGTACCTGGACGAGGCCGACCGGCTCGCCGACGACATCGCCGTCATCGACCACGGCCGCGTCATCGCCACCGGCACCCCCGACCGGCTCAAGGCCTCGATCGGCGACCGCCTCGACGTGGTCCTGGACGACCCCGCCATGGCCGGCCGCGCCGCCGCGCTCCTGCACACCCTCACCGGCAGCCACCCCGCCCTGGAAGGCGGGCGGCTCTCGGTGCCGCTCACCGCCGGATCGGTGCGCCTGGCCGACGTCGTCCGCGAGCTCGACGGCGCCGGCGTCACCGTCGGCGACGTCGGGCTGCGCCGCCCCACCCTCGACGAGGTGTTCCTGCGCCTCACCGGAGACGCCCCCGCCCCCGACAGCACTCCCGCCACTCCCGCCACTCCCGCCGACACCGCCGAGCGCCGCAAGGAGACCGTCCGATGACCGCCCTCACCGCCCCCGCCACCCGCGCCGGACGGCTGCGCTGGGCCCTCGCCGACGGCCTCACCCTCATCGGCCGCGAACTCGGCCGCATCCGCCAGGAACCCGGCGAGCTCGTCGCCGCCCTGATCTTCCCCGCGATCATGGTCGTGCTGTTCGGCTACGTGTTCGGCAGCGCCATCTCCGTCCCCGGCGGCGGCAACTACCGCGAGTACCTGATGCCCGGCCTGTTCGCCATGGTCACCTTCACCTCCACCATGGCCGTCACGATGCGCGTCGCCACCGACGCCTCCCGCGGCGTCATGGACCGGTTCCGCTCCATGCCCATGGCCCGCTCCGCCGTCCCGTTCGGGCAGACCGGCGCCGAGATCCTCAACGGCGTCCTCGGCATGGTCATCATGGCCGTCGCCGGCCTGGTCGTCGGCTGGCGCGCCCACAACGGCCTCTGGCAGACCGCCGAGGCGTTCGCGCTGCTCGCGCTCATGCGGTACGCGCTCAGCTGGGCCGGCTGCTACCTCGGCCTGGTGGTCAAGAACGAGCAGACCGCCGACCACCTCGTCCCCCTGGTCTTCCCGGTCACCATGCTGTCCAACTCCTTCGTCCCCACCGGCGGCATGCCCAAGGTCCTGCAGGTCATCGCCGAATGGAACCCCGTCAGCGCCCTCACCGCCGCCTGCCGCGAACTGTTCGGCAACCCCGGCGCGCCCGCCGGCGACCTCGCCTGGCCCCTCGCCCACCCCGTCCCCGCCACGCTCGGCTGGGCGCTGCTGCTGCTCGCGGTGTTCGCGCCCCTGTCCGTGCGGACCTACCGCGTCCGCGGCCGCTGACCCCCGCGGCCGGCGGCACCGCGGGGACACGCCGCGAACCCTGGCCGGCCGGGCCCCGCGCGGAGCCCGGCCGGCCAGGTCTCAGCAGGTCAGGAGCTCAGCGGGTCGGCGCACGCCGTCCCGCCCGGCCGCGCGGCTCACCGGTCGCGGCCCCGCTCCCTGTACAGCTGCCGCTGCCACCTGCTGATCGCCTTGGTGCGGTCCTCCCGCTCGGCGCGCAGCCGCCGGTCGGTGCGCGAGGCCGCCCACGCGTTCTCGCGCAGCAGCTTGCGGTAGCTGTCGAGGCGGCGGCGCGGCAGCGTCCCGTCCTCGACCGCGCCGAGGACGGCGCAGCCCGGCTCGGACCGGTGCTCGCAGTCACCGAACCGGCACCGCGCGGCCAGCTCCTCGACGTCGGCGAAGGTGCGCTCCAGGCCCTGCGACGCCTCGAACAGTCCCACGCCGCGCAGCCCCGGCGTGTCGATCAGGACGCCGCCGCCCGGCAGCGGCAGCAGCTGCCGCCGCACCGTGGTGTGCCGGCCCTTGCCGTCACCGGCCCGGACCTCACCCGTGGCCAGCGCCTCGGCGCCCAGCAGCGCGTTGCCCAGCGTGGACTTGCCCGCACCCGACGGGCCGACCAGCACCACCGTCCCCGACACGACGGCGCGGACGATCTCCACGCCCTCGCCGGTCGCGGCGCTGCAGGCCACCACGTCCACGCCCGGCGCGGCGGCGGCGACCTCGGCGCGCTCCCCGGCCGTGCCGGGGACCTGGTCGGCCTTGGTGAGCACGACCACCGGCCGCGCCCCGCTCTCCCAGGCCAGCGCCAGCAGCCGCTCGATCCGCCCCAGATCCAGCGGGGCGGCCAGCGACACCGCGACCGCGACGGTGTCGACGTTGGCGGCCAGCACCTGGCCGTGCGAATCCCGCGACGCCGACGACCG
Source organism: Actinomadura sp. NPDC048955 (assembly GCF_040649435.1). Lineage (NCBI taxonomy): Bacteria > Bacillati > Actinomycetota > Actinomycetes > Streptosporangiales > Thermomonosporaceae > Actinomadura > Actinomadura sp. NPDC048955. The sequence continues at coordinate 65,467 of NZ_JBEZJI010000047.1, forward strand.
CACGATCGCGGTCCGGCGGGGCAGCAGCGCCGCCACCGCCGGGCGCCCGTCCGGGCCGCCGGCGCGCAGCGCGGCCCAGTCGCCCGTGCACGGCGCCGCCACCGGATCACCACCGGAACCGGCGGACCCGGTGGAGGCCCGCGCCGGGCCGTGCTCGGTGACGACGTCGCACAGGCCGCGGTCGACCGCGGCCACCCGCGCGGGGATCAGCCCCGCCGCGCGGTGGGAGGTGAACTCATGCTCCAGGGCGTCGTCCCAGCCGTAGGCGGCCAGAGGAGACGACCCCGTGAAAGAGGAAGACAACGGATCGGAACCCTTGCGTGAAGGGGCCCCGGCGTGACGGCGCCGCAGGCGGCGCGAAGCAGAACGATCAGCCGGAGGCCCGGGAAGTGAGGACGGGCTGGATGCTGCTGCGGGCAGCAGCCACCACGGCGACGGCCATACGTCCACACCTCCCTTTCGGTTCCGCCTCGGACCCTACCGGGCCGCCCCCGCCCGGCCAATCGCTTTTTCTCACCCGCGCGGGGGAGCGGTCTCGGCCGCGGCGGGGAGGCCCCGCCCGCCCCGCCGCGGCCACGATCGTGGCCATGGCCACCACGCTGACCGCGCGCCTGTCCCCGCGCGCCATGGGACGCCGCCTGCCCGCGGCCGCGCTCGCCTGGACCCTCGCCTACGGCGCCCTGCGCGCGTACTGGGCGGCGGGGCACCGGCCGCACGACATGTCGCCCATCGGCACCGACCTCGTCGCGTTCACCGGATGGGCGGGCGCCGGCCTGTGCGGGGCCGCCGCGCTCGTGCTGGCCGCGCTCACGCTCCCGCGCGCCGACCGCCTCGCCCGCGCGCCGCGGCTGGCCCTGGCGGGCGCGGCCTGGACCGCCGCGGCGTGCCTGGCCGCCTCCGGCGCGATGCTCCTGCTGGACGTGGTCGGCGCGGTCCTGCCCGGCCTCGGCCTGGGGTTCTACCCGCTCGGGGCGCTGTCGCGGGCCGCGGTCGTCGCCGCCGGGATCATGACGGCGCTGTCCGCGCGCGCCTACACCGCCCGCACCCGCACCGGGCCGGCCTGCGCCGCGTGCGGGCGCGCCATGGCCGCGCCCGGCGCCCTGCCCCGCACGCCCGCCTGGGCCTACGGGGCCGCCTACCTCGCCGTCGCCGGTTGCCTCATCCGCATCGTCGCCCAGGCCGTCGTCGGGTTCGCCGAGTCGCCGCTGTCGGGCGGCGCCTCGGTGATGCTGTTCGAGGCCGGGTTCGTGCTCGGCGGCTGCCTGCTGCCCCTGGCCCTCGTCCACTCCTTCGGGCGGACCTGGCCGCGCTGGGTGCCCGGACTTGCCGGACGCGGTGTCCCGCGCCGGCTGGTGCTGTGGCCCGGCGCCGCGATCTCCGGCGGGCTGGTCGTCTACTTCGGGCTGATGCTGCTGCAGATGTTCTGGGAGCGGCTGCACGGCCGCAACCCGTTCCCGCCCGAAGGCGGCCTCGACCTGCCCGAGGCGTTCTTCTGGGTCGCCGTCCCCGCCTACTTCGCCTGGGGCGCCGGGATGGCCGCCGCCGCCCGCTTCTACGCCCGCCGCACCCGCACCCCCTGCCCGTCCTGCGGCCGCTGACCGCGGCACCCGGAACTGGCGGCACTGTTCGGCAGTTATGGTGATTTGGGGCGGGATCGCGATGAGGGGGCGTGACCGTGGACGACCATATGGCCGACAACGAGGCCCACGACGAGGCTGACAACCGGGGCGACAGCGGCGACCGGCCGAACGGGCTCGACCGCGCCGACCGGGCCGCCGCCCGGCGGGTGCAGGAGATCTGGGACGGCCTGGCACCGGCCGCCGCGCGGGCCGCCGCCGCGAGCGAACCGGTCCGCGACGCCGCCCGCGGCGCGGCGGCGCTCGCCGCCGACCGCATCCTGGCGCAGGTGGCGGGGACGCCGGTGATGCGGGCCGCCGAGCAGGCCGCCCGGGACGCCGCCGTCAAGGCCGCCCGCGGCGCCGCCGAACGCGCCGTCACCGAGGCCCGCGCCGCCGCCGCGGCCAACCCCGCCACCGCCGGCGCCCTGGAGGCCGCCACCGCCGCGATGACCCTCGCCGAGCAGGCCGCCCGCCACCCCATGGCCGCCGCCGCGCGCCGCCTGGCCGCCCAGAGCCCCCTCGCCCGCGCCGCCACCGCCACCGCCCTGGACGTCGCCGGCCGCACCGCCTCGGCCCCCGTCGTGCAGGCCGCCACCCGCATGGTCGTGGACGCCGCCGTCGACACCGTCGCCGACGCCGCCGTGGACGCCCTCATGGCCGCCGGCCGCGACGTCGTCGGCCGCGTCGTCCGCCAGACCGCCGAGCAGGCCGCCCGCGACCTGGCCGCCGCCCTGCGCGACACCGCCCGCGGCGCCGCCGAGAGCACCGGCGCCGCCGCCGAGCTCGCGCCGCTGGCCGACCTGGCCGCCCGCGCCGGCCGCGACCCCGCCGTGCGCGGCGCCGCCCGCACCGCCGCCGGGCTGCTCACCGCCGCCGCCGGCAGCGCCCTGGCCCGCACCGCCCGCGACCTGGCCGCCCGCGCCGCCACCGCCGCCGTCGAGGCCGTCCTGCGCGAACTGCTCCGCGACGCCCTCAAGCTCGCCCTGCGCGACACCCTGCGCGGCATCATCGTCGAGGTGTCCCGCGACGTCGTGGTCGACGTCGCCAGGACCACCTGGACCACCGCCACCCGCCCCGCACCGCCCGGCCGGCCCGCCACCGTCGTCATCGACGCCACGATCGAGACCACCGAAACCGTCGAAACGGTGGAAACGGTGGAAACCGTCGAAACGGTTGCGCCCGGTGGCGACGCGTGGGCCGACGCCACCTCCGACACCGCCGCCGACACCGGCACGCCCCCCGGCCGCGATCACTGAACCGCCCCTCAGAAGTTCCTGAAAGAACCATGAGAAACGCCCGCCGGTGGCCGGGGCGCCCACCGGCGCTGTTTACCGTGAGTACATGGAACCCGGCGCGCAGGACGCACCGCCCCCGCAGATCCTCGTGGTCGACGACGAACCCGCCGTCCGCGAGTCGCTGACCAGCAGCCTGGAGTTCGAGGGCTACCGGGTCGCCGGCGCCGCCGACGGCGTCGCCGCCCTCGACCAGGTCGAGCGCCAGACCCCCGACCTGGTCGTGCTGGACGTGCTCATGCCCCGCATGGACGGACTGACCACCTGCCGGCGGCTGCGCGCCCTCGGCGCCACCATGCCCGTGCTCATGCTCACCGCCCGCGACATGGTCGGCGACCGCGTCACCGGACTGGACGCCGGCGCCGACGACTACCTCGCCAAACCCTTCGACCTCGACGAACTGCTCGCCCGCGTCCGCGCCCTGCTGCGCCGCGCCGCCATGACCGCCCCCGCCGCCGCGGCCCCCGGCGACGTCCTGGCCTTCGACGACCTGCGCATGAACACCCTCACCCGCGAGGTCGCCCGCGCCGGGCGCCCCCTGGAACTGACCCGCACCGAGTACATGCTGCTGGAGATGTTCCTCACCCACCCCCGCCAGGTCCTCACCCGCGAGCAGATCCTCGAGACCGTCTGGGGATTCGACTTCGAACCCGCCTCCAACTCCCTGGACGTGTACGTCATGTACCTGCGGCGCAAGACCGAGGCGGGCGGCCTGCCGCGGCTGGTGCACACCGTCCGCGGCGTCGGGTACGTGCTGCGCCCGGCGGCGTCCCCGTGAGCACCCGCGCCCCGGTCGCGCGGCGGCTCACCCGGCGGCTCACGCTGCGCGCCCGCATGGCGCTGCTCACCGCCGCGGCCGTCGCGCTCGCCGTCGCCGCCTGCGCCAGCGCCGGCTGGCTGCTGACCCGCAACCAGCTGTACCGCGAGCTCGACCGCCGCCTCGGCGCGGTGTCGGGCGGCCCGCCCGGCGCCCGCGACGACGTCCACCGCGACGGGCAGCCCCCCTTCCGCGGCCCCCGCCTGCCGCGCCGCCCCGAGGCGATCCTGGCCGCCTGCTCCTCCGAGCCCACCGGCACCGGCTCCCAGAACCCGCCGCCCGGCCCCTACGAGATCATGCAGCTGGTCCGCGCCGACGGGCGGCGCTGCACCGTCCCCGGCGCCGGCGCGCTGCAGGTCACCGCGCAGGACGTCCGGGTCGCCCGCGGCGAACGCGACCACGCCTACCACGACGGCACCGGCGTCACCGCCTCCGGGACCGAGGACGGCGTCCGCGTCCTCACCCGCTCGTTCCGGCTGCCCGACGGCACCCCCGCCGCCGTGTCCTACGCCATCTCCCTCGACGAGGTCCAGGGCCCCCTGGACAACCTGGCGCTGCTGCTCACCGCCGTCACCGCCCTCGGCGTCCTGGTGTCCGCCGCCGCCGGCCTCATGATCGCCCGCGCGTCGCTGCGTCCCGTGGACGAGCTCACCGGCGCCGTCGAGCACATCGCCCGCACCGAGGACCTGGACACCCGCATCCCCGAGGAGGGCACCGACGAGATCGCCCGCCTCAGCCGCTCCTTCAACACCATGACCGCCGCCCTGGCCGCCTCCCGCGAACGCCAGCAGCAGCTCATCGCCGACGCCGGGCACGAGCTGCGCACCCCCCTCACCAGCCTGCGCACCAACATCGACCTGCTGCTGCGCGCCGAGGCCGCCGGCCGCGACCTGCCCGCCGACACCCGCCGCAACCTGCTCGCCAGCGTCCGCGCCCAGATGCGGGAACTGTCCAGCCTCGTCGGCGACCTGCTGGAACTGGCCCGCCCCGCCGACACCGAACCCGTCCGCGAGACCGTCGCCCTGCACGAGGTCCTGGACCGCGCCGTCGAACGCGCCCGGCTGCGCGGCCCCGGCCTCACCATCACCTGCGACGCCCGGCCCTGGCACGTCCACGGCGACCCCGCCTCCCTGGAACGCGCCATCGTCAACCTCCTCGACAACGCCGTGAAGTTCAGCCCGCCCGGCGGCACCGTCACCGCGGGCCTGCACGACGGCGAACTCACCGTCCGCGACCACGGCCCCGGCATCCCCGCCGCCGACCTGCCGCACGTGTTCGAACGGTTCTGGCGCTCCCCGTCGGCCCGCAGCCTGCCCGGCTCCGGGCTCGGACTGTCCATCGTCGCGCGCGTCGTCGCCGAATACGGCGGAAGCGTCGCCCTGGAACCCGCGCCCGGCGGCGGCACCCTCGCCCGCGTCCACCTGCCCGGCACCCCCGCCCCCAGCGACTGAACCACCCCCCGGGCAGGGCCCGGCGCGTTTCTCATGCGGCGTTAAGACACGCCTCACCGCCCTCCCACACCGGCCCCCGAACCTCGGTCCCATGAGTCACCTCATCACCGAACCGGGCACGCCCGCCGCGCCGCCCCCGCCGCCGCACGAGCACGGCGGACGGGGACGGCTCGTCGAGGTGGTCGTCCCCGTCCACAACGAGGAACGCGTCCTGGCCGCCAGCGTCGAACGCCTGCACGCCTACCTCGCCGACACCCTCCCCTACCCGTTCCGCATCACCGTCGCCGACAACGCCAGCACCGACGCCACCTGGCCCATCGCCCGCGACCTGGCCGCCCGCCACCCCCGCGTCCGCGCCGTCCGGCTGCGCGACAAGGGCCGGGGCCGGGCGCTGCGCCACGTGTGGGGGACCAGCGACGCCGACGTCGTCGCCTACATGGACGTCGACCTGTCCACCGACCTGGACGCGTTCCTGCCGCTGGTCGCCCCCCTCATCACCGGGCACAGCGACCTGGCCATCGGCTCCCGCCTGACCCGCGGCTCCGCCGTCGTGCGCGGCCCCCGCCGCGAGATCATCTCCCGCTGCTACAACCTGCTGCTGCGCACCGCCCTGGCCGCCCGCTTCACCGACGCCCAGTGCGGCTTCAAGGCCGCCCGCACCGAGATCGTGCAGGCGCTGCTGCCCTCGGTCGAGGACGAGGAATGGTTCTTCGACACCGAGCTGCTGCTGCTCGCCGAACGCAACGGGCTGCGCATCCACGAGGTCCCCGTCGACTGGGTCGACGACCCCGACAGCCGCGTCGACGTCCTGCGCACCGCCCGCGACGATCTGCGCGGCATGGCCCGCGTCGCCCGCCGCATGCTCACCGGCGCGTTCCGCGCCCCCGTCGGCGGCCGCCCCGGCCCCGCCGCGGCCGCGGGCCGCGCCACCGACGCGCTGCCCGCCGGCATGGCCCGCCAGCTGCCCGCCTTCGCCGTCATCGGCGTCCTCAGCACCCTCGCCCAGCTGATCCTGTTCGTCCTGCTGCGCCTGTTCCTCGGGCCGCTGTGGGCCAACGCGCTCTCCCTGGTGATCACCACCGTCGGCAACACCGCCGCCAACCGCCGCTTCACCTTCGGCGTCACCGGCCACCGCCGCGCGCTGCGCCAGCAACTCGAAGGCGGCGCCGCGTTCCTGCTCGGCCTGGCCCTGTCCACCGGCGGCCTGGCCCTGCTGCACGCCGCCGCGCCCGGCGCCGGACGCGCCGTCGAGGTCGCCGCGCTCGTCACCGCCAACGCCCTGGCCACCCTCGCGCGGTTCCTGCTCATGCGCGCCTGGATCTTCCACCCCCGCCGCCTCGGCGACCACCCCGCCACACCCGCCGCGGGACCCACTGCGGGGACCATCGCCGCGCCCGCACCCGCCCACGACAGCACCGGGGGGACCACGGCATGACCTCCACCCTCACCCCGCCGCCGCCCGCCACCGGGCACACCGCGCCCCGCGGCCGCACCCGCCGCCTCCTCCTCGGCCCCGGCGGCGACCCCCGCTGGGCGCGACCCGCCCTGTGGGCCGTCCTCATCGCCGCCACCGCCCTGTACGCGTGGGGCCTGACGGCCGCGGGCGACGCCAACTCCTACTACTCCGCCGCCGTCAAGAGCGGCACCCAGAGCTGGAAGGCGTTCTTCTTCGGCTCCCTGGACGCCGGCTCCTACATCACCGTCGACAAACCCCCCATGGCCCTGTGGGCCATGGGGCTCACCGCCCGCGTCCTCGGATTCGGGACCTGGAGCCTGCTGCTCCCGCAGGTCGCCGCCGGCGTCGCCGCCGTCGCCGTCCTGTACACCACGGTCCGCCGCGCGTTCGGCCACGCCGCCGCGCTCACCGCCGCCGCCGTCCTGGCCCTCACCCCGATCACCGTCGCGATCAACCGCGACAACAACCCCGACACCCTGCTGGTGCTGTTCCTGGTCGCCGCCGCCTGGGCCTGCCAGCGCGCCGTCTGCACCGGACGGCTGCGGCCCCTGCTGCTCGCGGCGTTCCTCATCGGATGCGGCTTCAACACCAAGATGCTGCAGGCGTTCCTGGTCGTCCCCGCGCTGGCCCTGGCCTACCTGGTCGCCGCCCGGCCCCGCCCGGCGCGCCGCGTCGCGCACCTGCTCGCCGCCGGCGCCGTCCTGGCCGCGTCCTCGCTGTGGTGGACGCTGCTGGTCGACGCCATCCCCGCCCGTTCCCGGCCCTACATCGGCGGCAGCACCGACGGCACCGCCTGGGACCTGGTCATCGGCTACAACGGCCTCGGCCGCATCCTCGGCCAGGGCGGCGGCCCGGGCGGTCGCGGCGGCCCCGGGGGCGGCGGGGGCTTCGGCGGCCAGTCCGGCGCCGGGCGGCTGTTCAACGACATCCTCGGCGGCCAGATCTCCTGGCTCATCCCCTTCGCCGTCCTCGCCCTGGCCGCCGGCCTGGTCCTGCTGCGCCGCCGCCCCCGCACCGACCCCGCCCGCGCCGCGCTGCTGCTGTGGGGCGGATGGCTCGCCGTCCACTACGTCGTGTTCAGCTTCGCGCAGGGCACCTTCCACCCCTACTACTCCACCGCCATGGCCCCCGCGATCGCCGCGCTCACCGGCGCCGGAGCCGTCCTGCTGACCCGCGCCCACCGCACGTCGCTGGCCTGGGCGTGGGTCCTGCCCGCGGGCGTCGCCGTCACCGGCGCTTGGGCGTTCGTCCTGCTGGACCGCACCCCGTCCTGGAACCCGTGGCTGCGGTGGGCCGTCGCCGCCGCCACCGCCCTGGCCGTCGCCGCCCTGATCGCCGGACGGGTCTCCGGCCGCGCCGGGACCCGCGCCACCGCCGCCGGCCTCATCCTCGCCGCGGCCGTTGGCCTGGCGGGCCCGGGCGCCTACGCCGTCGCGGCCGCCTCCACCACCTCCAACGGCACCAACCCCCTGGCCGGACCCGCCTCCGGCGGCGGCCTCGGCGGCGGGCCCGGAGCCGGACCCGGCCGGTCCGGGGCCTTCCCCGGCGGCGGCGCGCCCCCCGCCATGCCCGGCGGCAGGCCGCCCGGCGGGCAGACGCCCCCGTGGCAGGCCGGCGGCCAGAACGGGCAGGGACCCGACGGACAGGCCGGCGACGGACGGGCCGCCGACGGGCGCGGGCAGCGACCCGGCGGAACCGGCGGACGCGGCGGACGCGGCGGCTTCGGCGGCGGGCCCGGCGGCGGCGTCGACACCCGGATGCTCGCCTACCTGGAGAGGAACCAGGGCGGCGCCACCTGGCTTGTCGCCGTCTCCAGCGCCCAGGAGGCCTCCTCGATCATCCTGCGGACCGGGCGCCCCGCCATCGCCATGGGCGGCTTCACCGGCAGCGACCCCGCCATGACCGTCGCCAAGCTCCAGCAGTACGTCAAGGACGGCGAGCTCCGCTACATCCTGCTCGGCGGCCGCATGGGACCCGGCGGCGGCGACACCGCCGTCACCGCCTGGGTCCAGAAGAACGCCACCCCCGTCGACGCGACCGCCTACGGCGGCACCACCGGCGGCTCGACCGGCGCCCAGCTGTACAAGCTCGGCTGAACAGGGAAGACGACGATGACCACCACGATCCCGGCCGCGCCGCCCGCGCCCCGCACCCCGATCGGAAGAGCGGCGGGGAGGGAAAGAGTGTGCATAAC